>NZ_JAROCA010000003.1:46473-101944 GCF_030732005.1 Tigheibacillus jepli | reverse complement strand
TATACCCAAAAACCGATATATTGCCCAAAACGTCTTACATCTTTTTTTGATTAACTACTTGACTTTTACCGCAGTCTACCGTTAAGCTTGATGATATTGTTTCAAAAAGCGCTTGTCATTTGTATAGAATTGACGGATGTCATTTACCCCGTATTTCAGCATTGCAATGCGCTCCGGTCCCATTCCGAATGCAAATCCTGAATAGACGTCTGGATCATAGCCCGACATTTCCAATACGTTTGGGTGAACCATGCCGGCGCCCAGGATTTCAATCCAACCGGTCCCTTTGCAAACGGAACAGCCATGGCCGCCGCACACTTTACAAGATATATCCATTTCAACGGAAGGCTCTGTAAATGGGAAAAAGCTCGGGCGCAAACGAATTTCCCTGTCCTCTCCGAACATTTTTTTGGCAAATACATTGAGTACACCTTTTAAATCGCTCATTCGGACGTTTTTATCAACAAATAATCCTTCAATTTGTGTGAATTGATGGGAATGCGTTGCATCATCCGTGTCTCTGCGGTATACAATTCCGGGACATATCATTCTGATCGGTTTGTCACCGCCGTATGCCTGCATTGTTCTTGCTTGTACAGGTGATGTTTGGGTTCTTAGCAACAGCTCGTTTGTGATATAAAAGGAATCTTGCATATCACGTGCAGGGTGATTTTTCGGCAAGTTCAGCGCCTCAAAGTTGAAATAATCGGTCTCCACTTGTGGGCCTTCTCTTACTTCAAATCCCATGCCGATAAACATATCCTCGATTTCTTCCATAATCGTTGTCAATAGATGAGCGCCGCCGTTACGAACCGGCCGTCCGGGTAACGTCACGTCAATTGCTTCTTTTTCCAGTTTTTCAGCGAGCAGCGCTGTTTCCAACGCCTCTTGCTTTTTCTCGATTGCCTCCGTGATTGCACTCCGTACCTGATTTGCCATTTCTCCAATGACCGGTCGTTCTTCTTTGGAAAGTTTGCCCATACCTTTTAATACTTTGGTCACGGAGCCCTTTTTCCCAAGATATGCTACTTTTATTGCCTGCAATTCCTTTGGTTCGGATGCCTGCTGTATTTTATCAGTTGCCTCTTGTTGCAAGGCTTGCAATTGTTCCTTCAACTTCTTTTCCTCCTTGATTCGTCAAAAATAAAAACCCCGCCCCTAATAAAAGGGACGAGGTTCGATCGCGGTACCACCCTTGTTGGCATTCATACAGAAATGCCCAACTCAATAGCAGATAACGGAATTACCGGAACACCTTTACTTGTTTGTATAAACAAGGTCCAAGTGTCGGCTCCAGAGTGAAAATCAAACAAAAATGCAGCAGAAACGCTTGCAGTCAACGGCGTTTCCTCCCTGTAGCGCAATTATTTTGTCCAACCGCTCTTTCATAGCCTGTCATTATACAATTCAGATCTGTACATATTATAGATAACTTCCATTTCTTTTGCAACTTGTAGGGAAAGAAAATATAAAATTGGCTGTATTCATGTCATTTGCTATGACAGCCACGTCCGGCTCCAGCGCCCAGCAACTAGCAGATGTTTTGATGGGGCGAGTAACATGCAGCCCCAGATGTTTTGATGGGGCGAGTAACCGCAGCCCCAAATGGTTTTCGGTGGGGCAAGTAATCAGAACGCTGTAGGCCTTGTAAGGGCTTAATTTTTTTATCAAATTCCCAACTTCATCATTGAGTACTATTTAGTATTATGATATAAATGACCGCGTTTTTTTGTTTCTGTTGTTCCGTTAATGTCACGGACATTTTCAATGACGGAATAGGAAACGGAATTCTTGGACACACTCTTTTTAATTCGCATCGCTATCCCTCGATTTCCCTTTAGATACGTCTATCTATGAAACCAGCATTGTTTTCTGGCATATTTCGTTGTGGGGACAAATTGCACATATATGGTGGAATTCTTCATGCTGAGTGATTTGAAATTCCATTAATTTTTCCCCTTAACAGTTAACCCCTATTCTTCAATATGTAAGCCCCTCTTGGATGCTAAGTCCAAAAGGGGCAAGACAATTCAACCAATATTTATGCGAATCATTTAACTTTCCCACATACTAATGTGTCATTCTTGTTTTTTAATGTTCCCTACTCACCAGTTCTGCCTTCCTAATCAACAAAATTGCCAGCAACAAAGCCCCTGTGGAAATCAACACAGTAATACAAATCATTGTAAAATCCGGATATCCAATGAAAATGCTCCTTATTGCTGTAACTTGATAAGTAACCGGGTTGAACGAGGCTATCATCTGAATATACGACGGAGCACTTTCTATTGCGTAAAATGCGGGCGCTGTAAACAGCAACGGCAGCTGCAGCAGTCCAAGCACCATATCACGCTGGTGGTAATCATTTACCCTTGTGGTAATGATAATACCGATGCAACACCAGAACACTATTGCCACCATCCCCATCAATATCGTCAATAAAAGATGGATAAGACTGTATTGCAACCCGTAAAAAAAGGATAATCCTGCCAATAGAAAGGTTTGTCCAATAAACACAAGAAATGGATAAACAATCAATCCCGAAACATATGCCAGTGGTGAAATGCCATTCATGAATTTGTATCCTAGCAGCCCCCACCGTTTATCTATTGTACTCCGGTAAACGGTATGTCCCATCAAGCTAATAACTAACATCATGAATATCCCAGGAAGCGTGAACATTAAAAAATCAATTTCGACCCCATTCCCTATCTGGATATCACCCGCCATACCACGAAGTCCAGCCATAAAAAACACCAAATAAAGTATTGGGTTAAAAAACGCATTGACCAATAATGGTTTGTTATTGCGAATTGCTTTCAGTTCATTTTCAGCTAGAATGAATGCTTTACGCCATTGAAACCTCACACCGTTTCGAAAGTCTTTCGTTGTTACATAGGATAAAGTGGTGCTGGATTTTTTCATCCCTGCGTCACCTCACCTTTTTCCCTGGCAACTTCCAAATATGCCTCTCGAAGCCCTGGAGAATCGCGCTTGATATCCACCACCCGAACATATGGGTCAATGATCCGAATAATGGTGCCAACCTGCATCTCTCGCGCTATTTCCAGACGTATTTGATGGTCATTTTCAACAAAATACGCTATTTCTTCCAACTGCTGGATTGCTACTGGAGGAAGATCCCCTTCATACGCGATGGTGAGTACCTCTTTATCCACATAGCGTGCCAAAAATTGCTGCTTCGATTCAAACGTGACAATTTTACCCTCCTTAAGCAGCAAAACTTTATCACAAAAGGCATCAACCAAATTCAAATCATGAGAAGAAACAATTACAATAACGCCATCGTTTGCCCTTTCCCTTAAGTGGTTTAGCAAATTCTCGGATGTCTGCGCATCAAGTCCTGTTGTCGGTTCATCAAGAATTAAAATACTTGCATTATGAACGAGCGCCCTGGCAATTTGTACCCTTTGCTGCTGACCTCCTGATAAAGCATCGACATCACGGTCCTTCAACTCCAATAAGCCGACCAGCTCCAGGACCTCCAAGGTTCTTTGCTTAGCCTCTTTCTTTTTCATCCCGGACATTCTGGCTCCAAAAAATACGTTATCGTAAACGTTCAGGTACCAATCAATGGCATGAGTTTGTTTGCTCCATCCAATCTGATGAAAAGGTGTGCTAACATCGATAATTTTTTTGTCATAATAAATATCACCCTCAGTTGGCTGCAGTAAACCACACAACACATTCAAAAAAGTTGATTTACCCGCTCCATTTGCACCGATGAGTGCAATCAATTCTCCTTTGTTTAATGCAACCGATATATCACGAATTCCATAAACACCGTTATAATATTTTAAGCTGACATGATCTACACAAATAGCAGCCTTACAACTATTTTTCTCCAACTATAGTCCTCCTCATTTTAAGAATCTAAAAATGAAGAGTAAAAATCAAATTCCTAATCCCCATGTTATCATGCTCCTTTCCTAATCAGCCTTACCTGTAATTTTTCATTAATCCAATTGTACATTTTAACGCTTTAGTCCGTCAATGACTATACCGAAAATATTTTATTTATTGAATTTTAAGGATGATATTTCGGATGTTTGACAGTTTCACTTCCAAAAAACGCTGTAAGCCTTGTGAGGACTTAATTTTTTTATCAAATTTCCTTTTTATTATTGAGTACTAATTAGTACTATGTTATGAAAGACGTATCTAAAGGAAATCGAGGGATAGCGATGCGAATTAAAAAGAGTGTGTCCAAGAATTCCGTTTCCTATTCCGTCATTGAAAATGTCCGTGACATTAACGGAAAATCAACGGCAAAAGTGGTGGAAGCGCTTGGAAATGAAAAAGAGATCCGTGAAAAACATCCGTGTGTGGATCCTGAGGAATGGGCGCGGGCCTATGCAAAAAAATTAACGGAAGAAAGGAAACAAAAAAGTGCGGTCATTATCGCAAAATACAATCCGCGAAAATGGTTGAGCGCAACCAGCGACGTGTATACAATGTTGGTTATATGTTTTTACAATCCGTTTATCATCAGCTAGGTTTACAGCACACGACAAAGACCATTGAGGAAAAATATCAGTTTCATTAGGACCTCAATGAAATCCTGTCCAAAAATTTATATGCGCGTGCTGCATCCTACGTCTAAAAAGAACTCTTTCGAACAAGCACTCCTTATTGGAAGGCATTCAATGCGAGCCGCACCAACTGTATCGCGCGTTGGATGTACTGAAAAAGGAGACGGATTTTATTCAACAAACGGTTTATAAAAAAGGCCTGAAAAAATTAGTCAAGCGCAACAAAAAAATTTTGTACTACGACTGCACCAATTTTTATTTCGAAATCGAACAAAAAGATGGGGATATCCAAAGAAAATCGACCGAATCCGATTGTTCAAATGGGTTTGTTTATGGATGCTTCCGGTCTTCCCCTTGCTTTTTCCATTTTTAGGGGAAACGAGAATGAGCAAGGATCGCTTAAGCCCTTGAAAAAAAGGATTTTAAAAGACTTTGCGTTATCCCAATTTGTCGTCTGTACGGACGCGGGGCTTTCTTCTGAAAAAAATCGCATATACAACACGCTGGGCGGACGCGGATTCATCACCACACAATCCATCAAAAAGTTAAAGAAACATTTGAAAGAATGGGCCCTTGACCCACCTGGGTGGCATGTAAAGACAGGCGATAAAGCCATTCATCTTTCTGATATTGACGACAGCTTCGGGAATCAAACAACATACTTCAAGGAACGTTGGATAAAAGAAGGAAATTTGGAACAGCGGCTTCTTGTCACGTTCTCACCCAAATATAAACATTATCAACAAACCATTCGGGAGAGACAAATCGAACGAGCATTGAAAAAAGGTAAAAAAACCGTCTTCCCTTAAAAAGAAAAAGGCCAATGATCCTGCCCGTTTTATACAGGCACAATACGCAACGAAAGACGGAGAAGTTGCCAAGGAGACTCATTTTTCATTGGACGAAGAAGCGATCCAAAAAGAAGCGTGGTACGACGGATTTTATGGGGTATGTACCAATTTGGAGTCCGATCCACTGGAATTGATCCGTATCAATCAGCAACGCTGGGAAATTGAAGAACGTTTCCGCATGATGAAAAGCGAGTTGAAATCATGGCCTGTGTATGTACGAAATGACGATCGGGTCGAAGCTCATTTCCTTACTTGTTTTCTTGCCTTACTCATCTATTGTATAGTGGAGCAAAAATTAGGAGAGGCATTCGCTTGTCCCACAATCATCCAAAAGTTACGAAATATGGAGGTAATGGAAGTATCCGGTGAAGGTTATGTTCCCATTTACGAGCGGGATGAATTAACGGATAAATTGCATGAAGTGTTCGGGTTTCGAACGGATTATGAAATTGTCCCGACAAAGGATATGAAAAAAGTTTAAAACAATTGAAGAAACCAAAATAGTACGCAATTTTTGATCGTGAAAAAAACCTTCCAAAATCCTTTACAGCAAGGGTTAGGAAGGTTTTACTCTTTAAAAACTGTCAAAGACAAGATTATAGATAACTTCCATTTCTTTTGCAACTTGTAGGGAAAGAAAATATAAAATTGGCTGTATTCATGTCATTTGCTATGACAGTCACGTCCGGCTCCAGCGCCCAGCAACTAGCAGATGTTTTGATGGGGCGAGTAACATGCAGCCCCAGATGTTTTGATGGGGCGAATAATCGCAGCCCCAAAGTGCTTCAATTTGTACGTTGCTACGACGCACAGGGCGTGCTAGTACAGGTATTGTGACAGAAGCTCTTCGGTGGGGCGAGTAATCGCAGTCCCAGGACGTCGCGCTTTTAGCCTGTAAGGGCGCCTTCGCCTTTGTGCTTTCTTGCGGATTGTTGATTTCTTGCTGTAAGAGACCTTCTCTTGGCTAGTTTCTAACGTATTTTACCAGTTCCTTACCGTGATGGACTCTCTTGGCTAGTTATGGTTACTCACTTGCCCATTTTTGACATGATACATCAAAATACCCGCAGCAACACTTGCATTAAGTGACTCGGCTTTACCGTAAATTGGGATTTTGACAATTTGATCAGCAAGTTTAAGCAAATCTGGCTGAATCCCAGCCCCTTCATTGCCAATAATGAGCGCTATTTTTTCCGGTATTGGAGTTTGCTGGTAATTATCAGCGTGCTGTAAAGCCGATGCCCAAACAGAAAATCCTTCCTCTTTTAACGCTACTATTTTTTCTTTTAAATTTACATGCTCTAGTGCAATATGAAAAAGGGACCCTTGTGTGGACCGGATCACTTTATCGTTATATGGATCCACTGTATCATTTCCAAGGCATACACTATCAAAGCCGCACGCATCCGCTGTCCGGATAATCGTGCCAAGATTGCCTGGGTCTTGTATCGCATCAAGCATAAGCACACATGCAGCATCGGATGGTTTTTTTGATTTCATTTCTATAACAGCAGCAATTCCTTGGGGATTCTTTGTTTGGCATACTTGCCGAAAGACATGTTCACTAAGTTGAAAAACACGATATGCCTGACTCCAATCAGGTATGTGATTTTTTTCTGAAACGATCACCTCTATTATTTTCCATTCACTGTTTCGTGCTTCTTCAACCAGGTGATAACCTTCCACTAAAAAGGAATCGCTGTTTATCCTTCCTTTTTTGGTATGCAGCTTACGCCATTTTTTAACTTTTTCATTTTGTGCGGATGTAATTTTTATCATTTCTCTCATTCCGTTTCCAATTAAGCTGCTACTATCATACATATTTTTGGCAATTCGGGTCAAACTATCAACCATAAATCATTGCTAAGGAGCGATATTATGGATTTGAATTTACGAAAAGCAATTATATCAAACATTTCGGATAACGATCAGCAACAGCTCGAGGCGACCATTGTTGATGCCATTCAAAATGGCGAGGAAAAAATGCTTCCCGGTTTAGGCGTGCTGTTTGAGTTGATCTGGAAACAATCCGATCAAAACGAAAAGAAGGAAATGGTTAACGCTTTGCAACAAGGTGTACAGCAAGCAGCCAGCTCCTAAATTCCAAAAAACAATTTCTTTATCCAACTCCCAAGGGCATATACTTGGGAGTTTTTTCTTTATAGCTCAACTTACGCAGGGTAATCGCTATAAGTGCGCCTTAAGGAGATTGGGATGATTGGAGATAATTTGTTCAAGTCTACTTATTTAAAGTATTCACCAATTCTATCTTTCATATTTTGTGAAGAAATAATGCTTTAAAAGAATGGCCATTCTTTACTAAATTGTCAAGGGATTTGTTGAATGCAAACTAGGATTAATCAGTTAGCTATCCAAACCTGTTTTATGGGTACGACGTTGAATATATGATAAACGTATATTCAAAATGATGAAAAAGTCCCGGGTGGTATGCATTTCATCATTTTCGCGCTTCTAAGCAATTTTTCTTCAGCATAAACTTGTGACAACTTACCTATTTTTATTTATCTTGCTCCACTTCTCGTCTGTTCCCTAAAATTGCCAGTTTTAAATATTTTTCAAAACCGATTGACCGGTTTTGGTGTAATGTATAGAATGAATAGGTAAATATGAAGTTGTATTTACTCCTGCCATACATATATATTAAGTTGGGGGTAAAACAGCGAAAGGGGAAAGCAAATGGATGAAACAATGAATGAAAACAATCAAAAAGGAGGTTCCAAAAAGCTTCTCGCAATTATTCTCGTTGCAGTACTAGTTGTTGCAGGTGCTGTCGCAGCTTTTGCATTATTAAACAAATCACCGAAAGCCAAATATTTTCTTGCTGAGAAGCAATCCTTCGATAAGGTTGCAGAACATGTGAAAGAACAATACCAGCCTGAAGTTGATTGGTATGAAATAACACAAAAAAACCCGGTGAAAAACGATTTTGAACTCACTGGAAACTATGAATCACCATACGGCGGATTTTCCACCGATGACATGTTCAGTCCGGAGCAAATTGTCAACAATTCCAAGCTGAAGGTATCCACACAAACAGATTTGGAAAATAAGAAAGCCACCATGACTTTAAACGGAAGCATGGGAGAAATTGAAACAGGTGATATCGCCTTTTCTATCGATTCCCACAAGCTATCTGCGAAGTTGCCATTTTTGGATGAGCTGCTGCAAATTAAAGATAAAGATTTGGCAAAATTGATGAATGAAGCTGATCCGATGAATGAAAATAAGTTTACGCTCGATTTCACGAAGTTTTTTGAAAAAAGCAGTGTTCCCGAAGAAGACCTGGAATATTTGAAAAAAGAATACCTTGATATGATCTATGACGAATTACCAGGCGATGCTTTCAAATCTTCCGATAAAAAGATCGACGTCGACGGAAAATCTACCGACGCCGAAAAAATCACGATGCATTTGACCGAACAAAATGTAAAAGATATCCTTTCCAAATTATTTACAAAGGCTGAAAAGGATAAAAAGCTGAAAAATATCATCAAAGAACAATACGAAATGCAGCAATTTGGTTCATCCTTTGCTGATAGTTCCATGACAGGTATGCAAAGTGCAGATGACCTTGTTAAGGACTTTACTGATGCAATGAAAGAAGCAAATAAGAATTTGAAAGATTTCCATATTCCGGATGGACTTACCTCTACTATTTGGGTCAAGGATAATACAATTGTCAAGCGTGACTTTTCTGTGAAAATGGGACCTGAAAAGGATCAACTTGTCACGTTAAAAGCCAATGGCACCCAATCACTAGGTGAAAAAGAACAAAAATTTGCTTATACACTCGGCTTTAAAGATGACTTCAGTGATGGAAAAATGGATATAGACGGCACCCTTTCCAACAAGGATGGCAAGATCAATGATTCTATTAAACTATCTGTAAATCAATTTGAAGCTGTCTATGAAGCAGACGAAACACTGAAAGATGGCAAAAGAGACTTTGAAAGAAAAATCACTGCAACCGACAAGGATTCGCAAACAACCGGAAGCCTAACCTGGTCCGGAGATGCAACGTATGAAAAAGATCAGATGAATTCCAACAATAAAGTATCGTTGGACGGGGAGTTTCTTGAAGGTGCCAAAGTAGCAGTAAACCTGAAAAAATCCGCCAAAACAGTGAAGGAAGTCGAGTTGCCGAAAGCGGATCAAACAAAAGACCTGGGCACGATGAGCGTAGAAGAAATTCAAGATTACTTTATGAATGATGTAGCACCAAAAGCTCAGCAATACTTTCTCCAAATGCTTGGACCAAGCTGGTAAGTAAGTACAAGTGAAAGGTGCGCTAATCTTACTTGTTGAAACGAGATGGTATCATGCGTTTTATCAGACATATAGGATTATTCACAGTAAATAATTTTAAGCAAGTGAGGAGGAAGTGGCTATCACTTCCTCTTCTTTTGCTATTTCCGATACTGCTGATATTTCTTGTCGTAGTGATTGCCGCTGCCCTTTTCACACAGGATGAAACCGGAAGTATCAACGTCGGATTGGTTGATTTGGACCAATCAACAGAAACAAAAATGATTGTGAAATTAATTACGGAATCATCACAGTTAGGCAATTATTTGCAGGTTGACACGATGGAGGAAAACGCGGCAAAGAAGCTTGTCCAAAAGGACCAGCTTGGATCTTATATTGTTTTGCCCGACGGTTTCACAGAAAATCTTTATCAAGGCGTCCCTGTTAAAATCGCGATTATCGGAAATCCCAAACAACCAACAAACAGCAGGTTAATTAAGCAGCTAATCGACAGTGTCGCCAGACATATTGCCACCTCGCAGGCGAATATTTTAACAATCGACCATTATGCAAAAAACATGGGCATGTCGGACCAAAACAGACGGGCATTGATGTTTGATCAATTTAAGGAATTTTTATTGTACGTGATGGGCAAGGACCAGGTTTTAGATGAAGAAAAGATTGCCAACCATGCAACATCATCCCCGTTGAAATACTTTTCCATCGCCGGATGGTTCATTGTTATTACATTGTGGACCTTGCTGATTTTCCATTCGCTGTATAAACAATCGGGTACAAAAATGAATCAGCGCATGTATCTATATGGCATCAGCAGCATCCAGCAACATATTGGTAGAATGATCGTTACATTATGCCTGGTTCTTGCATGCGGCATGCTGGCATTGTATGGCATAACGCATTATGTCGATTTGGCAATCGGTTTTGTTGACTATAGGCGAATTTTTATTATCGCTTTATTGTACAGTATTAGTTTTCTCGAAATGCTTGCTATTATTGAAAATGTTATTCGTTCAGAGAAACTGGTATTACTCACACAATATATTGCAACGTTACTACTGCTGGCTGCCAGCGGTGCAATTATCCCCGCCATGTATTTTTCGTTAAAGATCCAGCATGACCTAGCGTTTGTATTTGGGAATAGTGCCTTCCACTGGCTGGAAGAAATTATACTGAATCAACGATTATATGCGGACTATTCCCTTCTTGCATATACCGCTTTTATAGGAATGTTACTCCTTGTAGCCAGTTCAGTATGGAAGGAGCGAATGCTGCGATGAAAAGTATATTGCAAACCAGATGGCTCCATTGGAAAAAACAGGCTGCCGGACTGTTATTTTGGCTCCTGCTTCCAATCGTTGGCTCCATACTGATTCACACACTTTTCCAGGGATTTCAGCAGCAAACGAAAGTTCCTGTAGGGATGGTAATGGAAGAGAAATCACCAATGGCTATGAAACTGCTGCATGATATCAAGCATTCGCCAACCCTTCAAGTACAAGTAATGGATGAAGCTGAAGCTTTGCATTTATTGGAAATTCATAAACTTGATAGCGTGTTCGTCCTACACAGCGGTTATGAGGAAGAAATCCGCAACGGAAATCGCGACGAGCTCCTTACCGGTTACCGCTCCAATTTGTCCATTGCATATACACCGGTAAAGGAAATGATTGTCTCACTTGTTCAGGAAGAGACCAGCCGGTCCAAAGCAGCCTACACGATAAAAGGCATTGCCGACGCAGCTGGCAAAAAACAACAATGGACATGGGATGAAATCGTGGACACAAGCAATCGAATTGAAAAGGAAGAAAATCTGCTTCTAACAACTTTTTCCTTTCTGCCTGCTGCCGACAGCCTGAAGCCACAGGAAAAAACAACCTTGGATATTTGGGCAATCTGGGTATTATTGCATACGCTTGTTTCATTCTTCCTGATGGACTGGATCATAAAAGAAAAACAAAGCGGTGTTTTTGTCCGCTTTTCATTCATGCGCTATAGCTATCGGCAATATTTACTTGGAAATGCGCTGCTGTACTTTTTCCTGCTGTATATTTTTGATTTAATAGTGGCGGTGGTTTTTCATGTTGTGCTGCAGACAAGTTTTAGTCTGTATACGCCGGTTATTTTATTCGCCTTGCAATTAATGCTGACTTCGGCAGGATTCTTGCTGGCACTCTTGTTCAAGCATTCCTTCACCTTTTATAGTGTTTCGTTCGCGGTGGTACTCATGATGACATTGGCAAGCGGAAGCAGTATCCTGCCTGGTGCATTCGGTTCATCTTCTGCTTGGTTTCTCAGGCTGAATCCGCTGCAGAATTTCCTGCACGGAGGAATAAATTATTCTTTTCCGGCATTTTGTTTGCTGCTAATCACCGGCTGGTATTTTTCAAAACGAAAATCTATCTACTAATCACTAAGGAGGCAAGACGATGCTGCAATTGGAAGGTATCACCAAACATTACGGGAAGAAAACAATTCTACATGACATTTCGTTTTCCCTTCAGGCTGGAGAAATCGTCGGTTTGGTAGGAGAAAACGGTGCCGGAAAATCAACGCTGCTTAAAATTATTGCAACGCTGGATAAACCTTCTGCAGGCAAACTGCAATTTGGAGAAATAGATATGCTTAAAAACAGGAAATCCGCTAGACAATATATCGGATTCGTACCGCAAGATATTGCATTGTGGGAGGAATTAAGCGTAAAAGATAATATGCGATTCTTTGAAAAACTTTCCTGGAAACATCTTAATGAAAAACAATTGCAGCAGATTTGTCTGGATATGAAGCTGGAAAAATGGCTGGAACCTGTCAAAACACTTTCGGGGGGCATGAAACGCAAGCTGAATATGGCAATCAGTCTCATTCACGATCCAACCATCTTATTATTGGATGAGCCAACGGTAGGCATCGATTTGAAATCCCGTATTGAAATTGGCAGTTTCCTTACAAAACTTGCCAAAGAAAAAGGAAAAATGATTATCTATACATCGCATGATATGGATGAGATCAAACAGCTTTGCGATCGTATAATTTGCATTGGCAGCGACTCTTTTTACAGCAAGGTTTTATCCCGGGCAAATAAAAATATTGTCGTGATGCATTAATTTAAAAACACAAAGTTACGCTGCGGATGGATAAACAGCAGTCTTTGACAAATCAAAGACTGCTGTTTAATTTTCGAATCGTTATTTTCCAATTGGCTCCCGGCTGGATATGATATGCCCCGGCAAAGGATCCTTGGTTGATGGCAAGCGCAATATGATCAACGGAATTGACATAAAGTAACGGTTCGCCCAAACGGCTTTCAGCAAAGGAATGTACAAACGTGACAAGGTTTTTATACAATTGCTGCCGCTTATTGGCAATTGTGACTTCCAGTGTATCGCCATATGCGATTTGTGCTTCCCTGAATAATTGCCGGCTGATATTTGTCCATAGATTGCCAAAGCGGACATCCAAAATATCAATATTGCCACAAATTTGCTGTTCTTTGCGCTCTGCTTTCGGTCGTTTTAATTCAATCAGTTGGTCCACATCCAGCGCTGGCCCTACCTGTTCGTACGTGATGACCCCAGCTGCAAGCCTTGCTCCAGTGTATGCATACACATCCCTGCCATGAAATGTATAGGACTCGCCCGAATGCTGCAACCGATTGATCTTTTCATCGATAATTCTGGCTTCTGAAATGCCTACTTCCTGTTTGATATGGGTCAAAGTACCATTGTCAGGTGTAACAATATAATGATTGCTGGCCGTTTTTACAACGACACTCAGCCTGGATGTGCCTACACCGGGATCGACCACAGAAACAAATACGGTCCCTTCCGGCCAGTAATTCATTGTTTGAAAAAGCCGATACGACCCTTCCCAAATATTAAATTGCGGAATTTCATGGGTCAAATCAAAAATCCTTAAATTGGGATCCACTGAATTAGCTACACCATACATAGCACTAACAGCACCATCACATAAGCCGAAATCTGTCTGCAATACCAAATGATTCATTGGCTGAACCCTCCTGTTGTGTTGTTTCCTTTACCGTCCAAAAATACCCAACCACGCCTTTACCATGCTATGGTAAGGACGTGGTTGGGTTACGTGGTACCACCTTACTTCGCTATATGATTCATACAGCCTTTGCTCATAACGTCATGAACGAATACGGTGGGTTGGATAACGAGTGCCAATTCTCGCCGATAGCTACTAACTTTATGTTTTTCACCATCGGAGCTCCGAGGCCATCTTCAAATGCCATGTCTTGCTTCTTTTCAGCTGCCGAAGCTCTCTGCTTAAGATATGCACATTCTACTTTTCTCATCAATGCGGTAGCTATGTCATAATTTAAGAAATATTATACAAAACCATTTGTTGAAAAGCAAGCTCTTTTGCCATGCCTGCCGCGATTTCTGCTATTGCAATCTGCAGGCAATCGTTTATAATATAATAGTTTGGTTATTTTCCAAACCGTGGTTCGAAACCATCCCACGCAAAAAAACTAAGGAGTGAAAGAAATGAAAATCCAAACACTAGTAGTAAACGCAGTTATTGCGGCATTATATGTCGCCGTATCAATGGTATTGCTTATTTTTCCGCCATTGGCTTTTTCGAATATTCAATTTCGGATTCCGGAGATATTCAACCATCTCGTAGTATTTAACAAGAAATATTTTTTCGGCATTATCGTCGGGGTATTTTTAACGAATATCTTTTCACCGACCGGTGTATATGATCTTATTTTCGGGGTCGCTCATTCCGCCATTTCACTGGGAATTGTCATACTGCTTGGCAGAATTATTAAAAAGCCTGTTACACATATGATCGCCAACACGCTGGTATTTACATTCAATATGTTCATCATCGCATTTGAATTGTATATTGCGCTTGACTTGCCATTTTTCTGGTCATGGCTGACAACCGCCGCCGGAGAGCTTGGCATCATGGCAGTAGGTATTCCAATCATGTACGCATTAAATAAAAAAGTGCGTTTTGGCCAAATCATTTAACTTCCAACAAAAGGCCGCTCCTAAATTTTTCGGAGCAGCTTTTTTATTGAAAAAATAGTTACATAAATGAAATATTCTGTATAATGGAAGTAGAATGGTTTAAGGGGAGCGATTCATTGAAACGATTTGGATTGGTAATGATGATTAGTTGTATTTGTTTGCTTGGCGCATGTACACAAAAGCAAATACCGGATGCTGAGCTGAAAGAAGTGAAACTATCAAACTTTGAACGCAATTTGTTGTCCGCTGTCTCAGCTAATGCCGTCTATTATAATGTCAAAATAAATAACAAAGAAGTAAGAACGATCAACTTGTACATCGATCATTACAAAAATGGCAAATACGAAGATCAGGTTGTTGCATTTAATCAGCCAATTGAGGCGGTAAAAGATGGAGTTCAGATTATGTACGTACTGCATCGAATAGACGATACGCATATGAAGTGGAGCGTATCCATTGCAACAAGCAACAAAGATGGTTCCGAAAACGGTCTAGCCGGTACATCAAATGACATCAAAATAGCCGAGAATGACAGTGGGGCTTCCGGCGGCGTATCCTTACCCAAGACACTTGCACTTGGCAAGAAAACAGTTGTAGGTACAGATATTCATACAAGCAAAGAGTCTATTGCCATTCGAAGTGACATCAAAACTAAAGAAGACATTAAAGAAGTCACCAACTATGAAGATGTATTTCTCATGTCAGTCGAAATCAAATAGCCTGTCATAGACAGTAGTGCAAAGTGACCTTAACGCAGCCTATGAACAAAGGCGCAAGCGCCCGTTTAGCAACGTACAAACTGGAACTCTTTGGGGCTGCGGTTACTCGCCCCACCCAAAACCCTTGGGGCTGCGATTACTCGCCCCATCAAAACATCTGCTAGTTGCTGGGTGCTGGAGCCGGAAGTGGCTGTCATGGCAAATGACATGAATGCAGCCCAATTTTATACTCACTTTACCTAACAAAAAATCCAGTTCCAAAAAGGAACTGGATTTTTTACAGCCACAAGTGCCGTATTATTCATAAAAAGTTTTAAACCACCACTTCGCCAAGTGGGTGTTCGCAGAAGTCTTCCTGCCTTCCGTATTGCAAAACGGCGCGGCATTAGGACTCCGATTTAAAACTCCCTATTCCATAATTAGAGGTTAAAACTTAAGTAAATACGTACATCGCAGCTTCTGTATATATGATACAACGCAAACGGCAAAATATCAATGGAAAAGAAAACCATTTTTTGTAAAAAACATCACCCGCCCGGAAAAGGAAATGCTTTTTGAAGATCATGAAATAAATTTTTCAGTACCATGCACACTCCTTATGAATATAGTAAAAATGACTAAGTAATAGGAGGAGAACAATGACTGACAATCGAAAAAGGCGTCCAAATCATCTTGCCTGGCACGAGACATTGGAAATCCATGAATTAGTGAATATGCAAGCCACAGCTACAATGAAAATGAAGAAGTTCATTCCTCAGGTAAAGGATCGGCAATTGCGTGATATTTACCAGCGTGCCGTAAGAACGATGGAAAGACATTTGGAAGAGTTGTTAAAGTTTTATAACATGGCTCCAAGGGAGGGGACAGAAGAATCTGAGTACCGACAAGCTGGTGATGATTTTTACGCCGCAGAATTTTTATCTTTTTCAAAAGCATCCGTCAAATCATATGCGGGTGCCATTACAGAAGCAGCTACTCCCGTTGTGAGGGATACGCTGACAAATCATTTGCATGATTGCATCAAAGCGCATGGTGAGATCTTTGAATATATGTATGATAAGGGATTATATCCGGCATATGACTTGCAAAAGATGCTCCATAACGATATGAAAAATGCTAGAAATGCGCTGGAAATGCGTACAGAAGAATAATTCACCAACATAAATGTCGACCCCACTTGAACACTTGTGCCACAACCCCAGACATTCGCCTCTGGGGTTGTGATATGAAGGCGCATGATTATACAGATATAAATATGCTCACCTTGTTTTTCCCTTGTCATTTTTTCTTTGTTTTATTATCTTCCTGACGATTGGATAGATGATCGGGCCATATTTAATCACCGTTTTGATTAGACGTTTCATGATAAACCCTCCGTTTTTGCTTGTTATTTATTGCTTAGCATTCTTCAAACGGAAAGATTTACCCAGTAATGGCATCATACTTCGGATATTCTTTGCGTTATTCACAAGTGAAATGACAGCAGCCGATTGATGTCGTTTTTTCCTGAATTTACTTTTGATATGTCAGCCAGACCGGATTGTCCGGAAATGGCATGGCTTCCAATACTTTCATGGCGTGTGGATTAGTCGAATCGAATTCAGTTTCTATGTACGCATATCCTTGCTGTATAGCAAAAAGAATTTGCTGTCTGACTATATCGACAATCCAATTTATGTACGATGATTCCAAAGCACCAAACCAGCCCAATTCCAACGTATCCTTCACTTTTGATTGGTGCATAAAGGCGTACGCAACAACAAGTTGCTGCTTGGTATGAACGCAAACAAAACTGGCATTTGCCAGCACATCTTCTGCGAGCACCAGACTTTGCCAAGTATCAAGGTCAAAATTAGCAACTGGATTGACCAAATGTGTCTGCTCATAATTGTCTTTTACCAGCTTTAACAATTGGCCCTTAAATTTGGGATTCTCAATAACTTGATCAAGAGAAGCCACTTTGATGCCTTCCTCATGTCTGCTTTTTGGCAACTTCGAAATAAAACAATCAGTCAATAAAATCTTATGTATATGTGTCTTTCGAATGAGCCTGAAACCTTGTCTCTCATAGAAAGTTTGCATAAAATGGTTTCCATCCCATAAAGAAGTTTGCAGTGGAACTGCTTTTTCTTGCAATTGTTCCAGCTTATGTAAAAGTTTTTGTCTGGCTGCAAAGTTTTCGTATTTAGGATCAGCCCAGATTCGAAAATATGTGCAAAATGGATGGAAAGTGCTTTTCCACGCGATTGCCAGTCCAATAATTTTTTGATTGTCTTTTGCCGTATAAGCGGCTTGCAAATTGGTATTTTCGAGCAGGTTATCCGATATTTCTTTGGACAACCAAACAAGCTCTTTCATATCATCCGTTTGATAAGGTTCGATGGTAAGTGCCACTCTCCAGCCCCCTTTATTCGGTACTATGTTTTGAATGGATTTAACAAATAGTTGGCAATGGGGATTTTACGAGCTATCGCATTTGTGCATATCTTCGGAGTCAGTTATTGAACAACGATTTCTTGCTTTTAATGGAAAAAAAGTAAAAAATTCCACCGATCATCCAAAATGGCTCCCAGAAAATTAACCTCCAAAAGGTTGCATATGGATCCAACTCAAAATCAAAAATATGAAATGTACTTAATGTGATGGTGACGAAATTAAGAAAACCATATAAGAACTAAAAGGACCCTGCAGTTTTTGTTACGAAATAAAGAATTCTGTTCACTATGGGTTTCTTCCATTGCACAAGAAGCATCAACAATAATGTTAATCCAAGTAATTTAACAATCCCGGTAAGCCATACGATCTTAATGAAGGTAGCGGAAGGGTTTAGCGACATCTCATAAATAGACCCTCCAAGTGATCTGACACCAATTAAGCCACCCATTGCCCAATAAAAAGTCATACCAGAAAAAATAATAGTCTAAACAATACCCAAAGCTATGAACCAATAATTCCGCTGCATCGCAAAACACTCCTCGATAACGCTGCAAATGGGTCCTATTCGGGAATGATTTTGTTTCATATGCGTTCCCAATCGTCCTAGAAAATTAGCTCAGACTGAAAATGACTATGTATCCCCTATATTTAATCTCCATGACCAGCCACCCATCGTTGGTTTAATCCGACAGATTTTCCCACCCATACGCTATTTCCTCTAGTTCTTTCCCGCCAATTTGAATTTTCTCTGCGTCAACATATTCGCCACCCATCTTCTCATAGAAATACTTGGATTTATTTTCGGCAAGCACCCAGATTAACATAGAATGAAAGCCTTCATCGATTAAATACTGCTTGACTGCCTCCATCAGTTTTCTGCCAATTCCTTTACGCTGGAAAACCGCCAACAAATAAATGGCATATAATTCTCCATCATAAGCCGGATATTTGCCAGAGCGCTCTTTACCACCATTGGCAAAACCAATAATATTTTGCTGGTCATCCACTGCTACAAACACGGTTTGAATTTTTAATATCTCCTCCCATGCTTTTGTTCTGGCTTCGTATGTTATCGACTCATATAAATATGTGTCTGGAACAATGCCTTTATATGTCGTTCGCCAGCTGTCGACGTGTACCTTTGCTATGCCAGGTGCGTCTTTTTGTGCAGCTTTTCTGATCAACATCCGATTTCTTCCTCCATCTCAGCTTGTGGCATCCACGCTGCCGGGTCTAATTCTTTCCCTTCAATCACAATAGCCGTCATTTTATGTTTGGAGAATGTTTCATGGCCTTCTCCTTGCTGCCAAAAAACAGCTTTTCCTTTCCCTAACCTTTTGTTCACATCCTCACATCCTCTTACCACTGCCTCTCCATCCATGATTAACATCAGCTGCGGGCAGACGCATGATGATATTCAATTCCGTCGCCGGGTTCCAAATATATACAACTAATTTGCAGTGGCGTATCCGTCTGTCTGTCAAGACAAATGTAGAACCGTATTGGTGGACATCTTTGCCAGTATCTTTCTTAAAATTGAAAATCTGCATATTGCACCTGTCTTCCTCTCCATATTTGTCTGGTAAACAACAAACAAATTCCAGTTTTCTTTCAAGCACATCAACACGTAGAACCTATCAGCATATTCCCATCTGGGTCTCAAAGTTGAACCAAGCAAAGTCCTTCCAATTCGTTCTATTTCCGGGACGATTTTCACATTTTTTCTTGCAAAACTGGTTTATGTACCATCCCTCTCCCATGTATATATACATTCGACACAAAAAGTAAAAATCCTTTATCAATAGCGAAATTGTACATGTACACTAGCTGGTATGATAATTCTTCCCGGTTCTATCGAGGTCGCGGGCGATGATGCTGTCGAAAATTGTCTGGGCAACTGTGATTGATTCGTTGTTTCATCTATTTTCACTGGATAAGGATCAACGGTAAGCTGCATTTTTTCTCCCATTGCCAGCGCCTTGGATACCGCATCCTCTAACGCCATATTCAATGCCTGCTTATAAAAATAGGCCTGATTCTCTACCAAAAAACGTATATCGGAAACGCGATTGACACCATTTTTCACCGCAGTGTCAATTACTCTCCCCGTTTCCTGAACCTGCTTTAATGTAACAGTTAAAGCATTATTTACCGCAAACCCACGGAATACCTGCTTTCCTTCCACATAATCGTACATTGGTTGCATCGTAAAGGACGTTGTCTGCATATTTTCGCTTCCAATGCCAAGCTGCAGCAATGAATCAATTACCCTTTTCATTGTCCCTGCATTTTCCTGCTGAGCTTGTTCAAGCAGCAAATTTTCCGTATAAACTTCCAAACGGACCATTACTTTATCTGGTTCCACCGCAATTTTGGCTTTACCATTCACGGTGATGATTTTTTGCAATGAACGCGACTCATACATCCCGTTTCCACCTCTCCCATATGTGTACTTTGTAGATATCGTATGCGAACAAAGTCGGTATCATGAACATAGGCAGTATCTATCAAACGGATTAAAATGTTGCGAGTAGATGAGGGCATGTTGCGACCCGATTTGAATACTTGTCAATTAAATTTCTTGTATTTTACAAATTAGGTATAAACAAAATGAAAAAATACGTTATAATGAAGTTATTAGTCTAAAGACCTAAAATAGTAATTAGAATGATGGATGGATTTACATAGGAGTGTAAAAATGGAAATAAGGCAATTGCAGCAATTTATACAACAACAGCAATCGATGGCTATGCTCGGTACGGATCGCTCGTTTTCCGGCTATTCCCCTATCGTCGACCTGGCTTTCAAACAGCTATTGCAGCAAAAAATCGAGGAAGCACAACAGATGGGGGAAATGAACAAACCCAACGCGGTGTTCCAGCCTGCAGCGGTACCATATACGGTGCATACAGATACCGTTAATGGTGCACAAATAACCGGCAACTTTCAAACGGAGATTAATGAAATTGCACGTCAGTACGGGATGGATCCGAAACTGGTTCAAGCGGTAATCAAGCAGGAATCCAATTTTAATCCCCACGCTAAAAGCGGTGCCGGTGCCATGGGGCTAATGCAGTTGATGCCAGCAACCGCTAGGGGATTAGGCGTTGCTAACCCATACGATCCTGTACAGAACATTCGTGGGGGGACAAGGTATTTAAGCGATATGCTTCAAAAATATAACGGCAATATCGAGTTGGCACTCGCTGCCTACAATGCCGGACCCGGAAATGTCGATAAATACAATGGCATCCCACCTTTTTCAGAAACACAAAATTATGTCAAAAACGTTATGAGAAACTATTTGGCTTAAATGTAAGCGAAATTTCAATCAGTGGGGGCTCTCCTCTTCACCCACTGATTAAATGATGAACTCGCGTTAAAATTAACTTACTATAAAAATCACCGTCTTACATATGGTGGTTCTAAAACAATGGAAAAGATTTTCTTCTGCAAACGCTACAGCTCCAAACGCTTAAAGGGTGTGGGGTTTCCCGCGCCCCGTTCACTGTGGATTCAAAATTGATTGTAATTTACTTGCTTCTATTTGCAGAAATATGTATTCTATTTGCAGTTCTCCTTATTCTATTTGCAATTAAAAAACAAATAACCCGGCATACAATAAAACCCGGGTTATTTGATACCAATTTGAACATCTTATTTTGCGTTACTGTATAACCATCCCCACAAATGATCGAATGTATTGTATTCACCAAGCATTTCGGTACGGACAGCCTCCATTGCTTTACCGGAACGCTCCTATTCTGTATCATTCCTAAAGAATTTAGCTTTGGTTTCTCGTTTAGTTAAATATTACCTCTTTTACTGTTTCACTATCCAATTTCTTAATAACTGAAACGATGAGCTTCACAGCATTTTCAAAGTCATCTCGATGCAGGATTCCTGCGTGAGAATGGATGTATCTTGTAGCAATGGTAATGGATAATGACGGCACACCATTTGCTGTCAAATGAATGGAGCCCGAATCCGTTCCGCCGCCTGGGATGGAAGCATATTGAAACGGAATGTTTTCTTCCTCTGCCGTTTTTACAACGATATCACGCAATCCCTTATGCGAAACCATAGAAGCATCATAAAGAATTACTTGCGGACCTTTTCCAAGTTTGCTGTCTGCCTCATGATCGGAGATGCCCGGCGTGTCACCTGCTATACCGACATCTACACTAAATGCAATGTCCGGCTGGATGAGATGTGCAGCCGTTTTTGCCCCGCGCAAACCGACTTCTTCTTGAATGGTTCCTACACCATAGACTGTATTTGGATGGGATTGATTTTGCAGCTGCTTCAGTACTTCAATGGCGATTGCGCAGCCGATACGGTTATCCCATGCTTTTGCCAGCAGCATTTTTTCGTTTTTTAATGGCGTGAACTCGAAATATGGCACGATGGCATCCCCTGGTTTTACACCAAATTCCAGTGCTTCTTCCTTGCTCGTAGCACCGATATCGACAAACATATCTTTAATAGCGATCGGCTTTTTGCGTGCTTCAGCAGAAAGGATATGCGGTGGTTTAGATCCAATTACACCTGTCACATCCCCATTGCCAGTCAAGATCGTCACACGCTGTGCAAGCATGACCTGACTCCACCAGCCACCGATTGTCTGAAAGTAAACAAACCCTTTATCATCGATTCTGGTCACCATGAAACCAACTTCGTCCAAATGGCCGGAAATCATAATTTTAGGACCGTCTTTTTCTCCGGTCTTTTTCGCGATTAAGCTGCCAAGATTATCAGTATACAATTCATCTGCGTAATCTTTGATATATCGTGTCATCACATCTCTGGCTTCTTTTTCATTGCCCGGAACTGCCCTGGCATCTGTCAAATCTTTTAGCATGGTTAATGTTTCATCTATTTTGACCATATGTATACAACCTCCCTTAAAAATGAGAAATATTTCTCTATTGTCTATTATAACAGAAAACGGAAAAAATGCCCGCACTTGCGTCTTCTCATTTTTCAAATGTATATTTTGCCAACCTGTCTATACAGACATGAATTTCTCTTCGAATGCAACAGATTCAAAACAGCCATACTACAAATAAATTGCATGTAAAGGAGAGAGTACATGGGGCAAAACTCACACTTCCGTTTTGGACAAAAGGCACCAAATAACGGGGTTTATAGGGAAATCGGCGAAACCGGCAACAATGTAAAAAATCCCAAGATGATCCGCATGCGTGCTGGTGAAAAATTTCCGCAAAACTCAAATCATGACCGAGTTTGGACGTATGAGAAAAACGAATAAAATTTCAGTTGCAAAAACACGCTGCAAAAATACAGCGTGTTTTTCATAGGTAAAGAAAAAATAAAATTGGGCTATTTTCATGTCAATTTGCTATGACAGTCACGTCAGGCTCCAGCTCCTTTGTTCTCATCATTTCTCATTTTCCCGATGACCCAAAACCACCTTCACCTCTGGCAGTTTCAGTTAAATCGTCCACTTCTTCCAGTTTTACCTGCAATACCGGGGCGATTACCATTTGTGCGATTCGCATATGTTTTTCCACGGCGAAATCCTGCTTCCCATGATTGATCAAAATGATTTTAATTTCGCCACGATAGCCTTCATCAATGGTTCCCGGACTATTCAGTACAGTCACCGAATGCTTTAATGCCAAAGAACTTCTTGGCCTGACTTGCGCTTCGGTGCCTTTTGGCAATTCCAATTGTAATCCTGTTCGAATGAATGCACTCTCGCCTGCGGGAATTACTGTTTCTTCAATCGCGTAAAGATCCAAACCTGCGTCTCCTTCGTTTGCCTGGTATGGAAGTTTAGCATCCTCGTGAATTAACTTAATCTTTAATGGGTATATCATAACTGCCTCCACTTTCTAATCAGCAAATTTACTACAATTACGATTGTACCATTTTATCGCAGTATTGACTGGCTGTAAGGCCCCACTTCAATTATTTGCAGTTTAAATAAAAAATGATAAGTTGGGGTCAACAGAAATTTAAACGACCGATTTGTTCGATCCAACAGGACGTTGGTCACTCGGGTGTTGCCACAATGGGTTTCATTGGGATGCGTAACCGCAGTCCCAGGATGTGGCGGTTTTAACCCGAGTTCATTACTTTATCAGTGGGGGAAGAGCACCTCCACCCACTGAATGAAGTTTCACTTTATCGCCGAGCTACCCACCACAACAAGCTATTGTCGAGTAGGTGAATGGAAAATGTTAAAATAATGAAACCTATAGCGGGCACATACGTATAAAGCTATTAATACGAGTTGTAGGAGACGGTTGACATGTTTGTTCTGGTGCTATTTCGTATCTTAATATTGGCATCATTGCTATTGCTTATTTTTACGCTTATACAGTATTTGCGCAATCCGCAAAGGCGACTTCAGATTGCCAAGAATACAGATAGCTTTTTTTTCATGGATGATCGGGACAACAGCAAAAAGAATTTTCAAATCACGTATAAGGGAGCATTATTCGAAGGGGAAAAATATCTGGGAACGACCGAAGATGCTTTTGAAGTTGTCAATATTAGTATTACAATTTCCAATCCAATGGAACTAAGCGGCATGAACCGGGAAGACTTATATTTTTTAGAGAAGGAAATTTTGATCCGCTATCCGTTTGCAAAAATTGAATGGAAGCATCCAATAAATCAGCTTTTTCAATGATCCAAAGAACAAAGGCGGAAGTGCCCGTTTAGCAACGTACAAACTGGAGCACTTTGGGGCTGCGGTTACTCGCCCCATCAAAAAGCTCTGGGACTGCGGTTACTCGTCCCACCGAAAACCATTTGCTAGTTGCTGGGCGCTGGAGCCGGACGTGGCTATCATAGCAAATAACATGAATACACCCCAATTTTATTCTTTCTTTACCTACCAAAAACGAAACCGCCTGAGGGAGCAGTTTCGTTTTTTTACGCTGTTTGGAAAAAATCTTGCCATTTAATAATGATTTCTTTTCGGCGCAGGATGAATATAAATGGCAAAAGCAGCAATAAAAACACAGTGATATGCAGCGGGGATAAATTGGCAATCCATTGACCCAATGTCGTATAGACCAGCGCCAACGGGATATTGGAAAAGAAGGAAGCCTTTGTGTAGTCCTTAAAGCTGGAGGACATTTCAATTAAACATAATGATAGCAGATGAAAATGTATAAATGGTACCAGCCGCAGAACAGCAACTTGGGCTATCGTAAATCCCCGGTTCTTCCCCATCAATTTTTCGCGAAGTCTTGTTAATTTGCCAAGTGTCTTTGGCATCCACTGAATTATACCGTAAAAGGCGACACTTGACAGGGTAATACCAATTACGGAATATAAGGAGCCGGCAAGGGTACCAAACAAGACTCCGCCTGAAACGCAGATAAAAACGACTGGCAAGAAAAACAATGGTCTGAGTAAATGAAAACAAATAAATAAAACGGGAGCAAGTATTCCACCATTCTCAATGAAACTCATGATGTAAAGTTCTAGCTGTTCCATTATCTTATCTCCTTCCATCCTTTGTTTTATCTGCCTGCGTTTATGTATATGACAATAGACGAGCCCTTATGACAAAATCGGAAAGCCTAAAAACTGCACAAAAAAAGACCGATAGGCAATTCGCCAAATCGATCTTTCGCTTTCATAATAGCATGTCTTAGTTCAGAGCGGCTTTAGCCTTTTCAGCCAGTTGTGCAAATGCCTGCTCATCATTGATTGCCAAGTCAGATAGCATTTTTCGGTTAATTTCGATACCAGCCACTTTCAATCCATGCATTAATTTATTGTAAGAAAGGCCATTCATTCGTGCCGCAGCGTTAATACGCGCAATCCAAAGCTTGCGAAATTCGCGTTTTTTCTGTCTGCGGTCACGATATGCATATTGACCGGATTTAATTACTTGTTGTTTTGCTGTTTTGAACAGCGCTCTTTTCGAACCATAATAACCTTTTGCCAGCTTTAATACACGTTTACGACGTCTGCGGGTAACTGTTCCACCTTTAACACGTGCCATGTTAAAAACCTCCTAGTAAAATCAAAATTCATTTTTATTTTTGTTGTGCTTTCATTATGGAAGCATATTCTTGATGCGTTTGTAGTCACCAGATGAAATCAATGCGGATTTGCGCAATTTGCGTTTTTGTTTTTGAGATTTATGCGCAAACATATGGCTTGTGTAAGCATGAGAACGTTTCAATTTTCCTGATCCGGTTTTTTTAAAGCGTTTTTGAGAACCTTTATGAGTCTTCATTTTTGGCATAATAATTTCCTCCTTGTGCTTTTGCTTGAAAATCGACAAGCCCTTTTAGTTATGAAGAAGGGCTTATTTGTCGCCAATAGGTGCAAGCATCATGAACATATTGCGACCTTCCATTTTTGGTTTGGATTCAACAGAAGCAATATCCTTCACTTCTTCAGCCAAACGTTCCAAAACCTCGCGTCCAAGATCTTTATGGGTAATCGCACGACCGCGAAATCTAACCGATGCCTTCACTTTGTCGCCTTTTTCAAGGAACTTGCGGGCATTTTTCAATTTCGTCATGAAGTCATGATCCCCGATACCCGGTGTGAAGCGAACTTCCTTCACATTGATAATTTTTTGCTTTTTACGAGCTTCCTTATCTTTCTTCTGCTGCTCATAACGGTATTTACCGTAATCCATGATTCGGCATACCGGTGGTTTTGCATTTGGTGCGACCATCACTAGGTCCAAATTACGTTTTTGCGCAATCTCCAGCGCACTTTGACGGGACTTCACACCAAGCTGATCTCCATTCGAATCAATAAGTCGCACTTCTCTTGCACGAATTTTCTCATTGACATTCATTTCTTTGCTAATAGCCAGACACCTCCGTATATTTTTGGTAACTGTTGATCCTTCATTGACAAGTGGACGACAATTTTTTCCATAAACAAAGTGTGGGCACATTTGCACCCACACTTCACCATATCATTTATACTTTAAATGAACCAGTCAACTGCCTTAAAAGCGTTGAACAGGTGAGAAGCGGGTGCTTCTACTTGTCTCAAGATCATATTAAGTTTTTCAACTTTATTATCTTAACATGACATGTTATACGTGTCAAGGAATGAATTTTGCTTTTAGTTTCGGAGTGTTTTTTCATTGATTTCTTTCAACAGCACATCCTTGAAACTTTCAAAGGCCAATGTTTCAGATTTTTTCTCACCATATCTCCTGACATTGACGGCATTGTCGTTTATTTCATTATCCCCAACCACCAGCGCAAATGGAATTTTTGCCGTTTGTGCCTCGCGGATTTTATATCCGATTTTCTCATCACGCTGGTCTACCTCTACGCGAACACCTTCCAAACGCAACTTATCGGCTACTCGATTGGCATAATCGCCATGTGCTTTAGGCGAAACCGGAATAACCTTGACTTGAACCGGTGCTAGCCAGGTTGGGAATGCGCCTTTATATTCTTCAAGCAAAAATGCCACAAAACGTTCCATTGTGCCGACTATTCCGCGGTGGATAACGACCGGGCGATGTTCTTTGCCGTCTTCGCCAATATACGTCAAATCAAATCTTTCCGGCAGTTGATAATCAAGCTGGACAGTTGACAATGTTTCATCCTTGCCCAATGCCGTTTTTACTTGTACATCCAATTTAGGACCATAAAACGCCGCTTCACCTTCAGCCTCCACATAATCCAGGTTCATTTCTTCCATGGTTGCCTTTAGTGTAGACTGTGCAGTCTCCCACATTTCATCGTTGTCGATATATTTTTCTTTATCTTCCGGGTCACGGTAAGACAGGCGGAAATAGTAATCGTTAATTCCAAAATCCTTGTATACATGCTGAATCAATTCAACCACGCGGATGAATTCATCTTTCAACTGATCCGGACGGGCAAAAATATGCGAGTCGTTCAGTGTCATTGCACGTACCCTTTGCAACCCTGCCAGTGCGCCGGACATTTCATAACGGTGCATCATGCCAAGTTCGGCAATACGTATCGGCAATTCGCGATAGCTGTGCAATTCATTTTTATAAACCATCATATGGTGCGGACAATTCATTGGACGCAGCACCAATTCTTCATTATCCATTTCCATTGGCGGAAACATATCTTCTTGATAATGATCCCAGTGGCCACTTGTTTTATATAGTTCAACACTTCCAAGAACCGGTGTATATACATGGCTATAACCAAGTTTTTCCTCCAAGTCAACAATATACCGCTCAATCAAACGGCGTACGGTTGCACCTTTTGGCAGCCACATTGGCAAACCCTGGCCAACTTTTTGAGAAATCGTGAAGATGCCGAGTTCTTTACCCAGCTTACGGTGATCGCGTTCCTTTCTATCCTGCAGCAGTTTCATATATGCATCCAGCTGGCTTTGTTTGGCAAAAGCCGTGCCGTAAATACGCTGCAATTGCTGATTGTCGCTATCACCACGCCAGTATGCACCGGAAATGCTTAACAATTTGAATACCTTGATTTTACCTGTAGACGGTACATGAACACCGCGGCACAAATCAAAAAATTCTCCCTGGCGATAAATAGTTACCTGTTCATTTTCAGGGATTGCATCAATCAGTTCCAGCTTGAGTGGATCACCAAGTTCGGAAAACATTTTTTTTGCTTCTTCCCTGCTCACTTCTTCCCGTTCAATTGGCAAATTTTCATCAACGATGCGTTTCATTTCCTTTTCAATAACAGGCAAGTCTTCCGGAACTATTTTATGTTCCATGTCCATGTCGTAATAAAAGCCTTCATCGATTACCGGGCCGACACCAAAATGAACGTTTTTATAGATTCGGCGGATGGCCTGTGCCATTAAATGAGCGGTCGAATGCCGCATGATTTCGATGCCTTCCTGATCTTTATTTGTAATGATTTCTATTTTTCCGCCTTCAGTAAGTTCTCGTTTCAAATCGAGCAATTTATCATCCAGCTTGATTGCCAACGCTTGTTTCTTCAACCCAGGGGATATGGACGCTGCGATATCCTCTCCAGTCGTACGTGCCGGAAAAGATTTGACTGCGCCATCGGGAAAAGTAATTTGAATTTCTGACATTTACCTGCACTCCTTTTTACTTATTGTTGAAAGACAATTCCCCCTAATAATTTGCATGGGGCTCTTTTTAAAAAAAGCTAATTAAAAACGCCCATCCCCTTGCCTCAATGCAAAGGGACGAGCGTTGGTCACGTGGTTCCACCCTACTTCCTGCAAACAAATCGTTTGCAGCTTTAAATCCGTAACGTGGATGCTTCGCTGCCATCTACTTGCCTGACCTCAGACGTTCGACAACAGGGTTCAAAGGGGGTAATTATTTGCGCTGCAGCGGAAGCTTCCAGCCAATGACTTCCTTCTCTAAAAACTGCCAGTGTACCAAATAACCATGTCCTTCTCAATACCTTTAAATATGAATAGACAAATTATAACTTTTTTCGTATGAGAAGTCAAGGCCCTATTTTTTCAATCGATTTGGAAAAGGAAATTGCTGGAACGGGAGAAATTCAACCCTCTCCTGAAAGATATTAATAATCGTTAACGTTTTTGGCTCCGAAGGATAATCCCCATAAATATAAATCTTTCTCGGTGCCATAGCGACTAAAGGCGCAAGATTCGCTTCATGTGCGTCCAAACCTACAATATAAAGCGGGTCTGACTGCATGAGTTGTTTTAATTCTAAATTGGTAAATTTTTCGCCATTGGATTTAAAAAAAGTAAAGGTCTTGCCCTGAAGCACATGAACAATCCGATAAATTGATTCTTTTTTGGTAATATATTCCCTTAGCATATTGATAAATGCCTGGTGCTCTTCCTCTCTTTTAAATTCATCAATGGCAAGCCCTATAAGCTCAATCAATGTACCTTTGAAATCCTGCATGCGAAATTGGACAATCGAGTCGTAGTGTATCGTCTGTTTACCAGTGATATTCGTACGAAAAAGTTCTTGAAGGAATGCTTTCATGTTAAGATCTTGGCACACTTGACGGCTGTCATTGTCCTCGCCATTAAAGAGCCACTGCGTCAATTCCACGATCTGGTCGATTTCATCACGATTCGTATAGTAATAAACCGTCTCCACCAAACCCGCCGTTGTTTTTGCAAGCCGATGTTTCACATATACATCCGCCAACGATTTCGCAACCGCATCCGCCTGTGTATCATCTGTCAGTTCATAGTTGATTTGCAAACGATTTCCCCATTTTTCATCGGTCTGCCAATGTAAGTCCACTTTTTTCGTATTGGCAAATAAATAGTCACAAAAACTAATTACCTCTTTGTTTGATCCAAAATATATCTCCTGCAATCCTACATCACCCTCACCCAAATCCAAACTGTTACATTATATGGACAAGGATGAGAAAAAATGAACGATTGCAGAAAACTAGCAATTGACAATTTCTGAGACATATTTTGCACTAAATTTCTAACTCGACTTTCGTAGGGTAAAATCGTTATCCGATAATAGCGCAAAGAATTGAATCTATTTTATTTGAAAGCAGAAAAAGCAGAAATGGCTTTGTTCTAGGTAAAGAAAATATAAAATTGGGCTATGAATGTCATTTGCTATGACAGCCACGTCCGGTTCCAGCGCCCAGCAACTAGCAAAGTTTTTAGTTGGGGCGAGTAACCGCAGCCCCAGATGTTTTGATGGGACGAGTAATCGCAGGCCCAGGGCTTTTTGATGGGGCGAGTAATCGCAGGCCGAGGACGTCGCGCTTTTAGCCTGTAAGGGCGCTTGCGCCTTTGTTCCTTCTGCTTTGCTAATTCCGTCTATTTTTTCCAAATACGGGTACTTCCTTGCTGACTTGCTTAATACGCTCGATAATCCGTTTTGCCTTGACTGTTTCCACGCCGTCACGTGTCGTTTCCAACTCGCTGGATAGTTGGTCCAGGCTATAATTGGATGTAAAAAATACCGGCAGTTTTTCCATCATGCGGTACTGTAAAATGGAGCCAAGAATTTCGTCCCTGAACCATGCAGACTGCATCTCTGCTCCGATATCATCAAGCATCAAAACATCGATATTTTTAAATGCATCGATCTTTTTATTGATTGAATCATCCTTAATCGAGGCGCGAATTTCACGAACAAATTCCGGCATGTAAATGAGCATGGAGGATATTTCAAATTGTTTCAGGACATTGGCAATTGCGCCAAGGAAATATGTTTTTCCAACGCCAAACGGTCCATAGAAATAGATTCCTTTCGGAGGAAGCCCATTTTTTAGTTGTCTGATGAAATGGTTCATTTCCGCCAAGGCCTTTCCGCGTTTCTCGTCATTATCAATATCTGTAATGGATGCCTGTAAAATATCTTTCGGCATATACAGGCTCTGTACAAGCTTGCGCTGGGCTTGTTCTTTTTCGTGCGCACGGCGCAAGTGGCATTTTTCATACGATAAATGGATTTCTCCATCTGTAACATGCAAAACCGGAGAATACCCTTGAATCATGTTTGTGCATTTCTCAAAGGACTCACAGCGGTCGCATTGTTTTGACTGGCTTTTGTATTCATAAAGTTTGATTAGGTTTTTGTCAATTTCCTTTTTTGTTATTTCCGGATGCGAACCCAAAAACGCTTTTATCTCAGCGCTATTGATTACTTCCTTTTTTATTTCTTCGTATTGTTCCTGGAAGTTTTTGTTGTTTGCCATCCATTTTTTCAATGTAGATTGGACTGGTTCCATGAACTTCACCCTTGCGAGTAGTTATTTTTTTTATTTCCTGCGTATTGATTGATAAAAGCTAGCAGCTCGTCTTTTTCCTTTTGTGCGTTCACGTTTGATATGGACTCTTTATTATTTTTCTGTTCTTCATGATCGTCTTTAATCCAATCGGGCACAACCCTGGCAGATTGTCGGTATTGACGATATTTTGCCCGACTTTTCACAGGTTTATAGTTCGTTCGCTGCTGTTTTTTTGCAAATGCCATTGCTTCTTTCGCCGTCTTTAAATTTGCCCGCGACCAATGACTAGCGATTGTTTCCATATACGCTTTGGACAGCTTCATATCCGATTGCAGCAACACATAATGGATCAATACGTTCATTACAGGTGCCGGCAATCCTTGAGATGTCATGACATCACGAATTACTTTCATATCTTGTGCAGACGCTTGGTTCCCTTTGGACAAGTCGGCAAGTAGCTGCTGTGGTGACATCACTTCCAGTTCATGAATCAGTTTTTCCTCTTTCGTCATTTCCTTGTCAGCTGTTTCCGTTTTTTTCGGAAGGTTCTGCTCTTTTGCATGCAAATGTATGTATGGGTTACGCCCACTTGCCTGAAAAAGATCGTGACAGGCCGATTTGAAAGCCTCAACATTCAATTCGTTTTCCTCTGTAAGTGCCCACAAAAGACAATTTTCAATTTCATAACTCGTCAACTGGTATAACGTCACCATTTGCGTAATAATCCGTCGATTGACCGGCGTGAAAATTTTGTGTGTGGGAAGCATTCGCTGCTTGCACACATGGATCAAATAAGTAAAATCTATTTCTTCCACATTCGGGCCAACATTTTCCAAGTCATCGATAGTCGGCTTTGTACCGTGCTTGGACGGTCGAACCGTTTCGAAAACATCATTGAAAGAAGCGGTAATTTCGCTGCCTAGCGGTTGCGGAGAACGTTTGGCATAATGACTCTTCAATGCAGTAAATTTTTGTTTTCCGATGTGATGATATAGAAGCTGTGAAAGCATCGGTTCTTCAAAAAAAGCATGTGATGAAAACGGGATTTGCAGTTCATAATAGTATACCGTTGTTTCATCCGCAGTTTTCTGCTTGTATGTTTGCATTAAGCCAATGCCTTCCAATTTTACTCTTGCTTCATATATTTCATCCAATGGCAGACAAAGATAGTTCATCAGTGTATGATGGGTTTGCACACCGGTATCTGTCATGAAGTCCATTTCATGCAGGAGCGTCTGATAGAGCATTACCGGTTTCGCTCCAAGGATAGGCTGATAAAGATGTGTAAGTGTTACGGCATAATCGACAGGAAGATTACCGTGGAGGGAAACCCGATACCCATCGACAGGTAAAATTTTTGCAATATAACTCATGCTGCATTCCCTCCCATAAGCTTTTAAGCGTTTTTATGATTATCTGCTATCAATTCTTTTAATTCGTCCAAAAAAACATTAATATCCTTGAATTGTCTATAGACGGATGCAAATCGTACATAAGCCACTTCGTCAATTCCACTGAGATGTGACATAACCAGTTCTCCAATTTCTTTGCTGTCTACTTCGGATACACCCTTATTACGCAATTCTTTTTCCACATCAAGCGCGATTGCTTCCATTGTTTCCATGGGAACCGGACGTTTTTCACAAGCTTTGATCAATCCGCGAATCAGCTTTTGACGATTAAATTCCTGCCTTGTACCTTCTTTTTTGACAACGATGAGCGGTCTTTCTTCAACACGTTCAAATGTCGTGAAACGAAATCCGCATTCCTCACATTCTCGTCGCCTGCGAATCGCTCTATTTTCATCTACCGGCCTTGAATCCAGCACTTTTGTATGCTTGCTTTGGCAATTTGGACATCTCATCTTATTCGCTCCCACTCTATTTTGCTTTTAGTGTTTGTCCAGCACAGGCAGTTCACTATCCAGATGCGTGTACAAGGTTTGAATCAGTTTTGTGCTATATCCAAAATCAAATGGGAAAATCGATTCCGAAGTAACCGAGAAATCAACGGCTGTCCGAAACGGACGAACCATCACAACCGTGGCAACAATAAAGGCCTTTTTTCCTTTCGTCTTATTCACGCTTATTTCACCGTGCTCATTTGAAATGGCATTTATTTCGAAATCGCCATTTTTCTGCAACATATGCTCTATAGCAGTCATTGCTCTTTCTTTGTTTGTTTTATAATAACGTGATTGCAGCTTCACATTCCAATGCTGATCCTTTGATTCTGCATGATTGTTAAAATAGGTGGCGATAAACTGACGAAACGACATATTTTTTTCAACTCCATCGTTATGCTTGTCTTCCCGTATGAACATGGGGATTAGAACTTCCGCACACAAACTCTATCATTATTTTAACATGTTTTATATTCCTGCAACAGAAGAAAACACAGGAAACATAATCATAACGAAAAAAGCCAGGTTGCTTTATTGCAGCAGTACCTGACTTTTAAACAATTATATGAAGCAATCAAGAGATTTTTCGTTCATTTTGTTGCATATAGCCAGCAACATATTTTGCCAAATCTATCACCCGTTTTGAGTATCCCCATTCGTTATCATACCAGGCGAGCACTTTGATTTTATTTCCTTCCATGACCATGGTAGACAGACCATCGATAATAGCGGAGTAATCGGTTGATGTGTAATCAACGGATACAAGCGGTTCCTCGCTATAATGCAAAATACCTTTCAGGTCATTTTTTTCAGCTTGCTGGAATGCTTCGTTTACCTTCTCTACGGTGACGTTTTCTTCCACATCCACCACCAAATCAACTAACGAAACGTTTGGGGTTGGGACTCTTAAAGATATACCGTGCAATTTCCCTTGCAGATGCGGCAACACCAGTCCAAGCGCTTTTGCAGCCCCAGTAGAAGTTGGTATGATAGATTGCGTGCACCCTCGAGCGCGCCGCAAATCTTTGTGCGGGTTATCCAAATTTTTTTGATCGTTTGTGAATGCATGAACGGTAGTCATTAAACCATTTATAATGCCAAAATTTTCATCAAGTACCTTCACCACCGGGGCGAGGCAATTTGTTGTGCATGAAGCATTTGATATAATATTTTCATTGACAACATACGTTTCGTGGTTGACGCCCATTACAATTGTATTGTCAACATCTGTACCAGGGGCAGTGATAACCACTTTCTTCGCACCTGCTTTTATATGCATGCCGGCGGAAGCTTTCGATTTAAATTTACCAGTCGCTTCAATCACAATATCAATCTGTAATTTCTGCCACGGCAACTCTTCCGGATTACGAGAGTTTACGAGTTTAATCGTTTTTCCATCTACCACCAGGGAGTTAGTGAGCGCTTTCACATCACCTTCAAAAATTCCATGAACACTATCATATTTAATAAGATGTGCGAGCGTTTCGGGAGGATAGCTTGCATTAATTGCAACGACTTCCAACTGCGAATCCTTGATTGCTTGTCGAAATACCATCCTTCCAATTCTTCCAAAACCATTAATTGCAATACGGCTTTTCATTACATATCCTCCTGTTGAGTTTATGTTACACTTATTTATCATGATTTCACTATTAGTATAACACATTTATTCTCAAAGTGTGAAATGTATTTTTATTTAAAGTGTGAAATGTATTTTTATTTATTGAAAAAAACAAGGAACGACGCTACTTTAGCGTTGTTCCTTGCTTAACACTCCCCATTCCACTAATATGGCGAGCAACTGCTGCTTTGTTTGTGCCACTGTTCCATTATTATTAATAACTGCATCAGCCATGGCAGCCTTTTTTTCTCCTGGCATTTGTGCATTTATCCGTTGGAGGGCTTCTTTTGCCGTGGATTGATCCCTGTCAACAAGACGCGCCAATTGTACCTCTTGATCTACGTAAACAACCAGCGTTTTGTCAACGAAATGTTGTAGTTTACTTTCAAACAGTAACGGGATATCCAGCACAATGCATGGTTTTTTTTGTGCAATATATGCTTTTTTTTGCGCAAGCATTTTCTGCCGTACTGCAGGATGGACAATGTTGTTCAATTGCTGCCTTCTTTCGCTGTTTGCAAATACAATTTTGCCAAGCCTTTTTCGATTAATTGTTTGATCAGGATGCAAAATAATTTCCCCAAATGTCTCAACTACTTTTTGATAGGCATTTTCGCCGGGTTCCACGACTTCCCGGGCGACTATATCTGCATCAATCACCGGAATATGCAGCTCTTTGAACATATTGCTAACAGTACTTTTTCCGCTGGCTATACTGCCAGTCAGTCCAATCACAAGTGACAATTATCTCGTCCTTTCATCATTATGGCGTATTTCTGGTTTATCTCAAGGCAGTTTTCTAATGAATTGTTGCTAGAAATTTAATTAGCAGTCGAAGACTGCGATGTAACAGGAAATGGTAAACCCGATCCGGAAATACAATCGCTTTTAAGCGGACGGCCGCAACACACCTATTTGTATTACTCCTCAAAACCGACAAACTTTATTGAAATGGGTCTTTCTTAATGACTACAATTTTTGGCAGTGTGGGCAAATGTGCGTGCCCCGGCCTGCAACCTTCATTTTTATAATCTGTTGCCCGCATTTTTTACAAGCTTTATTTTCCTGACCATAAACGAATAATTCCAATTGGAACATCCCCATGTCCCCTTGCGAATTGACATAGGAACGAATCGTGGAGCCACCTTTTGCAACAGCTTCTTTTAGTGTAGCTATTGCTTGAAGACGAATGCTCTCCACTTCTTTTTTTGTGAGGGTATCTGCCCTTTTCATCGGATGAATGCCGGCTTTGAACAGTGTTTCGTCCACATAGATATTTCCAAGACCGGCGACAATGGTTTGATCTAGCAGAACTGCTTTGATAAGCCGGTTGGTCTTGCGCAATTTTTTATAAAAATAATCCAATGTAAATGCTGCATCAAAAGGATCCGGTCCCAATTTATTTAATGGCTGTGACACCAGTTCCTGTCCCTTTGGAAACAAATGCATCGTTCCAAATTTGCGAACATCATTGTAGCGAAGCTCGGTTCCATCTGTAAAAGAGAAGATGACATGGGTATGTTTTTTCACCGGCTCTTCTTTTCGATAAACATTGTATTTGCCTTCCATGCGCAAATGCGATACAAGCATATAATCGTTCAGCTCAAACAGCAAAAATTTTCCTTTACGATGCACGTCTAAAATGCGCTGACCTAGTAATCTTAACCGAAATTCTTCCGTATCATCCGGCCGTTTAATGATTTTTGCCCAATAAATCGTCAAGTCCTCGATTGTTTTATTGATCACAAATTTCTTTAATGTATTCTTGATGGTTTCTACTTCCGGTAATTCCGGCATTGTCCTCGTACTCCTTATTTCGCGTCAAACCAGCTGTTGCCATAAGCGTATTCCACCTTCAGCGGAACATCCAAATCAATGGTATTTTCCATGCAGTCCGGTACAATTTCTTTCAGCTGATCCAGTTCTTCTTTTGGTGCTTCAAGAATCAATTCATCATGCACTTGTAGCAGCATACGCGCCTGCATCTTTTCTTTTTTGAGACGGCTATGCAAATCAATCATTGCCTGTTTAATAATATCTGCAGCGCTCCCCTGAATCGGTGTGTTCATCGCTGTTCGCTCGGCAAAGCTACGCTTATTGAAGTTCCGGCTATTAATTTCCGGCAAATAGCGCCTTCGATGCATGATCGTCGTAACATACCCCTGGTGTTTTGCTTCGTTGACAATATCGTCCATATATTTTTTAACGTCCGGATACGTTTCAAAATACCGGTCAATGAATTTTTTCGCTTCTTTTCTTGTAATTCCGAGGTTTTGTGAAAGGCCATAATCACTGATACCATAAACGATGCCAAAATTGACGGCCTTCGCTTGGCGGCGCATATTCGCCGTTATCTCGTTTTCTTGAACATGAAACACTTCCATTGCCGTGGATGTATGAATGTCTTTCTGCTGCTTAAAGGCTGCAATTAATTTATCATCTTTCGCAATATGTGCCAGCACCCTTAGTTCAATTTGCGAGTAGTCAGCGGAAAACATAATCCAGCCTTTTTCCGATGGAACAAATGCCTGTCTGATCTTCCTGCCTTCCTCCAATCGTATCGGAATATTTTGCAGGTTAGGGTCGACCGAACTGAGCCTGCCGGTTTGCGTAAGCGCCTGGTTGTATCTCGTATGAATTTTACCTGTTTTGTCATTGACAACTTTTAGCAGACCTTCAATATATGTGGACTGCAATTTCCCAAGTTGACGGTATAACAGGATTTTTGGAATGATTTCATGCTCATTTTGCAGCTGTTCCAATACATCCGCTGCTGTAGAGTAGCCGGTTTTTGTCTTTTTGATAACAGGCAGCTTCAATTTTTCGAATAAAATCGGACCAAGCTGCTTTGGAGAATTGAGGTTGAATGCTTCACCAGCGAGCTCAAAAATTTCTGTCTTTACGTTTTCCAGCCGTTCTTCCAATTCCTTGCCCATGTTTTCCAGCCGGCTTTTGTCAACTGAAACGCCCGTGTGCTCCATTTCACCAAGAATATAAGCCAACGGCATTTCCAATTGTGTTAACAGATCGTACTGTTCATTCGCTCGCAATTGCTTTTTAAGCGGGTTCTCCATATCAAACATCATTCTTGCCTTGCGTGCAATATGCTCGGACAAAATATCCGTTTTGGGAACCTTCTGTTTCGCACCTTTTCCATACACTTCTTCATCATAAAGTACCCCGGAAAGATTTAGACGACGAGCAATTGCCCCGATGCTATGGTTGTTTTCTGATGGGTTCAGCAAATACGAAGCAAGTACCGTATCAAAGCCAATTCCCCGAAGACGTATGTCTTTGTTCAACAGTGCAACCATGGAAGTTTTGCTGTCAAAAACAATTTTCTTCTTAGAATCATCCTCTGCCCATTCCTTGAACGCTTTCGATTCCACGGCTACTTCAGTGGGAATAAAATAAGTGCCTTGTTCATTGGCAATTCCTATCCCCTCAATTGGCGCCTTATGGTAGTTTTCCTCCAGCATTTCTACCATTAGCGCTTCTTTGCCGGTAAACATCTCGTTTGTTACCTTATCTACCACGGTAAAAGAGATTTCCTGCAATGCTTCTGTCGCAGTTTCCTGTTCAGCATTGTCTAATTTTGAAAGCAAAGACTGGAAGCCTAAATCCTTAAAAATTGCACTTACTTTACTCGGTTCATAAGTGTCGTATTCCGTGTCACCAATGCTAATAGCGATTGGCGCATTGACATCGATCGTTGCCAATTTTTTGCTCATCAAAGCGTCATCCTGATGGTTCTCCAGTTTTTCTTTCAGTTTTTTTCCGGTCACTTCATCGATGTGTTCATATACTTCCTCAACGGAATGGAATTGCTTCAACAGCTTCGTAGCGGTCTTTTCTCCAACACCCGGGATGCCTGGAATATTGTCGGAGCTGTCGCCCATCAACCCTTTTAAATCGATGATCTGCTTTGGCGAAATTTCCATTTTTTTCAGCATATGTGCAGGTGTATATGCTTCCATTTCACTTATCCCTTTTTTTGTCACATGGACAGTTACGTTATCCGTGACCAGCTGCAGTAAATCCTTATCTCCGGAAATGACAGATACTTCAAAACCTTCCTTGTCTCCCTGCCTAGACAAGGTTCCGATGATGTCATCGGCTTCATACTGATCAAGTTCGTAGTGTTTGATGGAAAAAGCGTCAAGCAGCTCCTTTAAAACTGGAAATTGTTCAGATAATTCAGGAGGAGTTTTTTGCCGCCCGCCTTTATATTCTTTAAATGTTTCATGGCGAAAGGTCGTTTTGCCCGCGTCAAAAGCTACTAAAATATGTGTTGGTTTTTGCTCATCCAGAATGCGCATCAGCATGGTTGTAAAACCATATACTGCATTCGTATATACGCCTTTATCATTATTCAGTAGCGGCAGGGCAAAGAAGGCACGATAAATAATGCTGTTTCCATCGATTAATACAAGTTTTTTTGCCAAGGGAAGATGAGGCTGTCCATGTCACTGGACGGCCTCTTCACCTCCTTATCAATTTGTTTGGCTTTTCACTTTTCATCTTACGTTCAAATAGGCTCTTGTCTTGTATTATTTTAACACTATTTGTCTTGCTTTTACATTAATAGCTATCATTTGTTCCCCTCTGAATACAATGTCTCCCTTGTCGGCTCACCCGATGTTGGCAGCAAGATGGTAATTGTCGTGCCGGCCTCTGGTGCGCTTTCTACTTCAATCTTTCCGTTATGGATTTCGACAATGTGCTTGACGATTGCCAGGCCAAGCCCTGTCCCGCCTGTGTCCCTGCTGCGAGCCTCATCTAGGCGGTAAAATCGTTCAAATATACGGGGAATTGCTTCAGGTTCCATCCCTATGCCGGTATCCGCTACTTGAATGATTGTTTTACTGTCCGATTGTGATGCGCGCAATGTTACAGATCCTTTTGGCGTGTAGTTAAAAGCATTTGTCAGCAAATTGATGACCACTTGTTTCATCTGATTGCTGTCGGCAACGAACGAAACATTCCCGGAAATATTTACCTCAAATTGGAGATGCCGCTCCTTTGCCAGCAAATCAAATCCCGGTTTAATTTCTGAAATAGTATCTTGCAAGTCTACCCGTTCAAAACTGACATCCGGTGTTTCTTTTTCCAGCCTTGTCAAGGTTAATAAATCATTAATCAACAACTGTAGGCGGTTGCTTTCATCGTAAATGATTTGCAAAAAACGCTGTTTCGTTTGTTCATCCACATTTTCTTCCAGCAATGTTTCTGAAAATCCTTTGATGGACGTTACCGGCGTTTTTAGTTCATGTGATACATTGGCAACAAAGTCTTTGCGCATCAGTTCAAGCTTTTTAAAACTTGTAATATCATAAAATGCCAGCACAGCACCTTTTAAGATATTGCGCTCGTTAAAGATGGGAGCCCCTGTTATTTCCATAAAACGATCAGCTGGTTGGCCCTTTACAAAAAGTGGTAATTTAACATTTTTTTCATAGAGAAAAATTTGCTGAACCGTTTTGTGAATATCTTCGTACGCAATCACATCGTAATATAAATGGCCCAGATAATCTTGTTCACGTTGGCCAAAGATATCAAGAAATTCTTCATTTACAAGCTGAATATAGCCGCGCTCATCAATAAATAACAGTCCGCTATGGGTATGGTTGATTACACTTGCAAGCTGCTCCGACTGAATTTGCTCCTGAAGGGATAATTCACTTAAATAGCGTGCCAAGGCATTAACCTTTTGGCTTAATTCACCGACCTCGCCGTGAAAGGCGTGATAAATCCTGGCCCTGTAGTTTCCCTTCAGAAGCTCTCCAACAGTATCGGATACTTTGCCAAGTGGCTTGATGAACCTGTCGTATGCGAAAACAAACATCAAAAATAAAACAATGGCTTGAAATAATAACATACACAACAAAATGACAACATCATCGACAACGCTGCTCAGAATCGTTCCCGTGATCATAATTAATGCGAAAATTCCTACTGTGTACTTCCATAAGGAGGCGGAAAATAATGCTTTCATTTAATTATCCTCCAATTTATATCCTAAGCCACGCACAGTTTTAATGTATTGCGGCTTTTTGGAGTCCGATTCCAGTTTCTCACGCAGCCGGCTTACATGGACGTCCACAATTCTTGAGTCACCAACGAAATCATAATTCCATACTGCTAACAGCAGTCTTTCCCTGGACAAAATCGTGCCGCGATGTTTAGCCAGATAGAGCAGCAATTCAAATTCCTTCCGTGTAAACCGTATGAGGTTATCTCCTTTTGTGGCTTCGTATTTCTTCGGAAAAATAGTGATATCACCAATAGTCATGACGGAAGCAACACTTTCATCATTTTTACCGACTCTTCTTAAAACCGCTTTGATCCTGGCAACCGCTTCTTTTGGCGAAAACGGTTTTGTCAAATAATCATCTGCACCCAGATCCAAGCCTTTGACCTTATCATCCTCTTCCCCTTTTGCAGTCAGCATAAGAATGGGGATATTGTTTCCATTATCTCGCAGTATCTTACAAACCTCCAAACCGCCTAATTTCGGAAGCATTAAATCCAAAACGATCAAATCATATTCCCCGGTCTCTGCCATTTCCAATGCGGTCAAACCATCATAAGCTTTTCCAACGTCATAGCCCGCTTTTTCAATGTGAAATGAAAGTAATGTGACAATGGACATTTCGTCATCGACCAGTAAAATTTTTTCCTTCACGAACGGATTCCTCCTCGTTCAACATGCCCTTTACCTCCATCTTACAATGCAAATAACAGAAAAGGAATCTTTGTAAACAAAAATTTACAAAGCCCATTTGCCACTTGACTCTGATGGAGCAAACATTTTCGGACAACCGAATGAGTTGTGATAAAATAAATGCAGTTGTGCAATTTGCAGTATTGGGGGGATACATCTTGGCGCACGCAACTGTACATGCTATTCCAAAAGAAGTGCCCATTTATCGACGTGCCATTTATACATTCAGTGCTTCGCATTTTTTAAATGACATGGTTACAACAGGTATGGTACCGGCTTTGATTGTCATGTATAAAGAAGCATTGCATCTTAGTTTTACGGAATCATCTTTCATTGTCCTAATATCCTATCTTACATCGTCCATTTCCCAACCGCTTTTTGGTTATTTTACGGATCGAAAACCACGTGTTTGGTTATTTACCTTGGGCGTTTTTTTATCCATTTTCTCTTTGGCATTAAGTGGCATTGCCCCATCTTTTGGATGGCTGCTACTATGTATCGCAATTTCCGGGTTAGGATCCGGCGCATTTCATCCCGAAGCCTCCAGGGGCGCACACCTTGCATCTGGAACGCATAAGGGACATGCCCAGGCAATTTTCCAGGTTGGCGGCAACGCTGGACAAGCCTTTGGACCATTAATGATTCCGCTCTTGCTGATTCATACCGGTTTGAATGGCCTGCTTTGGCTCATACCAATTGCAATCCTATCCTTACCACTTACGGGACAAATGCTTGGTTGGATGAACAATCAAGTAAAAGCAGCCGCTTCAAAAAAGAAGGAAATGATCGGCAAAAATAATATCCCTGGCGCAATCATCTTAATTGCTGTTATCATTTTACGATCATGGTGTCAGCTAGGTGTTGTGGTGTTCCTGCCATTTTATATGACACATCTCTCACTTGCTGCTTCAGAAACATTGAACTTTGTTTTTGTCGGAGCAGGAGCACTGGGAACCTTTATTGGCGGAATTTGGTCGGATCGCATAGGTCTGAAGCGATTGATGGTATTTTCCATGCTATTTGCCACACCGGTAGCTCTGCTACTACCTCATGCAAAAGGTTTCTGGGCAGTCATCGTTTTGCTTGTGTTCGGATTTTGTGTGCTTGCTTCCTTCTCCGTGAGTGTGGTTTATATGCAGAAATTACTGCCGAAAAACATTGCACTTGCATCCGGACTATCCATCGGAGCCGGTGTGGGAGCAGGTGGTATTGGTTCCGTCTTTATGGGATCAGTCGCTGATTTCTTTGGTGTAGCAACCGTGTTTACCATCTTATCATTCCTACCACTATTGGGGGCGTTGCTGGCTGTGCTTCTGCCAAATGATCGCAAACAAATCATGTCCGCATGATTATTAGCAATATAAAACAAAGGCGCAAGCGCCCGTTTAGCAACGTACAAACTGGAGCACTTTGGGGCTGCGATTACTCGCCCACCGAAAACCATTTGGGACTGCGATTACTCGTCCCATCAAAACATCTGGGGCTGCGGTTACTCGCCCCAACTAAAAACTTTGCTAGTTGCTGGGCGCTGGAGCCGGACGTGGCTGTTATGGCAAATGACATTAATACAGCTTGGTTCTATGCTTTCTTTATCCATAAAAAAATCCTCAATGCCGTAATGGCTTTGAGGATTTTTTTCTTTATCGGTGCATCATGATGCTTACTCCATATTCTTGATTAATTCATCCGCGAATTCGCTGCATTTAACTTCTGTTGCGCCATCCATCAAACGTGCGAAATCGTAAGTAACGACTTTGGAAGCAATTGTTTTGTCCATTGATTTTGAAATCAATTCGCCAGCTTCTCTCCAGCCCAAATGGTCAAGCATAAGCACGCCGGACAAAATAACGGAAGATGGGTTTACTTTATCCAATCCAGCATACTTAGGTGCTGTACCGTGTGTTGCTTCAAAAATTGCATGTCCGGTATCATAATTGATATTGGCTCCAGGTGCAATTCCGATACCGCCAACTTGTGCAGCCAGCGCATCTGAAATGTAATCACCGTTCAAGTTCATCGTGGCAACAACATCAAATTCGTTTGGACGCGTAAGGATCTGCTGTAGGAAAATATCAGCGATTGCATCTTTGACAACAATTTTTCCGGCGGATACTGCTTCGGCCTGTGCTTTATTTGCAGCATCGCGGCCTTCTTTCTCTGCAATCTTATCGTACTCGTTCCAAGTGAACACTTTATCGCCAAATTCTTCTTCCGCAACTTGATAACCCCAGGCTTTAAAAGCACCTTCTGTAAATTTCATGATATTTCCTTTATGGACAAGGGTTACACTCTTTCTTCCTTCATTCAGCGCATATTGAATTGCTGCACGTACCAAGCGTTTCGTTCCCTCTTCTGAAATAGGCTTAATGCCAATACCGGAAGTTTCCGGGAAGCGGATTTTATGAACTCCCATTTCATTTTCCAGGAAATCAATTACTTTTTTAACTTCATCTGTCCCCTTTTGCCATTCGATTCCGGCATAGATATCTTCCGTATTCTCACGGAAAATAACCATATCGACATCTTCCGGACGCTTCACAGGAGAAGGCACACCATTAAAATAGCGAACAGGCCTGAGGCAAGTGAACAGATCAAGCTCCTGACGCAAAGCAACATTCAATGAGCGGATACCACCGCCGATTGGTGTTGTCAGAGGGCCTTTAATTGCAATTTTGTAATCACGAATGACATCGAGCGTTTCGTCAGGCAGCCATTCACCTGTTTTGTCATATGCTTTTTGACCAGCATATACTTCTTTCCATGCAATTTGTTTTTTTCCTGCATATGCTTTTTCAACTGCTGCTTCCAACACACGCTTTGCAGCCGCCCAAATATCTGGTCCGGTTCCATCTCCTTCAATAAAAGGAATAATTGGCGTATCTGGTACATGAAGTTCCCCATTTTCAACTACAATTTTTTCACCTTGTGTCATCGTATAATCCTCCCAATTAATCGAATACGAGATTTATTTTATCATATTTATGTTGCAACATTTTCAAAAAAGCAATGATCATCCGCGTTTTTCGATTGGAACATATTCCCTTGTTTGCGGTCCTACATATTCAGCACGCGGACGAATCAAACGATTGTTAGCGTATTGTTCCAAAATATGGGCGATCCATCCGGATACCCGGCTAACGGCAAAAATCGGTGTGAATAAGTCATGGTCGATGCCCAGGCTATGGTAAACAGAGGCAGAATAGAAATCCACGTTAGCTGGCAACCCTTTTTCCTGTTTAATATAGTCTTCAATCTTAATGGACATATTGTACCATTTTGGCTGATGCGTCAGTTCGGTCAGCTCTTTTGACATTTTTTTCAAAAACTTCGCACGCGGGTCGCCATTACGGTAAACTCGGTGGCCCATTCCCATGATTTTTTCTTTTTTGGCCAATTTGTCTTTGATATATGGGATAGCGTTTTCTTCTTCGCCAATTTCCGTAAGCATTTTCATGACACGCTCATTTGCGCCCCCATGCAATGGACCTTTCAATGCGCCAATTGCTGCGGTTACCCCGGAATACATATCAGACAACGTTGCTACACATACACGTGCGGTAAAAGTAGACGCGTTTAACTCATGATCGGCATGAAGAACGAGCGCTTTGTTAATCGCTTCGACTTCAATATCCTTTGGTTCCTCGCCATTCATCATGTACAGCAAATTTGCAGCAAATCCCAAGTCACTTTTTGGTTTCACCAGATCTTTTCCGCTGCGAATTCTAGAAAATGCTGCGACGATGGCAGCCATGCGGGCTTGCAGGCGGACTGCTTTGCGTTTATTTGCTTCATCTGACATATCGTCTGCTTCACTGTCATATAAACCGAGTATGGAAACAGCGCTTCGAAGGGCAGCCATTGGATGAACCGTGGATAAGTCGTATGAATGCAGATGGGTGATGACGCCTTCAGGAAGATCCATCGCATCTTGCAATTGTTTTTTGAACGCTTTCAATTCTGTCTCTGTTGGTAGCTTTTGATTCCACAATAGATAAACTACTTCTTCAAAACTGGAATTTTCGGCCAAATCATCAATCGTATATCCAACATATGTCAGTTGATCGTCAATAATTGAACTGATCGCGGATTGTGTTGCAACAACCCCTTCAAGACCTTTTGTTGAAGACATGAAAACCTCTCCTTTTTCTATTATGTAATTCCCTAAAGCATAGGGTCTTGGAATATCATTCGGGAGATATCATTTGCACGAACATATTCCACAATTTCGTGACAATTCTATCCCTACACTCCATTATAAATTAAAAATGCTCCAATGTGAAACGAATGTAATCAAATTGACGCATTTTGCGTATCAGCACATGTTTTTTTCCTGCAGATTTCGACATTTCCTGCTTCACGCAATGTACTAATGGAGCATCCCACAAGTTCTTTCCGAAGCAAATATACGAGCAGCATGATATGTAAATAAAAGGTAGTTAGAGCTATGCAAAAACTGTTGATAAGAACGGAAGGCGGAAAGTGTCGGGTGAAGAGAATATTCTTGTTCACATTCTCTTAGGATACCAGTTTTATTCGCAGGGTGTTGAAAAGAATATTTGAAACACTCCTCCAGCTTTTATTCGGGTCTATTTTTTGGATGGGCACCATACATTTTATTAAATGGTTTACCACACACATTTCCAATTTATTGATAAATGAGGTACGTTTTATGTCCAAGCATTTACTCATGCAGGCTGCACGGGCAGCTATTGTGTGCATATGTTTATTCGGTATTTATTATGCAGTAAAACTGCTGGCAACATATGCTTATCCCTTTTTGATTGCTTTATTGCTTGCATTTTTGCTCCATCCGATTGTCTCATTTATGGAAGTTCGCTTGAAATTGCCGAGAATGTTGGCAACAGTTGTTACAATGGTTGGCGTATTTGCTTTTGTGTCATTATTTGTCTTCGTTTTATTTGCCGAACTGACGCAAGGTATGCTGTTTTTAGCGGATCAAATACCGGCATATTATGAATCAATTATTGCGTTTTTAAGAGAGTTCACACAGGTTCACTTACTGCCGCTTTATGATAAATTTTTCGCATTGTTTCAGCGCCTGGAACCGACGCAGCAAGAAACAATTGAAGAATATTTGCAACAAGCGAGCAGCTATGCGGCAACTTATGGGGCAAACATCCTACAGCAGTTTTTTTTAAAATTGACCGGAATTGCTGTTATGCTGCCCACTTCCATATCCGTCATGATATTTATCATTCTGGCTACTTTTTTCATGACAAACGACTGGAATAAATTGATGACACATACAAAATTTATTTTCCCTTACAGAATGCATGGACAAGCAAAAAGCCTGACATCCCATTTCAAAAAGGGATTATCAGGCTATCTGAAGGCACAGTTACTCTTGGTGACTACTTCAGCTGTCATTATTTTTGCGGGATTATTGATTTTGCATATTAATCACGCACTCACGATTACATTTTTGGCTGCGTTTGCCGACCTGCTTCCGTTGCTTGGAACGGGGATAGTATTTATCCCCTGGATTATCTATTTGCTTTTCACAGACAATACAACCTTATCCCTGGCACTGTTGCTTTTATATTTGTTCGTTGTCCTTACAAGACAAGTCATGGAGCCAAAGGTATTATCTTCTAGCCTTGGTATCAGTCCGTTGCTAAGCTTGATTGTATTGTTTTTAGCCATCAAAATTTATGGTGCAATGGGGCTAATAATGACACCAGTGATATTAATTCTTTTTGCAGGAATGATGCAAGCCCGGGTATTCCATGCCATTTATTACTTTATTAAAGGCACTGCCCCATAACATGTTACCATCGGCGGTGAAAAATAAATATATTTTTACTGAAAAGCAGCCTTAAAAGCCGGTAGATCATGCGTCGAAAATACACCCTTGTCCAAGGCAGGATGAGCAAGAAACCAATCACATCGGATATGAATCCTGGGAAAATCAAAAATGCGGCACCACACAGTACACATATTCCGTCTAAAATTTGATTACCGGGAGGTTGCCGATATCTTAATGCCTCTTGCAGTTCCATCCAAATTCTGAATCCTTGTTGTTTCACCAATAGGATACCTATGAAGGTTGTTGCACATATCAAAAGGATTACCCACAGTGGTCCGATCCAGCGAACTGCCAGGACAAACACTATGATTTCCAAAAGCAGTGCAACCAGAAACCAGGGTAGTAATTTACGCATGCCATTCCCTCACTTTTAAAGAACGTTCGTATGGCCTTGGTATACATCACCTTTTGCAGCGTCAATCGTAATGACCTGGCCATCTTGAATTTGATTTAGTGCGTCTTTTACACCAACAATTACCGGGATCTCCAGACTAAGCCCGACAACTGCAGCGTGAGAGGTTAATCCGCCTTCCTGTGTAACAATTCCGGCTGCTTTTTCAATGGCTGGCATCATTTCACGATCCGTGCCATAAGCGATTAAAATATCGCCTTCCTCTACTTTTGTTAATGCTTCTTCAGCTGTTTTGGCAATAACTGCCTTACCAAAAGTATTTTTTTTGCCAATTCCTTGTCCTTTGGCAATAACATCGCCAATGATGTGAATTTTCATCAAGTTGGTTGTGCCACTTTCACCCACGGGTACACCAGCGGTAATAATAACCCGGCTACCACGGTTGAATAAACCTGTCCCCAATCCTTGATCAATCGCACCTTCCAGCATTTCATCCGTAGAATGAGCAGGTTCTCCAATAATGGAGTGCACGCCCCAAACAAGAGAAAGCTGACGGTTTACAATGTCAGATGATGTAACAGCAACAATTGGCGCCTTTGGACGATATTTCGAAATCATCCTTGCCGTATGTCCACTTTCAGTTGGCGTTATGATAGCGTCGACATTCAAATTGATTGCCGTATGTGTAACAGATTGGCTGATTGCATCCGTAATTGTCATATCGCTAAAATGCGAGCGACGCCTTAAAATCGCTGGATAATCAAGACCGGTTTCTGTTTTCAATGCAATATTTGCCATTGTTTTAACAGACTCTACTGGATATTTTCCCGCGGCGGTCTCACCGGAAAGCATCACTGCGTCTGTCCCGTCAAATATTGCATTGGCAACATCGGATGCCTCCGCACGTGTAGGACGCGGGTTACGCTGCATCGAGTCCAGCATTTGTGTTGCGGTAATTACCGGTTTGCCAACAAGATTGCATTGATGTATCAATTCTTTTTGAACAAGCGGTACATCTTCTGCGGGTATTTCCACACCAAGATCCCCTCTTGCTACCATCAATCCGTCGCTTACTTCCAAAATTTGTTTAATGTTGTCTACGCCTTCGCGGTTTTCAATTTTAGGGATGATCTGAATTTGTGTAGCGTTTGATCTTTCCAGTAGTTCCCTAATTTCAAGAATGTCTGAAGGACGCCGTACAAATGATGCAGCAATAAAATCAATGCCTTGTTCAATGCCGAATTTGATATCATTCGCATCCTTTTCCGTAATTCCCGGCAAGTTGACGGATACGTTCGGGACATTGACACCTTTTTTGTTTTTGATTAATCCGGTGTTCAATGCTTTTGTTTTCAATTCATTATGCTGCAAATCGATATCAAGGACTTCCAATTCAATCAAGCCGTCATCAAGCAAAATTTTCGATCCGACATGGACATCATGAATTAAGTTTTCATATGTGATGCTGAATCTTTCTGCCGTTCCAAGAATTTCCTTCATTGAAATATACACGATGCTATCTTGCTCAATGGTTGCTTCACCATTTTCAAAATCGCCTGTTCTAATTTCTGGACCTTTCGTATCAAGCAAAATGGCAACTGTTTTATCCAGCTCTGTTGCTGCTTGGCGGATATTTTTAATACGCTGCCCATGTTCTTCATAATCACCATGGGAAAAATTCAAACGGGCCACATTCATACCTGCTTGCATTAAGTTCTTTAGCGTGTCAACCGATTCCGAAGCAGGACCGATCGTACATACAATTTTCGTTTTTCTCATATTCAAATTCATTTCCTCCTTGGTTTTAAAGCGCGGTTCTTCTTTGAACAAAGGCGCAAGCACCCTTACAGGCTAAAAGCGCGACGTCCTGGGACTGCGATTACTCGCCCCACCGAAAACAATTTGGGACTGCGATTACTCGCCCCACCGAAAACAATTTGGGACTGCGATTACTCGTCCCACCCAAAACCTTTGGGGCTGCGGTTACTCGCCCCATCAAAAAGCTCTGGGACTGCGATTACTCGTCCCACCAAAACATCTGGGGCTGCGGTTACTCGCCCCAACTAAAAACTTTGCTAGTTGCTGGGCGCTGGAGCTGGACGTGGCTGTCACCCAAAAGTGACGTTCATACAGCCTGAATTTTATACATTCTTATAACACCAAAAAAGCATTTATATGGATAATTCTTTCGATAATTGATATAAATCGAGATCAATTTCGTGCTTGCCGGTAAGAATGTTTTCAATATCATGCACAACGAGATGATTTTGCTGTATGCCTACCATCTTACCTGCTTGACCATCCATCAGCAGATCTATAGCTTTTGCTCCCAAACGGCTTGCAAGTACTCTATCAAAAGCAGTAGGTGAGCCTCCACGCTGAATATGGCCTAGTACGGTAACCCTTGTTTCATAACCGGTTGCTTCTTCAATTTTATTACCGAATTCCATACCCTTTCCGACCCCTTCAGCGAGCAGGATAATGCTATGCTTTTTGCCGCGGTCGTGTCCACGCCGAATCCGCTGAATAACGCTGTCAAGGTCATCTGTCTTTTCTGGAATGAGGATGCTTTCCGCACCGTCGGCAAGTCCAGCCCATAAAGCAAGATCCCCGGCATTTCTTCCCATCACTTCAATGACATAGGTTCGTTCATGAGAAGTTGCTGTATCTCTGATTTTATCAATTGCTTCGATAATCGTATTTAACGCTGTATCGAATCCGATTGTAAAATCCGTCCCTGCGATGTCATTATCAATCGTTGCCGGAACACCGATGCAAGGATAGCCTTTGGCGGTTAATTTTTGCGCACCGCGAAAACTGCCGTCTCCGCCTATTACGATCAAGCCCTCAATGCCAAACTTGTTCAATTGTTCAATCCCAGTCTGCTGCCCTTCATCTGTCTTGAACCTTTCGCAGCGTGCCGAACGCAATTTTGTTCCTCCGCGCTGAATAATATCCCCGACAGAACCAATTTCTAGTTTTTCAATATGACCTTCAATCAATCCTTGATATCCATTTGTTATCCCAAATATTTCTGCTCCACGGTAAATTCCTTTTCTTGTAACCGCACGAATTGCGGCGTTCATTCCGGGAGCATCTCCTCCGCTTGTTAATACACCTATTTTTTTCATTACAACCACCTCGTGGGTTCTATAATTTAATCTGATAAATACTACCTATTCTATACAAAGATAATAGCAACAAATAAAAATATCAATTAATAAAGAATAAGTAAGTCTTACATAACGGAATGTGTTGTATGTAAGGGAGATGCAGCAAAATGATTAGTATATCCTATTGTGAATGGTTATATACTTTTGTTACTGTATCCGAAAGCAAAAAAAGAAAAGGAGACTGATCAAAATCAGTTTCCCTTTTCCGTATACGCACCAATTGCTTTATATTTTTCCCAGCGTTTTTCAAGCAGCTCCTCATTGGAAAACTCCTTCATTTCTTCCAATGCCTTTTGCAAAACCTCATCAATATAAATTGCCTGCTGTTTAATATCCCGATGCGCACCGCCTTTTGGCTCCGGTATGATTCCGTCGATGACATCCAGTTTTTTTAAATCATAGGCGGTAATTTGCATTGTTTCCGCTGCACGCTTCGCCTGTCCGGCATCCTTCCAAAGCAATGCTGCTGCCCCTTCAGGTGAAATAACCGAGTAAGTAGAATTTTCCAGCATGTATATCCGGTCTCCAACACCGAGTGCCAATGCACCGCCACTTCCACCTTCACCTATCACAATACATATAATCGGGACGGTCAGTCCTGCCATTTCCAGCAAATTTCTGGCAATAGCCTCGCTTTGTCCGCGTTCTTCAGATTCCTTGCCAGGATCGGCTCCTTTTGTATCTATAAAGCAAATAATAGGGCGACGGAATTTCTCCGCCAATTTCATGTGACGCAATGCCTTTCGATATCCTTCAGGATGTGGCATGCCGAAATTCCTTTGCAAGTTTTCTTTTGTATTTTTTCCGCGTTGGTGACCGACAATGGTTACCGGATTATCTTTGTAGTAGGCAATTCCTGCTACAATCGCTTCGTCATCACCATAGTATCTATCTCCGTGAAACTCAATAAAATCATCAAAAATTTCCGCAATATAGTCCAAACTTGTCGGCCGCTCGGGATGTCTGGCCATCTGAACCCTTTCCCAAGGCTTCAAATTGCCATAGATATCATTTTCCAAATCCGCCAAGCGTTCTTCCATCACAGCAATCTCATCCGTTAAATCGATTTCACTGTCCTTGGTAATTTTCTTTAACTCTGCAATTTTATCCTTTAAATTTACAATTGGCTTTTCAAAATCCAAAATATGGCTCATTTCTGCATTCCGCCCTTCTGGTGCATCTGAAGCAATGTTGCCAGAAGCTGTTTCATGTCATGACGGTGGACGACTTTGTCCAGCTGTCCATGTTTTAAAAGAAATTCTGCGGTTTGAAAGTCATCTGGCAGTTTTTCTCGTGTCGTTTGCTCAATGATCCTGCGTCCTGCAAACCCGATCAACGCACCCGGTTCAGCAAAATTATAATCACCAAGTGAAGCAAAGCTTGCCGATACGCCACCGGTCGTTGGGTTTGTCATGACAGAAATCATCAACCCTCCTGCTTTTGAAAAACGGTTGATTGCCACGGAAGTTTTGGACATCTGCATTAAGCTTAACACGCCTTCTTGCATCCTCGCCCCTCCCGAAGCGGTAAAGATAATAAATGGGAGGTTATTTTCCCGAGATCTTTCAACTGCCCTGGCAATTTTTTCACCAATTACGGATCCCATGCTTCCCATGCGAAAACGTGCATCCATAACCGCTATTGCAGCAGCTTGTCTGTCAATAAATCCTCTTCCGGTAACGACGCCCTCATTAAGTCCTGTTTTTTCCCTATCCTTTTCCAACTTCTTCTCATAATCGGGAAAATCGAGCGGGTTGGTTGGTGCCATGGAAGCATCCCATTCCTCGAATGTATCCATATCAAACAGGCTTTCTATACGGCCCCATGCATCGAGCCGATGATGATGACCGCAGTTTGGGCATACATACAGATTCTTTTCCATTTCTTTGCGATAGTATATTTTATGGCATGCATCGCATTTCATCATCAATCCGGCAGGTACGTCTGCTTTTGAATCCGCTCCGGGAATAGTTGCATACTTTCTTTTCTTTCCAAACTTTAGCAAGGTCGGTTCCCTCTCTTTCTCCGGCATTTACCGGTTTGTGCGTAAATGCCAATGCAAAACATTGATACAACGTACTATAATGCAACAGCAATAAAAATGCTATCAGATTATGTCGAAACACTAAAATTTTGTTTTGCTTAATACAAATTTGCAACCTGTTCTTGAAACAAGTCTTCTATTTGATCAAAATCTTTTTTTTCATATAAGTGAAGCAGTTCATGATAAAAAGTATTTTTATAATAAAACCGATGTGTTGTCAGTGAGAAAGCTTCAATAAGCCCCCATATTTTTTCAAGCAGTGTGTTATTGATTTTTGAAAATAGTAGTCCGAAAAAATCCATATGCCTTTCTTCTGCCTGAATGGAATCATCTTCCAGCAGTACTTGTAAAATACCAATATCTTGTTCATTCAGTTTGTCAAAAGCAATTTTGGCTGCTTCCTTTTCCAGAATGAATCTCGTCATAAACAATTCTTCCTTGACGCCATCATTTTTTAATATAAACGATGAAAGCAATTCGACTGATTGATACGGCTGATAGGTCGTCAAAAAAGTTCCCTCTCCACGTCTTGTTTCAATCAATCCAAGCAATTCCATCGCACGAAGCGCCTCCCTGATGGAGGACCTGCCTGCATCCAACTTTTCCGCCAATTCGCGCTCGGAAGGAAGCTTATCCCCTGGTTGAAGGTGGTGCTCTTCAATATAAGTACGAATTTCTTTCAGTACTGCTTGGTAAACCTTCTGCTTTGGCGGCACAATTCCTGCCATGAGCACTCCTCCTATATCGGTTAATCCGGAATGCGTGTCAGCATCTGTGTTTTTTCTTCAACATCTTTCGGATCGACATTTATCCGGGCAACCCCCGATTCCATCGCAGCCTTTGCGACACTTGCCGCAACAGCCGGTGCAACCCGATTGTCAAATGGGCCAGGAATGACATAATCCGGTTTCAATTCATTCTCCGAAACCAAAGACGCGATTGCTTTCGCAGCAGCTACTTTCATTCTCTCATTGATCCTCGTTGCCCGAACATCAAGTGCACCCCTGAAAATACCTGGGAATGCCAACACATTGTTTACCTGGTTGGGGAAATCGGAACGTCCAGTACCAATGACTTTAGCTCCTGCTTCTTTGGCATCATCTGGCATGATTTCCGGATTAGGGTTCGCCATCGCAAAAATAATCGGGTCTTTTGCCATTTTTTTGACCATTTCTTTTGTAAGCGCACCTTCGACAGACACCCCGATAAATACATCCGCATCGTCTATGATTTCTTCGAGTGAGCCTTGTTTTTTATTTCCGTTTGTAAATTTGGCAATTTCATCTTTCACATCGTTCATGCCATATTTTCTGCCCTCATAAATTGCACCGCGTGAATCGCACATAATCATTTCCCGCACACCGAAGCTGTAAAGCAGCTTAATAATAGCAATTCCGGCAGCACCTGCTCCATTTGCAACTACTTTGATTTCCGAAAAAGATTTGCCGATTAATTTTAACGCATTCATCAAACCGGCTACCGTTACAATTGCAGTTCCGTGCTGATCGTCATGAAATATCGGTATATCCGTCTCTTTTTTCAAACGTTCCTCAATTCGAAAGCAATGAGGAGCCGCGATATCTTCCAGGTTCACTCCGCCGAAACCCGGCTGGAGCAATTTGACAGTTTGGATGATTTCTTCTTCGTCTTGCGTATCCAGACAAATTGGAAATGCATCCACACCTGCAAAGGTTTTAAACAATACAGCTTTTCCTTCCATGACCGGCAATGCCGCTTCCGGACCAATATTACCAAGCCCCAATACCGCCGAACCGTTTGTAACCACCGCCACCATATTACTTTTCATTGTATACTCATATACGTTTTCTTTATAATCATGAATTTCCTTACAAGGTTCCGCCACCCATGGCGAATATGCCAAGCTTAAATCTCTCGGATTTTTTACAGTAACCTTGGTTTGTGTTGCAAGCTTTCCTTTCGCCACTTTATGCATATGCAACGCTTCATCCCGCATACTCATGAGATATCTCTCCCCTTTTACGATGTATGTTAGGTGGTCTGACCACTTGACTATTTCATTATAACAGAACGACTAGCCCTGTAAAGCAATTGCAATTAAAAGATTGACCAACGAAAAATCGTTTCCATGCCCACGCGCTGCAAAAACATAGTCCGGAAAAGCTGTTTTAGTACCCGTTGCTTCATTTGGTACCAGATAATCTACCGAACGAAAGAAAAATCGCGTCATTCGGTAGTTCATAAGTACGATGAACGTCCGAACGAAGGAAAAATTACGTCATTCAGCAGCTCATAAGCTCGATGAACGTCCGAACGAAAGAAAAATCGCGTCATTCAGCAGCTCATAAGCTCG
>NZ_JAROCA010000003.1:0-46464 GCF_030732005.1 Tigheibacillus jepli | reverse complement strand
ACGTCATTCAGCAGCTCATAAGCTCGATGAACGTCCGAACGAAAGAAAAATCGCGTCATTCAGCAGCTCATAAGCTCGATGAACGTCCGAACGAAAGAAAAATCGCGTCATTCAGCAGCTCATAAGCTCGATGAACGTCCGAACGAAAGAAAAATCGTGTCATTCAGCAGCTCATAAGCTCGATGAACGTCCGAACGAAAGAAAAATCGCGTCATTCAGCAGCTCATAACCTGGATAACCCGACCGAATTGATTGATAATCACATTAATCAATTTACCGAATAGGGGTGTTCGTTTAATAAAAAAGAACAAAGGCGCAAGTGCACTTACGGCTAAAAGCGGCTGTTCTGGTGCTACGGTTACTTGCCATAACGCCTGTACTAGTGGAACATCCCAAAAGTTTTTTCGAATCAAATATATGAGCGGCATTATATGTAAACAAAAGGTAGTTTGCTTTATGCAAAAACTGTTGATTGGAACGGAAGGCAGAGTAGCGGCCTCGGCCTCCTTGCCCCGGCGAAGGGATACGTGAGTTGGGCGCAAAGCCCGCTTTTAGTCGGTCCTGCCCTTTCATTTTAGCTTGCTTGAGGGTCTTCGTACTCGTGCTGGGACAGCAATTACTCGCCCCACCGAAAACCATTATTCCCGCAGGACTAAGAGGGCTTCGGCAGCGTTACATCGCACGTAGAAAAAGTGGTTTTCTATTTCATAGAGTCGCCACTTTCTGTTCCAATCAACTGTGTATCGTCATAATGAATACAGGATTACGTATTTTGTAGCTCGGATTATAAATAAATGGATGTACAGTTGGGGTATTCAGAAATTTACCCTGTGATCAAATTAGTAATACCAGTTTATGGGATTGAACACCCACCAGCAAATGGAATATGCGAGACTCCTGCGGGAGGAAAGGCCTCGATGAGACCCCGCAAGCGCGATAGCGCTGAGGAGGCTCATTAGCCGCCCGCGGAAAGCGAGTATATTCCATTTGCGGCGGTTGGGCGCATATTCTTGTTCACATTCTCAAGGAACACCAGTTTTATTACAAGGTTTTGGAAGGGACATTTGAAACATTCCACTAGTCCTGTGTATCGTGGCAACGTACAATCCAGAGCACTTTTGGGACCGCGGGTAATTCGCCATACCGCGGTTACTCAACCCATCCAAAAACTAATATTTTCCTCCCCAAAAAATCCTTTCAGTTCATCCAGACAATCTTTTTCCGGTTGAATAAAATAATTATTAAGTCGATATGCATGGTCACTGTGTAAAAGCATGATCGCATGCTTGCCCGGATATCGCTGCATCAGATTCTTTAAAAAGGATAGCGTTTCTTTTCCGTTATGCTGCACTACTTTTATCGTGATTGCTGTACTGCTGCTTATTTGCAATTTATCCGCAGAAAACGTCTCCAGTTGGTAGATTACCCATTGTAATTGACCATTTCTTCGTTCTATTTTGCCGAATATTTGAATCGCGGAACCTTCTTTAAGCCAAAATCCATGCTCCCGGTACAGGTTGGGAAATATCACTGCATCAAGTTCGTCAGTTTCATCAGCTATCTTCAAAAATGCCATGGATTCTCCGCGTTTCGTGCGGATTTTCTTTATGTCCTGAACGATGACAACTCCTTTTGCGTTTTTATCGCCAATATGGTTTATCGCGTTATTCAGTGTAAGAAAACCATTCGCTTTCAACAAGCCCCGGTAATTTTTTAATGGATGACTGGAAACATACATTCCCAGCAATTCCTTCTCATCTGCAAGCTTCTTTAACAACGTAAAGTCTTCCATCTCTACATAGGATTCATCAATTGGAAACTCCGTTGCAAATAAATCCGGCTGATCGGCAAACTCCTTGAATAAATCGGCCTGCTCCATTGCCTTGTCAATTGACGCAAGCAAGCTCGCCCGATTGGTGTGCAATTCATCAAACGCACCTGCCATAATCAATGTTTCGATTGCTGAACGGTTGATAGCTTTTTCAGAAATACGCAAGTAAAAATCAAAGAGACTTGAAAAGTTTTTCTGTGCCCGCGCTTGGACAATTTCCTGGACGGTCCGATTGGAAATACCTTTTATGCTAAGCAGACCCGCTCGAATTTTGTCATTTTCAACCGTATACCTGCCAAAACTCTCGTTAATCGCAGGCGGTAAGAGTTCGATTCCAAACTCCTTCATCTCTTTTACATACATATGAAGCTTATCTTGCTGGTTGGCGACAGAACTTAACAATTCAGCATAAAAATAAGCCGGATAATGCGTTTTTAAATATGCCAATTGATACGAAATTTTACTATACGCTACCGCATGCCCTTTTGGAAAACCATAATCGGCAAATTTGACAATCCATGCAAACAATTCTTCGGCTATTTCTGTGGAATAGCCATTTTTCTGGCAGCCACGAATAAAATAACTCTTCTGCTCGCGCATGACATCTTTTTTCTTCTTGCTGACCGCCCTGCGTAAAATATCTGCCTGTCCCATTGAAAATCCGGCTATTTTGTGGGCAATTTGCATGATTTGTTCCTGATAAATCAATACCCCATATGTCGGTTTTAAAATTGGTTCCAAATCAGGGTGGGGATATACGACTTTTTGTTTGCCGTGTTTTCGTTCAATATATATCGGAATATTTTCCATTGGTCCCGGACGATAAAGCGCATTAACAGCGACAATGTCCTCAAAGCTGGAGGGCTTCAGCCGCTTTAAAACACGCTTCATCCCGTCCGATTCCAACTGGAAAATGCCATTCGTCTTTCCGTTCCTTAACAGCTGGTAGGTTTTAGCGTCATTTGCGTTGATATCTTTCAATGAAATTTGTTGGCCGGTTCCTTGATGGATGGATTGCAAAATATTTTCAATCAGTGTTAAGTTTCGCAATCCCAGGAAATCAATTTTTAAAAGTCCCATGCTTTCCAGGTCATTCATTGTAAACTGTGTCAGATAAGCATTGCCGGAACTTGCCGTCAACGGAACATGTTCGGTTAACGGCTGTTCGCTGATGACTACACCAGCAGCATGGGTTGAGATATGCCGTGGCAGACCTTCCAGCTTTATCGCAAGGGAAAACAATTGCTTTAATTTTGCTGACTGCTGAACATAACTCGCAAGATCAGGCGTAATCTGCAAAATTTCTCGCAGCGTTTTTGATGTGTGTTGCGGCATCTGCTTTAGGATAAATCTGCTATCTTGCTGATCGATACTCATCGTCTTTATCAATTCGCGGATGATGGAACGCGCTGCAAATGTGCCAAATGTGACAATCTGGGCAACATGTGCTGCACCATATTTATCCCGCACATATGCAATCACTTCGTCCCTTCTGCGATCGGAAAAATCAACATCAATATCCGGCATTGTCAGTCTTTCAGGGTTTAAAAATCGTTCAAACAAAAGATCATGCGCAATAGGATCAATTTCAGTAATATTTAATACGTACGCCACAAGTGAACCGGCAGACGATCCCCGTCCCGGGCCTACCATGATATTGTGGTCTTTCGCGTACTTGATAAAGTCCCAAACGATAAGAAAATAATCGCTGAATTGCATGGATGTAATGATTTCAAGCTCGTAATTCAAACGCTGTTGAATAGCTTCCGTAACCGTATCATACTTTCTTTTAAGATTCTTTACGCATAGTTCACGCAAATAATCGTCCGCATTTGTATTATTGGGAAGCGGATAAGATGGCAGCATTCGCTTATCAAACGAAAAATGAACATTGCATTTTTTTGCAATTTCTTCGCTTTGGTCAAGTATTTCCTGCCAATCGGAAAACAATTGCGCCATTTCTTCTTTTGAACGAAGATGGTGGCGTTTCACATGAACGGATGCGCGATCCATATCCCATTGCACCCCACGGCGGATTGCCTGCAAACAATCAAATGCGATATCATCCTGTTCATTCAAATAACTTACGTCGTTAATAGCGACTGCCCCTACATCATTTAACCGGAGATGCTTACGCAATTTCTTCTGTAATTGGCGTTCTTGTTCGCCACCATAATCCTCCACCCCGATATAAAAGTCCCCGGGCGAAAAAAGTTGTTTCCAGGAATCAAGGTATGCTTTAACTCTATCCGCAGAGGCTGCTGTAGTCATATAGCTTAATTTGCTGTGGATAAAAGGCAATATGCAAATGAGGTCACTGCAATTGTTTTTCAGTATATTTTTTTCCAAGCCATTTTTTTGCTTCGTTTGCAAGATTGTGCTTAGTTTTACGAGCTGCTGATAACCGTGATTGGTTTTCGCCAGTAAAATGCAGTTTTCCGTCTCCTTGTCATCAGCAATAATTTGAACTGTCATGCCGATAATCGGTTTGATATTGTTTGCCGTACATGCTTTGTAGAAAGGAATGACACCATATAAAACTTGTTCATCGGTAATTGCAAGCGCTGAAAAATCAAGCTGTTTAGCCTTTGAAATTAATCTATCAATGGTTATCGTACTTTTCATCAGGCTGTAGCCCGTTTTTACTTGCAGATGTGTAAATGACATCATTTCCCACCCCATTTCTCTTTCTCCATTATAGATGATGTCGAACGACGCACAAAATAATTCAGCCATTTCGTTAGCACAATCCCCTGCAGGCTAAAAACGCGGGGTGCTGAAGCGGCACTACTCGCCCCCATCTATCCAAGGTTCTTATCCGTTCCGAAAGTACACTGCGCTTTCCGCGGGTGGCTGATGAACCTCCGAAGAACAGGACGTTCTAGTGTCGATGGTGTCACAATGGTTTTCGGTGGGACGAGTAATCGCAGTCCCAGGACGTGACGCCATCGACCTCGTGCTACGCAATGCGGGGTCTCATCTAGGCATCGCACTTACAGGATAAGAAAGGCTTCGGCAGCGTTACATCGCACGCAGAAAAAGTGGTTTTCTTTTTCAAGGAGTCCAAAAAGTTATCACTAAAACCCAGCTTTTATTTTTTGTTGAAAAATTATTCTTTTTGTAAACGGTCTTTTTCCTACTAAGTTATCAAGGAATTGTCGAATGCATGGTAGTTGGATTCACCCAGCTAGTGTTTCAATTTATTTTATGGGTGCGAAGTAGTTTCACTCAGACAAGCGCATGATCATTCATGGTCATAACTTGTCTCTTATACACATAAGATGAAAAGACATCAGTTATGAAGGGGCGCTTTGCATGGAGGAACGCTTTTTCGCTTCTTTTATTCATTGTTACTTTATTGCTTTTGGGGTCGTTCTTGGAGGGGCATTGATTGGCAGTATCGGGGCATTCGCAACCGGAGAACCGCCACTAACGGCAATTGGCAGGATAGCAAGCAAACTGCGCATTTGGGCGATTGCTGCCGCCATTGGGGGTACATTTGATGCTTTCGCCAATTTCGAAAAAGCACTTGATGGATCGGCAATGGATGTTTTCAAGCAAATCCTTATCATCTTATCTGCCATGGGCGGTGTGAAAACAGCAATAGCGCTACTTAGCTGGACAATTCAGGAGGAAGTAGGCTAATGCATATTCCGCCGTACTATAAAAAACCCGGATGGCAGCGCTTTATGGTCGGTGTATTTGCAGGCGCGCTTGTGAGCTATCTTGTTGTTATCTATATGTACGGTACGATGTATGAACGGGTAGTCCGCGAGAATTATGAATTAAAAGCAAAAGTTACCGACTTACAAAAGCAAAAAGATGCGCTGCTGGAAGACGAAAATGATGAAGAACAGCACGGGGAACAAGATGGTAAATCCGAGCCGGTTGTGGAAGAACTGGAAATCAGGATAAAAAATGCAGAGGAACTAAAGCTTGATCCGCTCATTATCCATCAGCTTTCAGATCAAATGAAAAAAGATTTGGATCAAATTATTGGCTTGCAAATAAATATTGTTGGAAAAAGCGATGAATTAATTGTTTCAACAATCGAAAGCAAAACATATCATGTAGATGATTTCTCGTATACATTCAAGATTAACCGCCTCGTTGTCACAACCAAATTAAAGCTCGTACTTGAAGCGAAAATAGAGGGATAACGGGAAACATTCATTTTTTGTCATCATATCCATTTAAGTTGCATAAAATGATAAAATGCAAAACATGGAAAAATGGATGGATGTTGAAAAAAGGAGATGTGCCCATGTATGTTATCGCCGATAGCGTTATTTGCGAGGAAAAAATGAAGTTGCTTCGCCAGGGATACACGGCTTATGAGGAATCCCCGGCTTTAATCAAACGCCTGCAAAAAGAAATCAGCAAAGAAAATCTCCATGTAGGCTATGACTATACCACCGGGGGTTGTTATTTCACACCGCTTGCCAAGGCTTTGGAAAGCTGAAAAGTTCAAAAGCCTTTTCAAAAACTCTTTTAAAAAAACGTGCCATTCAAAAGCACGTTTTTTTGTATTCACTGATATTTACTGCATGCTTCATCCATTACTTGGCATAATTTATCGGCCTCTTCCCAAGAATAAACCGTTGCACCGGAGGCTAACGGATGCCCACCTCCATGAAATGCCTGTGCAATCTCATTAATTGCAGGACCCTTGGAACGAATCCTGGCACGGATTTGGTCATCTTCTTCCACAAACATCACCCAAGCTAAAACTCCCGCAATTTCTCCAAGTGTGCCGACAGTCGCACTAGTTTCGCCAGCCTCCAGATTAAATTTTGCCATCAAATCCTTTGTAAGCCGAATTGTGCAAAATCCACTTGGCTGTAGCTCATAGTTTTGTAAAATATATCCCTTCAGTTTGGCAATATTTTCATCGATTTGGTACATGCCATCATACAGCTGCTGTCTGTCAAAATCATACCCAATCAAATCCCCGGCATAGTTCATGGTGCGTTTTGTTGTGCTTGGGTATAAAAAACGGCCTGTATCCCCGACGATTCCTGCATAAAGAAGCCGAGCTGCCGCTGCATTTATTTGCAACCCACGTTTTTTTCCCAGTAAATATAATTCATAAATCATTTCACTTGTAGAACTGGCAGTTGTATCCACCCACTGCATGTCTCCATACTGATCAACTTCCGGGTGGTGGTCAATTTTAATCAGTTTTTGCCCGGACCCAAAGCGTTCATCATCTATACGATCGGTGTTGGCCGTATCACAAACAATAACAAGTGCATGCTTATACGTGCTGTCCTCAATTGCATCCATTCCCGCCAAAAAATCAAGCGAAGGGTCACTTTCGCCAACAACGTAAACATTTTTCTTTGGAAAGGATGCTTTAATAATTGTTTGTAATCCCACTTGTGAACCTAATGCATCCGGATCGGGACGAACATGTCTATGAATAATAATTGTGTCAAATTGTTCAATAGCTGTTAGAATATCTTCTTGAATCATACGGATACCTCTTTTTCATGTTTTATTTTGTTTCTGTTAACATTTTAAAGCACGCACGTGAACGCTTCCCTTTTTCATTAAAAAAAGCTACAATGAACGTTAGATAACGGAAGAAAGGAGCAAAATACATGACTGTCATTTTCCCAATGATTATTGTTATTTCACTCGTTCTCTACGTGTATTATAAAGTGGCTATCATAAAAGCATCAGATGGCTTAACTCGCGGTTATTATAATGGGAAATCCCGTATCTGCCTTGGCAGTTTTATTCTGTTTTTTGGAATTAATCAATACGTTTACTATCAAACGCGCTTGTCATTATTTATCGGTATTGTATTTATTCTTCTCGGCTGCCTGCAGTTATATGTGGGCATCAAAGAGTCGAAATTCTATCGAAAGGAATTCCGTCGTGTACATCCGGAAGCCTGATATGTAAGCTGGATGATTTCATCCAGCTTTTTTGACCTGCAGTAAATCTATTCTAGCATCATTGCGTGAGCAAGAAGGTCCAGTACATCATTTCTAGCGATCAATTAACTGCGCCATCATCATGGCTTTTCCCACGAGCTTTTTAGCGCTATACATTTCCACATCAATTTTTGCATATAGCCTGCCTGCGTCCATTAGATGTGGTTTAATTAAAATTTCAGCATCAATTGGAACCGGTTTGAGAAAAAATATGTTCAAGTTTTCAACAACAAAATCCCCTTTTTTCATTTCCAATAAAAGCCTTCTTATTGTTTCAGTCACAAGCGTTGTAAATACACCATTTGAGAGTGTGCCAAGCTGATTGGTCATTTGGGGAATCACCTTTGTAACGTAGGCCAACCCATTTTCATCTTCAAGCAGTTCGATGTTTCTTGAAACGATATCATCAATCGTTTCACCGATTTGCGGCTGGCGCTGCATTTGCTGCAACGCTTTTAACGCATCCTGCCTGGAAACGATTCCCTTCAGCTCATTGGATTGTCCTACCACCGGAACCACTTCTATTCCTTCCCAAACCATCATGTGTGCGACGTACGCCAATGATGTTTTAGTTTGGACGACAAGCGGGTTCTTTGTCATCACTTTTTCAATCGGGGTGTCCTTTTCCTTACCAATTACATCACGGGACGTAACAATACCTACCACACGCTTTTTGCTGTCAAGTACCGGATAACGGCTGTGTGTGTACGTCTTATTCAGTTCGTACCAGCGGGAGGCTGTATCCGTTTTGTTTAAATAAAGGCATTGGGAAAAAGGTGTAAATATATCCCCAACAAAGACAATTTCCTTCTTGATAAGCTGGTCATAAATTGCCCGGTTAAGCATCGTTGCCACCGTAAACGTATCATAGCTTGTCGATATGATTGGAAGCTGTTTTTCATCAGCCAGTTTTTTAATATGGTCTTGGGTATCAAAGCCCCCCGTAATAAGCACTGCTGCACCATCATTTAGTGCCAGCTCCTGTGCTCTGATCCGATTGCCGACAATCAGCAAAGAATCCGGTTCTGTGTATTTCGCCATCGCTTCAACCTGCATTGCACCAATAAGAAATTTGCTTAAAGTTTTGTGAAGGCCATCTCTTCCGCCAAGCACTTGTCCATCAACAATATTGACAACCTCGGCAAAGGTGAGCTGCTCAAAGTTTTCTTTTTTCTTGCGTTCAATCCGGATGGTTCCTACGCGCTCAATTGTACTCACCAACCCCTGGTTTTCCGCATCTTTTATAGCCCGATATGCGGTCCCTTCACTGACATTTAAGGCTTTGGCAATTTGTCTGACAGAAATTTTTTGCCCAACTTCCAGTCCACTGATATGCTGAATAATTTGCTCATGCTTTGTCGCCATTTTGTCACCGACTTTCAACTGTACTAGTGATTATTATATAACACCATTATACAGTTGATCCGTCCGGCACTCAATGATTATAGGTTCTCTGCCCTCTCATTTGTTTCTGTTCCATAATAGGCGGTTTCGTCATTTGTAGCAGTGTAGCCAAATTGGCTCCGACAACCAACAGCAAAAAAACAAGCCATGATGCCCAGAATGCCAATTCCAGCTGCGATGAAGCCTGCGGTATAAACGGCCAGGCAAAATACAAGAAAAATAACGCCAGCAGCAACCTTAATATCGCATAATGACGCATGATATCCCTCCTCGTTGTTTGTTGCTAGTCTATGCGATCAATATTTTTTTCAGAACGGCAGGTAGTTGATATCAGGAAAACCATTTATTATACCAGGTAATGGAAGCGTCTCCGAAGAAATAAGTAATGAGGACACCAACGATGATAAAAGGAACGAATGGAATTGGTGTTGCAGGTTTAACTACTTTCAAGAGGAGTAATACGGAACCGATAATACCGCCAATCATACAAGAAAGCATGAATGCCAAAATGACTTTCTTTGCACCGAGGACAATTCCGACAGCGCCAAAGAGCTTCATATCCCCTGCTCCTATTCCCCCTTTGCTTATGAAAATAATGAATGCAATGATCATGATTCCTGCCGCCCCTCCGAAGAGTGCATCAACAGGAATTTCGCCAGACTGAATAACGTGGACGCATAGAAATAAAATAGAAAATACGAGCAATACTTGATCAGGAATAATCATGTAAGCTAAATCACTGACTAGTACGATTGTCAGTAAAGAAACAAGCAGTACGGATAGTATAAAATGTAAAACATCTTTCGCTACGAGAAAACTAAACAAGAACAATAAGCCTGTAATTGCCTCCATTACTGGATATTTCCACGAAATGGCAATGGAGCAGTGGCGGCATTTTCCGCGTAAAGCCGCGTACGAGATAAGCGGTATCAATTCGAACCAGGACAACTGTTTATGGCAGGCTGGACATTTTGAACGTTCGTTGGCAAAGGGTTCGCCTATCGGCAGCCGAAGCCCGACGACGTTAAAAAAAGAACCAAAAACAAGTCCAAACAAAAAAACCGTAATGGATAGATATAAACTCAATGTGCTCCTCCTCCATTAATTATCGACTCGTGATATTTACCGAAATAGACAGGAATTGGATTCCTCCTAAATTGCTTCTATTTTTCGCCGTCAGCGTATTTTTCAGGCAATCATTCCATCCCATTGCATTTTGAAATCCTATCATAAATATTTATCAGTCTGGTTTGAGCGCCCTATGATTATTCACTCTCGATATAACGTACAACTTCATGCCCGCACTTCTCACTTTTCCCACGAAGAACAATGTCATCTTTTCGCCCAGCGGGTTCAATCTTATAATCAATAATTGTAGTACCTCTTGAACAGGATCCACAAAACACATTATGAATGATTTTTTCTCTCGCCCATTCGGGAATTTTATTCTAAATTTCCAGGGATTTTTCCATAATTAAGCCCACCTTCAATTTTTTTGGAAGTTTGTCCTAAGCATATTAATACCGTATTAACACTTTATTCATCTGTGTGTCGATTCAAGAAAAGTCGTTTCAGTTATAACGAAACTACAACTATGTCCAACAAACCTCTCTGATTTCATAGTCTTTTGAGGAATCTGCATCCCCTGTTAAACATGAGTTGTAGCTCTGAAAGGAGACCGCAATAGTCGTAATGTTAATCTTTCTGTCTCAGATTGTAGTTTTTTCAATGAGACACCTCCTTGCAAGTAAGTTTCATTTTTTTATTTGAGTAGCTTCATGTCCATGTTCTATCCAATTCATCTGCATAATAGGATATTGCTTTTTGGTAAGCTAGGATGTCGCTGTCATCAGTAATTTTCAATATAGTTGTCAAAAGCAATTCCATCGCTTGCCCATGTTCCTGCAAATTATATAATGTCATCGCAAAAAACACTTTCATTGCATGGTCATTAGGGAATTGCTTGATACCCTCTTGAAAAACGGCTTGTGATTTTTCATATTCGCCCAACGTCCTGTATGAACTTCCCAAGCCAAGCAAAGCACCTTTTAAATCTTCCTCTTTTAGACCCAGCGTAATGGCCTTTTCGTAATATGTTACTGCTTCAGCTTCTTCGCCTATCACATCAAAACTGCAGGCGCATTGATAGTTAACAATGGCATCATCTGGATGCAATGCCGCCAAATCGGACAACATGGCATTTGATTGCTTGAAATCACCGTTTTTTCGTAAAGCCACAGCCTTATTCAATTTCTCTTTCATTTTGACAGCCCCCCATAAGGATGTTCAAATCATTGTCATTTGCTAACTTGCTCTACATCTCCAAAGTACAGCTGGTTATTGATTATACGCAAAAGAATCCGATTTTTAGCTAATCACAACCCACCTTCCATGTTGGAAAATATATTTAAACTTTACTCCCCCGTAAAATAGAACAACAAGTTACCCAACCATGCGCATGAACTTACACCATTTTGGTTAAAGAATCCCCAGGCTATAGAAATCAAATTCCAATAACAATTGTGAACATAATGGATAATAGAGAAGTTTACACCCAAAAGTTGTTTTTCAAAAAACTGCACATGTAAAACCAGTATATATTGCACTTCATGTATAGAAAACACTGTATATTTTACTAAAAAACCTAACGACCTCTTAGACGAATGGAGAAATGCTAAATGTGAGGGATGTTGGCGAGGATAGGATTGCAGTCATTATATATCAACAAATCAAAAAAATCTAGTGATATTTTTAAATAGTGTGGACAATAAATCATCCACACTATTTAAAAACTATAATTCAATGGTTTCACCAATTTCCATCTTTTTACCTTTTCCCGTTTTTACATTTTTAGCAAAAGCGTCCGCATCCTGTTTAATCACCGGAAACGTGTCGTAATGAATTGGTACCACCGTTTTTGCCTTCACCCAATCAGCCGCAATCAGTGCATCTTCCGGACCCATCGTAAAGTTATCCCCAATTGGAATAAATACCAAATCAATATCATTCATTTCACCATACATTTTTAAATCGGTGTATAAGGCTGTATCTCCCATATGATAAATTGTCTTTCCGTCAATTGTCAGCAATATTCCTGCAGGCATACCGGTATACACAATCGTCCCGTCTTCTTCCTCATAAGATGAACCGTGAAAAGCTTGCGTCAGCTTCACTTTTCCGAAATCGAACTCATGTGCACCGCCTATATGCATATTATGTGCATTCAACCCTTTGCCAGCCAAATAGTCAGCTAATTCATTCGGCGCAACCACTAATGCTTGATTGCGTTTTGCAATTTCAATCGTGTCGCCAACATGATCATTGTGACCGTGCGTCAATAAAATCACGTCTGCTTCAACAGTTTGTGCATCCAAATCACATTGTTCATTCCCCGAAATAAACGGGTCAATAAGGATTGTATGAGTATCGGTTTTTACGCGGACAACCGAGTGTCCATGATAGGAAACTTGCATCAATTATCTCTCCTCATTAATAAATTTCCATTTATACTATACCTTCTATATTCTACACTCAAACAAAAAATCCTTTTTTTGGCTCGTTTTATCAACAAAAAACCAACCATCGCCGGAAACGTAGATGGTTGGCGCAACTGATTTACGCACACTACTCCTCTTTTGCCATTGCCCTTTTTAAGTTTGCCAGTTCTTCATCAACGTCATTATCCAGTTTGGCAAACTCATCATCTAATGTCCGGGATGCTTTATGAAGATCCTCGGACGTTTCCGCTTCCGCTTCAAATTGCAGCACCTTTTCTTCCATTCGTTCAAATCCGCGTTTCGACTCGTCATTTCCAATCGAGGACATTGTACGATTCAATTTCGTCTTTACCTTTGCCGATTCTGCTCTGGCTTTTAAGGAGTCCTTTTTTAACTCCATTTGCTGGTACTCTTTTTTCATCTCATTTAATTTACGCTTCAGTTCTTCGCAGTCATTTTTTGCTTGCTCCCATGATTTGGATAGCGTCTCGACATTGTTTTCGTATTCTTTCTTATCAAGCAATGCACGTTTTGCCAAATCATCATTGCCTGCCTGTACGGCTTGCTCCGCCTGTTTTTGTCTTTTGGCTACCATCGCCTCAGCATCATCTTTTTTGTGTTTAAGTATTTTTTCATTTGCTATTTGTTTTGCAACAGCTTTCTCTACCTCACGGATTTCTTCCCCCATTTCGCGCATATATTGATCAAGCATCTTCACAGGATCTTCCGCTTTATCAAGCGCTGCATTTAATTCGGAGCTTAAAATCGTCTTTATTCGACCAAAAAATTTAAACATGTTCTTTCCTCCTTTGAATTGCTATCCTTATTACTTCCACCCTTCCCTATTTTATACGAAATAATGTATAAAAAGGTTTCAATACACACATATTTCAGCCAATAGTATTATTTGCAGACTGTTGATTCTTGGTATACAGTAAAAAAGAGAACAATCATAACTTTGAGGTGAACCAAAATGACAGAACGCTTGAACAATTTATACGAACAAATGAAATCAAATGATATGGATAGTATCCTTGTTACGTCCCCGGCAAACGTATATTATTTAAGCAATTACAACTCGGATCCGCATGAACGGGTGCTTGCAATTTATCTTTGCCAAAATGAAGAGCCTGTATTGATTCTTCCTGCTATGGAAGAAGAAGATGCAAAAAATGCCGGCTGGGAATTTTCAACCATTGCCTATTATGACCATGAAGACCCTTGGAAATTGTTTGGCGACCTGGTCCAAAAACGAAATAAAAAGCCTCAGTCTATCGGTCTAGAAACGAATCAAATTACCCTGGAACGCTACAATAAGGTGAAGCAAATTTTCACGCAAGCGGAAATAATAAATGCAGAAGAATTGCTTGCATCACTTAGGGTCATCAAGAATAAAAAAGAATATACACTATTAAAGCAGGCTGCCGCACTGGCAGACTTGGGTGTTGAAACCGGCGTAAAAGCAATCCGGGAAGGCATCACGGAATACGAATTGGTTGCTGAGATTGAGTACAAACTAAAAAAAGAAGGCGTACAAGGTATGTCATTTGCAACCACGGCAATTTCCGGTGCTAAAACTGCTTCACCACACGGGACCCCAGGTAACAAAAAAATTGAAAAAGGCGATATGGTTCTATTTGACCTGGGAGTCATTTACGAAGGATATTGCTCGGACATTACGAGAACTGTTGCATTCAAATCCGTTACAGATGAGCAACAAAAAATCTATGACACCGTCAAAGTAGCACAGCAAAAAGCAATTGATGCTTCTCAGCTCGGAACAGCAACAGGAGAAATCGATAAAGCTGCCCGGCGTTACATTGAACAAGCGGGATATGGTGAATATTTCAAGCATCGTATTGGACATGGACTTGGAATCGAAACGCATGAATATCCATCCATGCATGAAAATAACAAACTGGAACTAAAAGCCGGTATGTGTTATACAATCGAGCCGGGGATTTACGTTCCGGGACAAGGCGGCGTACGAATTGAAGATATGATTTTCATGACTGAAAAAGGGGCAGAAATTTTAACCGAATCCCCTAAAGAATTGCGTATTATCGATTAAATGAAAGTGCACACCCAAAAGGAGTGTGCACTTTCTTCTTTACTTTTTGCCGCCAAACATGCCTGTGCAAAAAATAAGAAAACTTCATTCAATTGGGATTTACCACTGGTACTGCGATAAAGCTTTTAGGCATTATTTCTTTTGATTGTTGAAATAATGAATCGCTTTATTATTATGGAGCTGATCCTCCACCACGCCACTCTGATAGCTCTCAAATAGTTGGTTTTGTACTGCGGCTATTCCGTCTTTATCTTCTTCCAGCTGCTGATAGAAATGTTTATTTTTCTCGGCCATTTTCTCACCCCCATTGGGACTTTGTGTTTTGGAGAAACAATTATCGGGAAGAACATAAATGAGAGACCCGTAAAACAGGTCAATTTTAGTTTGTACAATATGGTTCGTTTCTGACCTGTATACTTTTACCAACCACGCGAATATAATGAAAATATACAAATCGCTTTATCGCTTTTCTCCACAAATAAATAAGCACCAAAGGGAGGCATTGAGATGGATGCGGAATATAAAAACATTGTCGTAGCCGTAGACGGATCGGATGAAGCAGAAATCGCTTTTAATAAATCGCTGGAAATTGCAAAACGCAATCATGCGCAATTAATCATTGCGCATGTGATTGATTCACGTTCATTTGCAACAGTCGAGGCATATGACCGGACACTTGGCGAACGGGCCGAAACGCAGGCGAAGGAATTGCTGACTGACTATGTGGAAAAAGCTAAACGAGCCGGTGTTGAGAAGGTTGAGAAAACAATTGAATATGGTTCCCCAAAGGTAAAAATTCCAAAGGACATTGCAAGAGAGTTTGGTGCGGATTTGATTATTTGTGGAGCAACCGGTATGAATGCTGTAGAAAGATTCTTAATCGGCAGCGTATCCGAAAGCATTACGCGCTATGCCAGCTGTGATGTTTTAGTCGTACGTGCCTAGAAAACAGCCTAAAAACAAAAAACAGCCCAAATAGCTGTTTTTTTATTTTATAAGAAAGTATAAAATTCAGGCTGTATGAACGTCACTTTTGGGAAACAGCCACGTCCGGCTCCAGCGCCCAGCAACTAGCAGAGCTTTTTGATGGGGCGAGTAATCGCAGCCCCAAAGCGCTCCAGTTTGTACGTTGCTAAACGGGCGCTTGCGCCTTTGTTATTTACTGGTCAAGTCTTTCCGCAACTCATGTAGTATATGAGATAATTCCGGCAAAATCAATCGATTCATTGCCAATGTCACTGCCCCGGAAGAACCCGGAACAGAAAAAATAATGGTATTGTAAAATATGCCTGCTATTGCTCTGGATAAAATGGCAGCTGAGCCAATATCTTCCTGAAAACTGAGCAGGCGAAAGATTTCGCCGAACCCAGGTATTTCTTTTTCAAGTAAACCGCTGACTGCTTCAATCGTAACATCCCGTTTTGCTATCCCTGTCCCGCCATTAAGAATGACTGCATCTACATCCTTTTCTTTGCAAGCATCTGTTAAAGCCTGACGAATAGCCTGCATTTCATCGGGAACAATCCTTTTGTTCTTAACGTAATGCCCATTTTCGGTCAAGAGAGATGTAATTCGCTTTCCACTCTTGTCCGTGTCTTCCGTGCGCGTGTCACTGACTGTAATGACAATACAATTTGCGGCATGTACATGCTGTTTATGTTCCTTAATTGCCATCCCCTCACCCCTTTAGCGGAAGTCGGTAACCCTGCTTATTTTTCATTAAATCCATACGTGATCGTATCTCTTGCAATCATTACCTCTTCATTTGTCGGGATAACAAGTACTTTCACTGGAGAGTGCGGATAGTTAAGAAAGGCTTCTTTTCCCCGCGTTTGATTCAATTTTGGATCCCAATATACACCCATGAACTCAAGTCCTGTAAGCACTTTTTCCCGAATGGCGCTGCTGTTTTCTCCAACACCGGCAGTAAAAATAATCGCGTCGACACCAGACATTTTTGCAGCATAGGAACCCAAATATTTGTGGATTCGGCTTGCAAAGACATCCAAAGCTAGTTCTGCGCGCGGATTCGTTTCCGCTTGTTCTTCTATATCGCGCAAGTCACTGGAAAAACCTGACAATGCTAACATTCCGCTTTGTTTGTTTAATACTTCAATAACCTCTTCGGCACTTTGTCCTGTTTTTTCCATGATATACGGAATCAAAGCCGGGTCTATATTTCCCGAACGTGTCCCCATCGTTACACCGGCAAGCGGTGTGAATCCCATCGAGGTATCGAGTGATTTTCCCCCTTCAATTGCGGTAATACTCGCACCATTTCCCAAATGACAAGAAATTAATCGCAACTGTTTCAACGGGATATTTAATAGTTCGGCAGCACGCTGGGAAACATACTGATGCGATGTTCCATGAAATCCATATTTACGAATCCCGAAATCCTTATAGTAGGAATACGGCAAGCTGTACAAATAGGACATTTCCGGCATCGTTTGGTGAAATGCGGTGTCAAATACAGCAACCATTGGTACATCCGGCAAAGCTTTTTTAAAGGCTAAAATTCCGGTCAGATTAGCGGGGTTGTGCAATGGTGCCAAGTCTGATAACCTGTCAATTTCTTCAATAACTTTATCCGTAATAAGAACGGAGTGATTGAATTTTTCACCACCATGAACAACCCGATGTCCAACACCATCAATTTCATTTAGTGTTGAAATAACACCGGATGTCGTCAGTTTATCAAGCAACATTTGGACCGCAATTTGATGATTTTCTATATCAATTATTTGTTTGTCTTTATTCCCTTCCACTTCCAACGTAAAAATGGAATCAGGTAGTCCGATTCTTTCTACAAGCCCCTTAGCACGGACTTTTTCTTCTGGCATTTGAATCAGTTGAAATTTCAACGAAGAACTGCCAGCATTAATAGCCAATATATTTTTCAACATTTCCAACTCCTTTAAGAATCGCTTAACTCAACGCTGTAAATAGCGATTAAACCATGCATTCATCTGCACTGTAATATCTTCCATCGCCTTTGCATTTTTGAATGAAGGAAGATTAACGAGCAGCGGCTGTTTAGGATCCTTGCTCTGATTACTTTTCTTTTGTAGGATCAAGATACTTTTTGCATTGCTTTTGGATTTAAAAGCAGTATCCGGCAACTGCAACAGACCAATAATATGGACATTCTCCAGGAAAAATTTGCGGAGTTTGTCTGCCTGGTCGCTTTCAAACAAAAAGTTTGGTATGACGAATAGAAGGTAACCTTCATCCCTAGTATAATGGATGGACTGTTCCATCAGAAGATGATGAGCATAGGAGTGACCCTGGTCCGATTTTAATTTGTAAGCAGCTGCGGTTACGTCATCAGGATAATACCCTACCGGCAAATCGCCTACTACTAAATCAACCGGATCCAGCAAGAATGGTCTTAAACTGTCTTGATGAAAGAATTCAATCTCTTTCTCCAGTAGATTGGCACTTCCGGACGCCAGTTGAATTAATGTAGGGTCCACTTCACTGGCATATGCTTCGACTGGCATCCTCAATTGATCCATCACCGTCATCAACAGGCTGCCTGTCCCGCAAACCGGGTCAAACAATCGTACATTTTCTTTGTCAGCCATCAGCTTATTTGCCAAATACCCAATAAGTAAAGAAACGGTATCGGGCGTCATCAAATGCTGCTGCTGCGTCGATTGTTTCATACCATTTAGTATTGCCAAATGAATGGCTTTGCTGACATCGGTTTTGTCATAATGGTCAATGGTAACCTTATTTAAAATCGTTTGCAGCTTTTTTCTGGCAATGTCATTATCAATCCCATCGGTATCTTGATAAAACAAGACGTTGATTGCTGTGGCCAGATTATCTAAATATGGGGCATCATCCTGACTCCCGATAATTTGGGCAGCATGATTCAGCCAGTCATAGAGTTTCTCCATGTTTGTTTTTTCCATTTATTCACCTTCCTCTATTTATAACAGCAAAAATCTCTCTCTAAAAAAGTCTGAAAAGAGAGAGATTTTCGTATTTATTCGATTGCATGAAGCTTACTTCGCTTGTTTTGCTGCTTCTAATGCCTTGTCATAATCGGGATGATCCGTGACTTCATTAACATATTGCACATACGTAATATTGTCATTGGAGTCTACGACAAAAATAGACCGCGCCAACAAACGCAGCTCTTTGATCAATACGCCGTACTTCTTGCCAAAATCCGCATCTCGATGGTCTGAAAGCATCTCAAGGTGTTTAATTCCTTCAGCGGCACAAAATCGTCCTTGAGCAAATGGCAAATCCATGCTGATTGTCAGGATTTGGATATTGTCGATTTTATCCGCTTCTTCGTTGAAGCGTTTGGTTTGTGCAGCGCAAACACCTGTATCTATCGAAGGTACAACACTGATCAATTTTACTTTTCCTTTAAAATCGTGAAGCGAAACCTCTTGAAGATCATTCGATAACGCAGTAAAATCTGGAGCTTTGTCCCCTACTTTTAATTCAGGTCCTTCCAAAGTGACTGGTTTGTGATCAAACGTTACATTTGCCATGTGAATCACTCCTCCTAAATTCTCAAGCTTTCCTTCCCTTATATTATGAAGAACATCTACTTACATGTCCAATAAAAATGTTCCACAAACAAGGGATTTAGAAGGAATGCGCTTCCTTTTGTTACGTTTCTGTCAAAACAGCCATATGCCCTACAGCATGTAATCGTCTTCCCAGTCATTTTCGTCGAATTCTTCCTCCGGCTCCTTGCTCTGCCGCACATTGCGTTCTTTTTTATGTTCTTTTTTCTTTTCTTCTTTTCCGAATGGCTTTCGCATTTCTTTATTTTGATTGGATTCCTTTACCATTTGTTGAATTTTTTCCACAGCTTTTGGTGCCAAATCTATCATTTTCTCATAAATATGCACATTCTCATTCAGATGAATCATTTTTACGCCTCTGGAGCTGACAATTAAAAATGCAATTGGTGTAACAGAAACGCCACCGCCGCTGCCACCGCCAAAAGGCAATGTTGCTTCACCTTGGTCGGAATCTGATCCGGAGCTACTGCTATTAAATTCACTTCCGCCAGCAGCAAAACCGAATCCCATCTTTGAAACCGGAATAATGATTGTGCCATCGGGTGACTTTACAGGATCGCCTATAATCGTGTTGACATCAATCATTTCTTTTAAATTCTCCATCGTTGTTGTCATTAATCCCTGAATAGGATGCTCTTCCATGTTAATCCTCCTTGGAATCATGTTTGATTTTGCATGATGATTTGCTTATATTTTTTTCGGATGCGCATAGCTTTCCCCAATTGCATGAATGCAATGCAATGAAATTGGGATTCAAACTGTTGTTCATTGAAGCATGGGTCGACTTGAATCACTGGCTGCTCAAGAAAATGACAATTTTCCTTTAGAAAGCTGCCCAAAGCACCTTTTATACTCCAAATTCCTCCTGTTAAAATTCCCGTACTTGCTGCATCGCCCGTCCCCATTTTGGTCTCCCAATAAAAATCACGAATCTTTATTCGCGGCAAAATGATTTTAATCAATTGTTTCGTCTTTTTTATGGCTGGAAAGATCTGTTCCAGGTCATCCTTGTTTAAAAGTTGGTCGATTAATTTTTGGAGGACGTATTCCCATTCATCGGTCTGCTTGGAGCCCGTATTTCGCCATAGCATAATACCCCAGCAATGGACAGTAATATCCCAATCAAAAGAATTATTGCAGTAATAATAATCAATGCTCATATTTACGTTGGATAAGAGGATAATGATTAATAAAACGATAATAAATAAACAAGCAGCACCTGCCCAAAGCAGCATTTGGATGCCTCCCCGATTTTAATAGGCATTTCCTTTCTTTAGTTATCACCAATTTTTACTAATTTATCACCAATAACTGGCAGTGGTACGCCCCGCAAGCGTAGAAGGAATCGAGAGAAATAAGTGGAGTAAATTGCCGATTGGTAAAATTTCAATGCGTAGAAAGAAAAAAGATTGAAGTTTTATGATACGTTGACGTGTATGTGTATTTTCAGCAAACTGTTCGGCAATTACGAGACAAAATGATAAGATGGAGATAAATATACGCAGTGAAGGTAGTGAGCAAATGGAAAAACGAAACAATATCTATTTTTATCATCCGCATCAACACGAACAAGATGATAAAATGGAACAACTGATAAAATTGGCGAAAAAAAATGATTATCGTATTGTGGATGATGCCAATCAGGCGAACATTATCGTCAGTTTCGGCGGCGACGGTGCATTTCTCCAGGCAGTTCGAAAAACGAATTTCAGACAAGACTGCCTCTACGCAGGGATTACAGAGAAGGATTATTCGGGATTGTATTGTGATTTTCATATGGACAATGTTGATGAATTGCTGGAAACCTTACAACATACGGAAATGGAAGTAAGACGTTTTCCTGTAATTGATATACTTGTAAATGAAAAGACAAGTTTTCAATGTCTCAACGAGCTGAGTATCCGATCCTCCATCATCAAGACCATTGATATTGATGTTTATATTGATGATTTTCATTTTGAAACATTTCGTGGTGATGGATTGGTTGTTTCTACACCTACCGGAAGTACTGGTTACAATAAATCGACATCAGGTGCAGTCATCGACCCGAAGCTGCCATGCTTTCAGGTCTCTGAAATCGCCTCATTGAACAATAATAAATACCGGACGTTAGGCTCCTCGTTCGTACTTGGCAGAGAACGGACACTGAGATTGGCGCTTGGAGAAGAACAGGGAGATTATCCGGTTATTGGTCTGGACAATGAGGCATATTCAATCAGGAATATTGAAAATGTAACGGTTAGGCTTTCCGACTCCGTCATCAAGACAGTCAAATTAAAAAACAATTCATTTTGGAACCGCGTGAAACGTACATTTTTATAATTATTTATAAAGGGCTATCTGCAAAGCAGATAGCCCTTGGCCAATAATGTTATTGAATTATTTAGCTATGCATTGTACCGCCAAATTGCTGCTCAGCCATTGATACCAAGCGCTTTGTGATTTCTCCCCCAACAGATCCGTTAGCACGAGAAGTTGTATCAGCACCAAGTTGAACACCAAATTCTTGTGCAATCTCTTGTTTCATCTGATCCAGTGCTTGCTGCGCACCCGCAACTAACAATTGGTTAGAATTGTTGTTTGCCATAATCAATCACCTCCTTGGTACCTATAGAATGCACCAGGAGATGATTTTACATGCATGAAAACGGATTGGTAAGTCTTGGTTAATTTAAAGTCAAAGGCTGTAGTCGCCCTTATAGGCAATAAACGCACGTCCTATCACTAAAAACGGTATTGACACTGCTTGAATTTTAATCTTTCTTTAACCTCAAAGCAACCCATCAAAACTGTCTTGTTTTTCTGCCGCATTGTTTTCTATGACAACTGTTTCGATATGATTCAAAGCTTCTTGAATCATATCATCGTAGCCGAGTTGTTCTTCATAATATCTTGCCCGATCTCGTTTTGGTTTTGTTTTAGGTGCTTTTGGGACAAAAATGGTACAGCAATCCTCATACGGGCGGATGGATATATCGTATGTTGCTATGTCTTTGGAAATACGAATGATTTCCTGCTTGTCCATCGATATAAGCGGGCGCAAAATCGGGTAATTGGTCACGTCATTTATCGCATGCATGCTCTCCATGGTTTGACTGGCAACTTGGCCAAGGTTTTCCCCGGTTGTAATGGAAAGAATGCCTTCCCTGCGACATATCGCTTCACTGATACGAAACATCGCACGGCGCATGACAGTCATGCTATACCCATTCGGTGTATCCTGGAAGATTTTTTGCTGCAATTTTGTAAAAGGAACCATATGGATTTTAATTTTATGCCCAAAGGCTGTCAGCTTTTCCGCCAAATCAATTACCTTTTGTTTGGCACGTTCGCTCGTAAAAGGCGGGGAATGAAAATGGACAGCTTCAATGTCTACCCCTCTCTTCATCGTAAGATAACCTGCTACCGGACTGTCAATGCCACCCGAAAGCATGAGCAATGATTTCCCGCTTGTCCCGACAGGCAAACCACCCGCTCCCTCCAACACACTGGAGGTTACGTAGGTTGCTTCGGCTCTGATTTCCACTTTGATTGTTACATCGGGATGATGCACATCAACTTTATGACCCGATGTATTGGTAAGCAAATGACCTCCAAGAATCTGATTTAATTCCATTGTATGAACCGGAAAGCCCTTATTTATTCTTTTTACGGAAACCTTGAATGTTTCTTTGTTCCCTGCGTTTTGCAATGCGTAAAGTGCAGCGTTTTTGATTTCCGTTAAGTCATTTGGTGTTTTAATTGCCAGACTCAGACTATGAATGCCGAAAATTGTTTTGCAGATATCCATGATTGGATAGGGATTTTCCCCATGCAAAACAATGAACATCCGTCCTTGCGATCGCTTGACTGAAACGTTTGGGAACTGTTTTAACTTGCTTCGAATATTTTGCTGCAACTGGATAAGGAATTTCTTTTGATTCTTTCCTTTCAGCGCCAACTCTCCATATCGAATTAAAATATGATCAAATTCCATAATACCTACCCCATCACTTCTTTTAAATATGATATTGCCGTTTTGAGTTCTTTTAGAAAAATATCGATCTCTTCTTGGTTATTTTCGTATGAAAGACTTACCCGGAGCGCTGAACTTGAACGTTGCGAATCGTAGCCGCATGCTGCAACAATCCGGCTGTCATCCAATTGTTTTGAGGAACAAGCAGATTTTGTCGAGATGAAAATTCCCTTCTCTCCCAGTGCATGAATGACCACTTCAGGTTTTAAACCCGGGGCCGAAAAATTAATAATATGCGGGGCACCCAATGGCTGCATGGGTGAGTTTAGTTCCACACCTTCCATCTTCTGCAGTTTATCATAAAGATAGCTGCCAAGTTTACGCAGATGCATCAATTCTGCTTGCTGGCGTCTGTCGATCAGTCGCATCGCTTTCACCATTGAAACAATGCCCGCCAGGTTCTCTGTTCCCGAACGTTTGCCAAACTCCTGATTGCCGCCGCTCAACAGCGGTGCCAGTTTTTTGGTTTTATTCATATATAAGATACCATTCCCACGCAAACCATGGATTTTATGCGCTGAAATCGTGCAAAAATCGATTTGACAAGCTTTTATATCAAGTGGCACTTTGCCAAAACCTTGCACATTGTCCACGTGAAAAAACAATTTTGGATGCTTGCTGGCGACTTGTCCGATTTCTTTAATCGGCTGTACGGAACCAATTTCGTTATTCACATGCATCACACTAATTAAAATGGTGTCCTCCCGAATCGCCTTTTCAACATCATCTACACTGACAACCCCATTTTTGTCAACAGGCAAATACGTTATCTCAAATCCAAACTTTTCCAAGGTTTGACACGTATCATATACGGAAGGGTGCTCAATTTCGCTGATAATGATATGTTTACCGCGATTGTAATATTGTGCGGCGACACCTTTGATCGCCATATTGTTCGCTTCTGTGCCGCCTGAGGTGAAAATTATCTCTTCTGGCGCCACATGCAAAATTTGCGCCGCTTGTGTTCTTGCCTTATATAAAAGTTTTTCCGACTGCCCACCGATTTGATGGATGGAAGAAGGATTTGCGTAAAACTGTTCAGCCACCTGTCTAAAACTGTTCAATACCTCCATATCCGGTTTGGTCGTTGCACTATTATCCAAATAAATCATGATAAAAACTCCCTTACTAATGTGAAACTTCAATTGTTTGGGCAACTTCTAACCCCAAAAGAATGACATAAGGCTGACTGCAAAAGGGACAATCCATTTGCAAGACAGCCTTTATAAGCTTTTTCGTATTTCAGAGAATGGCAAAAGAACTGGTTACAACGATACCTTCATAAAGGAAACTTACGGCTTATATTCGCCAATTGTATTCCTTTTTATCATCCTTTTGAACGCACGCTTCTATGCATTTATTTGTTGGCGCTGTTCTATTTTTTTCAGCGCACCAGGTTCCACATCTTCTATTGCTCTAGCTGCCTTTTCCAGCGCAAGTTCATATTCATAGGCGCGAAATAACCGCTCCGATTCCGCCAATTCTGCTGCCAGATTCGGATATTTGCTTCGATACCTGTTCGCATATTGGATAACCTGTTCCGTGAAATAAGCCTGGTCCAATATCATATCAGTCTGCTCAATCAACTGCGTGTTTGCTTTTTTTGCTTCATTCAAAGCTTCCTGTACCCTACCAATATCTAGCGGCTGCTTTTCCAACGCCTTTAAAACCTGGTCACTTTTGTCCGTTGCTTGTTCAATCAGACCGTAAATAAATCCTGGGACGCCAGGAATGTTACTTTTCCTCAGCCTTCTATAAGTGGCATGGACTTGATCTCGCAGCTTTGATAGCTGTTCTTTGGCTTCCATTTCATCCTTGCGCATATTTTCAAGCTGTTTTTCAAACGCTGTATGTTTTTTGGAAATGGCATCCAATTGATTGAACCCGGCCTCTATCTGTTCCCTGATTTCAACATGGGAAAAATTGTTTTCCTGCAATTTTCCTGCTATTGTTTGATATTGCTTCTTCAGATTATTGATTTCATTGTCCAATTCATGGTATTTTGCGATGTCTTCCTCTGCAAAAAAGTATGCCTTACGAAGTACTTCCACTTCATTTTTTGTTTCAGCAAAAGTGGCAGCCGTTTCATCCAAAGCAGACTGAAAACCTGGCAATTGCGATTGAATATAACCTTTGGCAACTGCTTCTTTTTCAAGCAGATGATACATTTCTTTCATCCGTTCGTCAAGGTCAATTACATATTGTTTTGCTTCCTCCACTTCGCCTTTTTCCAAATCGGCGACGAAATTGGAAAGCTTTTCTTGTGCATGTTGTATTTCCTTTTCAAAACCCAAATGTGCAACATGGAAACCTTCTTGATTCATTTCCTCAAGACCGCGGGATAATTCTGCTAGTTGATTTGGCAATTCCTGTTTACAAGCCCGATACACTTGCGGGAATACTTGCATGACCTCATGCAGTTCCTCCAATTCGTTTTTCGTTTCATCCACTATTTCTTTTGCTTGCATATAGTTCCCGTTGTCCGTTAATTCCGCGTAATTCTGAAGCTGTTTTTCCAGTTCATCCAGTTTTTTATCGTAAATGGCCTCCGCTTTGCCATATTGATAACGATTCTGAGATAATTGCTTTTTCAACAATTTGATATTGGGAAGCAGCTTTTGGGCATCTTCACGGCTCGTTTTTTCAGTTTCCATCAACAAGTCCAGTTCTTTTAAAATCGTGTCAATTTCCTTTTCAACGGAAGAAAGTACGCCTTCAGCGGTGCGCAATATTTTTTTGGCTTTGGAGAAACGGTAATGATCCGCTGCTTCCTCGGCCTTAAGCAATTTTTCTTCAATATCACCCATTTTTATTGTAACGATTGCTTCCCATTGCTGTTTCCATTCTTCAAATTTTTCCTGTGTTTCTCCGGATAAATTCAATGTTTTGATCCTGGAAATTTCAGCAGCAATATTACGATCCATAATATTCATTTTCCAGTCGTCTTGCCTGTCCACCTCATCGTAAATTCGTTTCCGAAGTATTAGGCCAATGATAAGCAATGTAATAATGATAAGTATGGCACCAATTATGTATCCCATTGAAAAAAGCCTCCCGATCCAATATCCGCTTCCTTGAATAATTCCTAAATCTACCAAAATAAAAATGATTATTTTTCAGTAACGTTTCATTTTTTAAGTATAGTAATTATATTACCATGTTTTCGCGGATTTTGCGTCTAAAATCCTACAGATTTATTCATAACCAGACATTTTTTTCATCGTTGAATAGAAATTCAATAAAGATATTCAAAAAGTCCGGTAAAAATGACATGCCCCTGCAAAAAGGGATATGTCGACGCCTGAGCGCAATCCCGTTTTTAGTCGGCCTTCTTTGAAGAAACGCGTTGGCTTGCTTTTCCGCTCCTCATGTACCTTTTGATTTTCGCCGGGTTTGGCACTGTGACGCCTTATCAGTTGCCTTTTGGCCGGGATTTTGCCGGATTTGGGCATTGAGACGCTTGATATGTACACTCCGCTCCCTGGAAAAGGAAAACACTTTTCCTGCGTTCGAAGCAAATTCGGAGAAGCATTACCTGCGCCCAAAACTTCCCCGGATGAACGACTTTTTGGACAGCTCTTAGCTTTATTTTGTCGTTCATCCGCCGCCTTGAACTTCTCGGTTCTTTTTGAATGGACTATAAAATAATTTAAAAAATGATACTCCTACCCGGGTTGTTTTTTTATGATATATTTCACGCTTTTCCAATGCAAAAATCCAGCCAATCCCATACAACTTCCGTGTAATGTTTGACAAAGTTTTCAGTTGAATAGGAACCAATTGTTTGCATCTGCATTTCACTGTGAAAAGCAAAAGGAGTCATCAACATCCCTTTTAGCTGCATCAATAAAAAGTGTTTTTTGTTGTAGTGATATTTTTCGTGATCCACCGCTGCGAAAAACATCTCGGAAAGCACATGGTTTTCCTTTGCCAAATAAGTAACAACGACCTCCCTGACAAATGTGGAATCAAACGATAATTCACGGTGGATAAAATAAGAAAATTGATGGTTTTCCTGTTTATAATGTATAATAGCAGAAATAAGCTTTTTAAGCCGATCGATTGCTGGCAAATCCCGATATTTTTCCAATGTCTCTTCCAAAACAATGAAATACGCTTCATAGTAATGGGTGATGGCATATTCCAACAATCCTTGCTTCCCTTTAAAATGATAGCTTATTGCCGATACATTCACTGATGCCTTGTCGGCGATATCCCTTACGGATGTCCCGCTGAAGCCTTTTTGGAAGAACAATCCGCTTGCAGCATCGATAATTTTTTCTTTCGTAGTTTGGTTTTGCATAAATTGCACATCTCCTTGCTATGTACATTGCCAATAGTCCCGTTACATTCACAAATACGACAAAGATGCCAAAAAGTCCTGCATTTTTTTGTCGACATATTTTTTGAACGATAAAAATAAAGAAAGGTCGTGTCGAACATGTTCGAAAAAACCGCCTACACACACGATGCAACAAAAAATTATGAACTTGTACTGAAACAGCTCAAAGCGCTAACAGAGGACGAAAAAGACCCGATAGCCAACATGGCCAATGCATCTGCATTATTGTTCCAATTTCTTGAAAATGTCAACTGGGTAGGCTTTTATTTGTGGAAGGAAGAAGAAAATGAACTTGTTCTTGGGCCGTTTCAGGGATTGCCTGCCTGTGTGCGAATCGGCTATGGCAAAGGCGTATGCGGCACAGCTGTCCAACAACGTAAAACATTGCGCGTGATGGACGTTGAAACATTTCCGAATCATATTTATTGCGATGGCGCCAGCAAATCAGAAATTGTTGTTCCGTTGATTGCAAATGATAAGGTCCTAGGTGTACTGGATATTGATAGTCCAATACTTGAACGGTTCGATGAACATGATCAGGCATTCTTGGAAAAATATGCAGACATTTTAATCGAGGCCATCGCTTAATTTGACCTGAAAGCCGGAGTACCCTTCTCCGGCTTTTTTATCCTTTCATAAATTTAATCTGGAAAATCATTGACTTCCCCCTGCATAACTTATATACTAAAACTTGTGTAAAATAATATAGTAGCCTTAGTGAGTCTGCATTTGTACGTATTTTGTTCCTCTATCCCGAGGTGTATCGCGTAACCCTTAGCTGCTGGGGCGATGGTACATGAAAACAAAATACCCAGATGAAAGAATCACGGTCTTCATTTATTTTATGCAAATAAAATAAAAGGAGGAAATGTCTTATGGCACGATATACTGGATCCGTATGGAAAAAATCCCGTCGTCTTGGCATTTCGTTAACAGGAACCGGCAAAGAGCTGGATAAACGCCCTTACGCTCCTGGGCAACATGGAGCAAATCAACGCAGAAAGCTTTCCGAATACGGATTGCAATTGCAAGAAAAACAAAAACTGCGCTTCATGTATGGATTGAACGAGCGTCAATTCCATAACTTGTTTAACAAAGCAGGAAAAATGAAAGGTGTTCACGGCGAAAACTTCATGATTCTTCTTGAATCCCGTTTGGATAACCTCGTTTTCCGTCTTGGTCTTGCTCGTACACGCAGACAAGCTCGTCAGCTTGTGAACCATGGTCATATTACAGTTGATGGCAAACGTGTTGACATTCCATCATACCAAGTAAAACCTGGTCAAGTAATCGGTCTTCGTGAAAAAGCGAAAAACTTCGATATCGTGAAGGAAGCACTTGAAGTGAATAACTTTGTTCCTGAATACCTGACCTTTGATGAAAACAAATTGGAAGGTACATTTAACAGACTTCCTGAACGCAGCGAACTCCCTGCTGAAATCAATGAATCGTTCATCGTTGAGTTCTACTCTCGTTAATGACGCTTGCTTCTAAGGGATATGTCCCCTGAAATTGTTGATACTTCAACAGTTTCAGGGGACTTTTTTGTGGTAAGTAAAGAACGCATTAAATTTTGGATGGAGCAAATGCGCAAGCGCCCTTACAGGCTAAAAGCGCGACGTCCTGGGACTGCGATTACTCGTCATAACGCCTGTACTAGCACGTCCTGTGCGTCGTAGCAATGTACAAACTGGAGCACTTTGGGGCTGCGATTACTCGCCCCATCAAAAAGCTCTGGGGCTGCGGTTACTCGCCCCATCAAAAAGCTCTGCTAGTTGCTGGGCGGCTGGAGCCGGACGTGGCTGTCATAGCCAATGACATCATTACAGCCAAATTTTATACTTCTTCACCTATAAAAAATACCCTTCGTCCAAATGGAGAAGGGCATTCATCTTATCTGCTTACAACAGCCATTGCATTTTCGACGGGCACATATTCATACCCAAGGTCTTGTGCAACTGCTTCATAAGTAACCTTGCCTGCCAGTACATTGACACCTGCTTTAAGCGCATCGTTCCCTTTAATTGCCTGCTCAACACCCTTTTTGGCAATTTGCACGGCATATGGTACAGTGACATTCGTCAGACCAATCGTAGCTGTACGCGGTACTGCGCCAGGGATATTCGCAACTGCATAATGAAGCACACCATATTTTTCATAAATCGGGTCATCGTGTGTCGTTGGATGGTCAACGGTTTCAAAGTTACCGCCCTGGTCAATTGCAACATCCACTATCACAGAACCCGGCTGCATGGATTTGACCATTTCTTCTGTAACAAGTTTGGGAGCTTTTGCACCAGGGATCAGCACGGAACCAACAACCAGGTCAGACTGTTTTACTGCCTCGGCAATGTTGAATGGATTGGACATCAATGTTTGGACTTGATTGCCGAAAATATCATCCAATTCCCGCAAACGTGCAGGATTTAAATCAATGATATTGACACGCGCACCCAAACCTAAAGCTATTTTTGCGGCATTCATACCAACGACCCCACCGCCAATAATCGTAACGGTTCCACGATCCACACCTGGGATGCCACTTAATACAATACCTTTGCCACCTTGGGATTTTTCCAAATATTGTGCGCCTAGTTGCACAGACATGCGTCCTGCCACTTCACTCATTGGCGTTAGTAGCGGCAACGTGCGGTTTACTGTAACTGTTTCATATGCGATTGCAGTAACCCCGCTGTCGACCAATGCTTTTGTAAGTTCAGGCTCATTTGCCAAATGCAAATAGGTAAATAGAATTAATCCTTTTCGGAAATAGTTGTATTCGCAAGCAAGCGGTTCTTTTACTTTCATAATCATGTCGGCTTTCGCCCATACGTCCGCGGCATTATCGATGATCTGCGCACCGGCATTTTTGTATTCATCATCTGTAAAGCTGCTGCCTAGGCCTGCCCCTTTTTCAATCATAACGGATTGCCCCGCTTCTACCAGGCTATGAACTCCGGCTGGTGTCATTGCAACGCGATTTTCATTGTTTTTTATTTCTTTTGGAACCCCTATAATCATCTCTGAACATCTCCTCTACTTTTCTACGCCTCCATTGTAAACCCTTTCACAGGAAATTTCATTGGCGAAAATAATAAATTGATATCAAGCACTTTGTTAAAAATCACAAACCATGCATTCCTGATCGTTTATGTCATATCATCAATCAACAAATCAAGGTATGCTGTCACTTTTAGATTCATATTTTTTAAATTCATTCCACTAACTTCAGCAATTCGTTTTAAACGATAATTCATTGTGTTTGTGTGAATGTACATCATTTTTGCAGCCAAGGAGACATTGCTGTCACACTCCAGAAACTTCTTCAATGTCGGCAGCAGTTCTGTCTGCCTTTCCTTGTCATAAGCACGCAGTTTTTCAATATATTCGTTTTGATAAAAACCTCTTTGTCGTATTTCACAAAGTTCACCAATGAATTGGTAAACACCGAGTTCTTGATAAAAAAAGATTTTATCCAGTTTTTTAGGGAGACTCTCTTTTATGTCCAAAACTTTCAGCGCCTGCTTGTAACTATCTTTGATGTGGATCGGCGATCGATAAATCGAACCGGCAGAAGCGTTTACGTTTTGAATATCCAATTGCTTGCTGATTTTTTCAGTAAAGGACCTAATAAATTGTCGTGAAAGTTCCTGCATCTTTTCTTTTTGATTACTTTTTACAAGCAGAATAAACTGTCCCTGGTCGAATAGCTTGCAAACAATTTCCAGCTGCTTTAGCGTTTCGGCAAGATAATAAGCATATTTTTCAATTTTTGCCATGTGCTCATTTGCAAATTCCACCACAATGATTGCAAGGTACCCGTCAAGTTGAATCCCGAATTGCCTGGCCAGACGGGTAATTTTTTTCTCATCGGAAAGTTCCCCAAGCAAAAGCTGCCAGAAAAAGTTATTGTAACTATCTTCATTTTTCCGTTTTCTTAGGCGGGATTGCAAAAGTTGTTTTTTGACATGTTTTGCAGCTATTTTTAATAGTTGCAGCTCTTTTTCTTCCAATGTTTTGTCATTTGTATGTGCCCAGATAAATCCCAGTATTTCATTGTTTTCTCGGACAGAAACAGCTACACGGTTGCCAAGCCCCACCTCTTTAATTGCCGGAATTACTACCGGTTCGTCATTTTCAAACAGTATTTGCATCATACCGCTTTTCCAAAGGCTGTTAATAACCTTGTCCGGGACCTTTCGCCTTATAATGGTTGAGATCCTCGCTTCATCGAGATTGTCTTCGTGACTGCTGTAGGAGATCAAGCGATGATTGGAATCTTCTATCGTAATCGGGCAATCCAACATATCCGCTATCCAATCCGCCAAATTATTTACTGATTCGAAGGTGTCCATGCGTTCAATCACAGATGCGGATAATTCATTTGATTCGTTCTCCACGAAGGCATCCCTCCACTTTATTTCCTCATTTTAATTTTATCATATACGACCGCTTCCTTCCTACAAAAAGTTATCACTGATAATGTTTGTGTCATTTCAAAATATTTTTTCACTGCCCTACATCCATAAAAAAAACGGCGAAGCGCAGCGTGAATGCTTCGTCGTTATTCCATTTCTTGTAGCCGAATATAATTTTGAGAGTCAATCCACACCGCGCATAAAGCCGTGAATTTTTTTCGATAGCATGAGCAGAACAATACCAATGACAATCGAAATAATTGCAATGACAAAGAAATAATTTACTTGCGTATGAACGTTATACAACTTAACCAGTTGGGCATTGATAGCTTGTGCAGACGCATTTGACAAATACCATACACTCATCGTCTGGGAAGCGAAGGCTGCCGGTGCCAATTTTGTTGTAGCGGACGCACCTACTGGCGATAAGAACAATTCGCCAAGTGTTACAAGCAAGAAACTGAATACAAGCCATAACGGGCTAATCTGACTTGCTCCTGCAGCAAACGGGATAACCATCAGCAGGAATGAAAAACCGGCAAGAATAACACCAATTGCAAATTTCACCGGTGTATTTGGCTGACGTTTTCCAAGTTTTGTCCACATAACAGCAAACAATGGACCTAAAACAACAATGTACAATGGGTTAATCGATTGAAACCAACTGGACTGAATATGCAGTGAACCAAAATTCAGCCGCGTTTGACCATCTGCAATCTGGGCAAAAATGGTTGAGCCTTGTTCCTGAATTGACCAGAAACAAATTGCTGTAATGAATAATGGAATATAAGCAAGCAATCTGGATTTTTCAATTTCCGTCGTTTTCTTGCTGGTATACATTACAACGAAATAAATTGTCGGAATAACAACACCCAAAATACTGACAATGTACGTAAATACGTCAATTGTCATCCAGCCTGCCAAGATCGTGACCAGTAATACAATCGCTATGATTATCCCGCCAACGCCAAATCTTTTGGCAAGTTTTGCTTTTTCTTCGGGAGCAATCGGGTTCGGTACGTAACGGCCGGCCTCACCAAGTGATTTACGGGATGTTAGGGCATACCAGATAAGACCAATAAACATGCCGATAGCTGCAATTGCGAAGCCGTAATGGAAATTGTACGCTTGTCCAATTGTGCCAACAATTAATGGTGCAAGTAGCGCTCCTGCGTTAGCACCGGTATAAAAAATACTGAATCCGGCATCACGGCGATAATCTTCCTTCGAATATAAATCTCCTACCATATTGGAAAGGTTAGGCTTCAGTATCCCGGAACCAAGAATAATTAATGCCATGGAAACAAACAATGCTGTTACGCTTCCAGGTAAAGATAGGGCAACATGGCCCAATGCAATAAGAATACCCCCGGTAATAATGGTTGATCTGCTGCCCAAAATACGGTCAGCCAGCCAGCCGCCCAATATCGTTGACATGTAAACCAATGAACCATAGATTGACATGATCGAAGCAGCTGTCGTTTTTTCCAAACCGAGTCCGCCTTGTGTCGTTTCATAATATATATAATAAAGTAATACAGCACGCATGCCGTAGTATGAGAATCGTTCCCAAAATTCAATCGAAAATAATGTTAGAAGACCTTTTGGGTGACCAAAAAATCCTTTCTGGGGAACCGTTTTTAAAATATCTTCCTTGCTCATTTGCATAAAAAATACTCCTTTTCTGTCTATTAAATCTGTTAACCACAAACGAATATTATGAATATTTATACCTAATTTATTCATCACCTTACTATTGTGATGCACTGTTTTCATGATTGCAAGCACACGTAAAATAGTCCATATTGGAGAAAAATAAAGAATTTGGGTAGTTTTATCGCTAATTCTTTTTTCTGTATTCTATTCTGTTTTCATGAAAATACTGAATAAGTATTGTATAAAATGAATAAATATTAACTTGTGTTTCTTGGGGTAAAATCTGTAAGTTCGATTTGATAAAATCGGGATAATATGCATCCTCCAAGCGGGACAAGCGGGGTCTTCGGACTCGTGCTGGGACTACGATTACTCGCGCCACCGAAAACCATTACTCCCGCTGAATAAAGTAGGCTTCGGCAGCGCTACATCACACGCAGAAAAAGTGGTTTGCTTTTAAAAAAAGTCACCCGAACTGGTATGGATTTTAAGAAGTATTCTTTTAAATAATTCAACTAAAGAAAAAGGCTATGCTATACCAGCGGAGAAAATACACGGAGACTCCTGTGGGAGCGAAGGCCTAGGTGAGACCCCGAAGTGCGTAGCACGAGGTCGATGGCAAACGTCACGTCCTGGGACTGCGATTACTCGTCCCACCGAAAACCATGATGACGCAATCGACACTAGAACGTCCTGTTCGTCGGAGGCTCATCAGCCGCCCACGGAAAGCGCAGTGTATTTTCGGAGCGTGTAAGGTCTTGGAACATAAGCCGTTTCGCCAGTTATAGCATAGCTGTTTAAACTTATTTTATACTGTGCAAACGTTGAGGTATAAAAAAAGACCGGCTGAAATTAGCCGATCTGATTCTTTAGGATTTAGTTAAAATGAATCACATAATATTTTTTCTTGCCTCTGCGAATGATGGTCACTTCATCTTCAATACGATCCTGCTCTGAAAGAACGTATTGAACATCCTGTTGTCTTTCTCCATTAATATAAATGGCGCCGTTTGTTATATCTTCCCTTGCCTGGCGCTTTGAGGACGAAATTTTTGCTGCAACAAGCAAATCAACCAATGACGTTTCCTTTTCTGCATGGTAAGTAGGAACATCTTTAAAGCCTTGCTTTATTTCTTCAACCGTTAATTGTTTCAAATCTCCGCTAAACAACGCTTGTGAAATTTTTTGAGCCTGTTCCAGTGCCTCCCTGCCGTGAACAAAAGCTGTCATTTCTTCGGCAAGACGTTTTTGTGCAAGACGTTTTTCTGGTTCATTTTTTAGGGAAGCCGCCAGTTCCTCAATTTCTTCCTCGGAAAGAAATGTGAAGAAACGGATAAATTTAATGACATCCCTATCATCCGTGTTAATCCAGAATTGGTAAAATTCATATGGTGTCGTTTTTTCCGGGTCAAGCCAAATTGCACCGCCAGATGTTTTTCCGAATTTAGTGCCATCTGCTTTGGTAATTAATGGAACAGTCAATCCAAAAACATCGATATCTTCATCCAAATTTTCTCTGCTGCGGCGAATCAGCTCCATTCCAGCCGTAATGTTACCCCATTGATCACTGCCGCCGATTTGCAAGGTACAATTTTCCTGTTCGTATAACTTCAGAAAATCAAGCGATTGCAGTAGCATGTAGCTGAATTCCGTAAATGAAATGCCCTGCTCAATTCTTGCAGATACAGATTCTTTTGCAAGCATGTAGTTAATACTGAAATGCTTTCCGGTATCGCGCAAAAAATCAATTATTGTCATCTGAGCCAGCCAATCATGATTGTTTCTGGCAACAACAGGGTTTTCTCCTTTGTCAAAATCAAGCAACCTGGAAATTTGCTGTTTAATCTTATCAGCATACCCTTGTACCACCTCGGCCGTATTAAGCGAACGCTCGGTGGATCGGCCGCTAGGGTCACCTATCATTCCTGTACCGCCGCCAACTAGTGCAATGGGGCGATGTCCAGCCTTTTGAAATCTTTTTAGCATCGTAATTGGAACGAGATGGCCAATATGCAGGCTGTCGGCGGTCGGGTCAAAACCGCAATACAGGGTAACTTGATGCTTTGCAAGATGCTTTTGCAGTCCCTCTTTGTCTGTCACTTGATTGATTAATCCCCTTTGTTCCAAATCCTGTAAAATGTCCATATTCCACACTCCATCTATATTTTTTTGCAAATAAAAAACTCCTCCCTCAATCTGAAAGGGACGAGCTTAATTTGAACACGCGGTACCACCCTTGTTGCATTATAAAATGCCACTCCTTGATTGGATAACGGCAAACATGCCGTCTGCTTCATGCAAAATACAAAAAAGCAAAAGCTCCTGAACGTAATTCGTCTGCAAATATATCCTGCCTTGCACCACCCGGCAGTTCTCTACATAGGGATTTGCGAAACTACTTCATTCCATCTTAGCTTCGTTATGAAATTGGCAATTCGTATATGCTAGCACTTTAATATGTTTCTATTCATACCATATTTATTTACAAAAGGCAATGGTTTCATCTTTCTATATACCAAAAAAGAGGCTTATGCTATAATAATAGCAGCATTTTGGGAGGTTATACAGTGGATCTAAAACAATTGCTCAAAAACACAACCAACAAAGTAAAAGAGTTGTGGAAAACAGGCAAAATCCAACGTTCATCCCGTATTACATATGATGTCGTGTGGAATGTGATTTTATTTATCGGAATTATAGCATTTATCGGACTGTTCTTCGGCGTTGGCCTTGGGGCCGGTTATTTTGCTTCGCTTGTAAAAGATGAACCAATCTTGGATTATAAGACAATGAAAAGCGATATCTATAATTACGAGGAAACATCGAAATTGTATTTTGCCGGTAATAAGTACTTTGCCGATGTCAATTCTGATCTGCATCGGGAAAAAATAAAACTCAAAAATGTATCCAAGAACCTGATTGATGCCGTTATCGCAACAGAAGATGAACATTTTCGGGAACATAAAGGCGTCGTACCAAAAGCAATTGTACGGGCCATATTGCAGGAAGCTGTTAATTCGAATGTGAAGTCAGGCGGCAGTACGCTTACCCAGCAACTGATCAAAAATCAGCTTTTAACCAACGAAGTCTCCTTTGAAAGAAAAGGAAAAGAGATATTGCTCGCACTTCGGCTGGAACGCTTTTTTACAAAGGACGAAATTCTTGAGGCATATTTAAACATCATCCCTTATGGAAGAGAAGCTTCCGGTAAAAACATTGCAGGAATTCAGACCGCGGCTAAAGGTATCTTTGGCGTTGATGCAAAAGATTTAAGTTTACCGCAGGCAGCCTACCTTGCAGGCATGCCGCAAAATCCGTACTATTATACGCCGTTTTCGGTCGGTGGAAAGCTAAAGGATAAAGATGGCCTAAAACCGGGGATAAACCGCATGAAGACGGTACTAAAAAGAATGTACAATGAAAAATATATTACAAAAGACCAGTATCAAAAAGCAATTCATTATAATATCGTAAAAGATTTTACAAAAAAATCCGCTTCTCCACGGGAGAAAAATCCAATTCTATCAACGGAATTGGAAGAGCGTGCGAAGGATATTTTGGTCAAAATCATCGCGAAAAAAGACGGCCATAGCATGAAAGAGTTAAACAAGGATAAAAAATTGAAGGAAAAATACAATATGCTGGCTGAACAAGACTTGCGACAAAAAGGTTATAAAATCTATTCCACAATAGATAAAGACCTTTATACAAAATTCCAGAAGGTAGCAAGGGATTATGCCTATTATGGACCAGATGCAGTGGTTACGGTAACGGACAAAAACGGCAAATCGAAGCAAATCACGCAGAAGGTGCAGACCGGGTCTGTTCTCATAGAAAACAAAACAGGAAAAATACTCAGTTTTGTTGGCAACAGAGATTATTCCAGGAGCAATCAGCTGAATTATGCAACGGCACCAAGACCAAATGGAAGTACAATGAAACCATTACTGGATTATGCTCCTGCAATGGAAAAAGGAATCATACAGCCGGGAACACCGATAGCCGATACACCTGAACCAATTCTATTTCCTGGTACATCCTATAGCCCGCATAACTACGCAGGCGGTTATCATGGCATTGTTTCGGCAAGGGATGCACTAAAGAATTCGTACAACATTCCGGCGGTTAAAACGTATGCCAAGATTATTAATGATAATCCGGCCAAGGAATACTTGGACAAAATGGGGATTACAACATTGGAAAAAGGAGATTATTATTACCCTTCCCTTTCTTTAGGACAACCAACAAGGGGTATTACTGTAGAAGAAAACACAAATGCGTTTGCAACATTTGGCAATAACGGGAAATTTGTTGACGCATATATGATTGAAAAAATTACAACCAGTGATGGAAAAATAGTTTACCAGCATAAATCTAAACCTGTGAAGGTATTTTCCCCGCAAACAACTTATCTAACCTTGGATATGATGCGGGATGTCATTCATTCCGGTACAGCAGCCTATATTCCGTCACAGCTTAAATATGGCGGTGTCGATTGGGCTGGCAAAACCGGTACGTCCCAGGATTGGAAAGATGCATGGTTTGTCGGAACCAATCCGAACGTTACACTTGGGACCTGGATTGGATACCGTACACCGAAATCATTGCTATGTAGCGGCTGTTCGCTAACGTACAGCCAGCGGGTGAATAAGTTATGGGCAGAACTCGTCAATACAGCGACAGATGAAAACAAAAAATTGATGGCACCGACGCATAAGTTCAAACAGCCAGATGGTATTGTGCATAGAAGCTATTGTGCAGTATCAGGCATGCTTCCATCTGATTTATGCAGCAAAGCAGGTCTTGTTAAATCTGATATTTTTAATGCGAAATATGCACCGACAAAAGTAGATGATAGTTTAATAGGCGGATCCTTTGTTCAAGTAAACGGCAGAGCGGTAGCTGCGGGACCGAAAACACCGAAAGAATTTGTCAATGGTAACGGCCTGTCCTTTAACCCGGACTTTTTAAAGCGAAACGGGTATGACAGAATTTCCGACTTAACACAACTATATCCACGGATCGACCGCAAGAAATGGGAAAAAATTGGATTTTCAAAAGGACAATCTACGGGATCAATTAGCGATAGTGGCAAGGCCCCTACTGCTCCAGGCGGGGTGCAGGCATCCGGGGGCAATCTCACTTGGAGCAAATCAAGTGGCGATGTTATCGGTTATAGGATTTACCGTGCATCCGGCAGCGGTTCATCCTTTAGCAATATTGGTCACACAACAAGCACAAGCTATCACATTCCAAATAAATCAGGTGTTTATATCGTAAAAGCGGTCGATTATTTTGGAAGAGAATCTGCAGCATCAAGTGAAATCAAGCTAGGAAACAGCGAAGAAAAAGCAAAACAAGCGGAAAACCATGAAGTAAAAAAAGCGAACAAGCCGGACCAAAAAGAAGAACCGAAAAACAAAAAGCAAGAAAAGAAACAAGAGAAAAAACAAAAAGATAAAAAACAATCCGGGGATTAAAAACCGAAAAGCTCCGCAGACAAAGCAGTATAACTGTTTTGTCTGCTTTTTTTCGTAAGTAAAGAAAGTATAAAATTGGGCTGTATTAATGTCATTTGTCTATTACAGCCACGTCCGGCTCCAGCGCCCAGCAACTAGCAAAGTTTTTAGTTGGGACGAGTAACCGCAGTCCCAGAGCTTTTTGATGGGGCGAGTAACCGCAGCCCCAGGGCTTTTCGGTGGGGCGAGTAATCGCAGCCCCAGAGTGCTCCAGTTTGTACATTGCTACGACGCACAGGACGTGCTAGTACAGGCGTTATGACGAGTAATCGCAGTCCCAGGACGTCGCGCTTTTAGCCTGTAAGGGCGCTTGCGCCTTAGTTCTAAGACTGCTTGCTTTATCTCATTCTCAGCCCGTGTCTGATGAAAATGATAGCTGCCCTTCACTCGTTAATTTCATTCATTCACTTCCCCCGCACAGGCATCTTCCTGATACAAGTTTAATAGATGTCAAATGTTCAGTTGCCCTGTATAATGAAAGTATAAGGAACCCTTAAGGTGGTGAAGCTGTGGAACATCAAAAAACGTATCATAGCCAAACACGAATGACAAAAAATGGCATGATTACAATCGAAGGACCGCTTTCTTCCGAGCAATTGCGTAAGTACCATTTTCATGAAGATTTGACCGCTTTTCGACCGGCTTCGAAACAATTTGAGGCTGTACTTGATATTGCGGATTTTCCCGAAGGTAGGATTATTATTGCTCGCATCCAGGACACCATTATCGGCTATGTAACTTATTTACATGCCGATCCATTGGAGAGATGGTCCACATTCCAAATGGACGATCTTATTGTGCTTGGGGCCATTGAAGTAATCCCCGACTATCGTGGGGCAAAGATTGGCTCCGGGCTACTTGAGGTTTCCATGATGGATGATTTTATGGAAAACTATATTATCATTTCTACAGAATACTATTGGCACTGGGACCTGGACAAAACCAATTTAAGTGTGTGGCAATATCGTAAAGTGATGGAAAAAATGATGGCTGCAGGAGGGCTTTCCCCCGCACCGACCGATGACCCGGAGATCATTTCCCACCCCGCGAATTGTTTAATGGTACGCATTGGGAAAAATGTACCGGAATCTTCCATAGAACAATTTGACAAGCTGCGTTTTTTGCAACGGCATCGATACCGTACAATGAGAGGAGGATTCTAATGCTCGTTGAGGATATTATGAATACAGATGTGAAAACTTTATCACCTACAGATAGCATTGCTGCAGCGTTAAAAATGTTTCGAGAACATAAAATCAGGCATATTCCGATCGTTAACGCAGAAAACGAGGTAATCGGCATCGTTTCCGACCGTGACGTTCGAGATGCAAGCGCATCCATTTTTGACAACGGTTCCAAATCAGATCTTCTATTGCAAAACGAGCTGCAGACAATTATGAGCAGCCCGGTTGTTACGGTTCACCCACTCGATTTTGCAGAGGAAATTGCCAGCATCTTTTATGAAAAAGAATTTGCCTGCGTTCCCGTCGTCCAAAACGGCAAGCTTGTCGGTACAGTTACAGAAAAAGACATGCTTTACACGTTAATTCAGTTAACCGGCACAAATGAACAAGGCTCGCACATCGAAGTCAAAGTGCCTGATAGACCCGGAATATTGCCGGAAGTAACTGCCATTTTTGGAAAAAGAAAGACAAACATCGTATCCGTATTGGTTTACCCTTGCAATGATGACCCGGCATACAAAATACTTGTTTTCCGTATTCAGACGATGAATCCCATTCCTGTCATAACAGACTTGCGCAATGCGGGTTATACGATGGTTTGGCCACAGGATGATAAGGAGCCGAAATTATGAACTGCCATGCAGCCTTTGTTTATTCAGATGATTTACTAGGTTATCATTTTCATGAAGACCACCCTTTCAATCAGATTAGGGTAACCCTGGCAAAAGAATTATTGGAAGCATCCAACCATTTGAATAGTGATGATATCATCAAACCAAGAATGGCGACGGATGATGAGTTGAAACTTTTCCACGATCATGAATTTATTGAAACCGTCAAAAAAGCCGGCGGAGGAAAACTTTCGGAAAATGAAGGACTGCCGTTTGGAATCGGCACAGAGGATACACCAATGTTTAACGGCATGCATGAAGCATCTGCCATGCTTGTTGGGGGGACGTTGGCAGCGGTTGAAGCAGTCCTGGAGAAGGAATATTCCCATGCGCTCAACCTCGGGGGCGGGCTTCACCACGGCCTTAAGCGCAAAGCTTCGGGATTTTGCGTCTATAATGATGGAGCGATTGCCATCAAATATATTCGCCAAAAATACAATCTGCGTGTATTATACATTGATACGGATGCACATCATGGAGATGGTGTGCAATGGGCATTTTACGATGACCCGAACGTCTGCACATTGTCTATACACGAAACTGGGAGATACCTTTTTCCCGGTACCGGTTCAGTTAACGAAAGAGGCATCAAAGAAGGACATGGCTACGCATTTAATATACCGGTTGATGCATTTACGCAAGATGAATCGTATTTACAAGTATTTGAAACCGCCGCAAAGCAAGTAGCCGCTTTTTTCAAGCCCGATATTATCGTTTCACAAAATGGCGCAGATGCCCATTTTCATGACCCGCTTACCCACTTGTGCATCAGCATGTCCATTTATGAAAAAATCCCCGAACTTGTTCACCAATTGGCACATACATATTGCGGCGGCAGGTGGATTGGTCTTGGTGGAGGGGGATATGATCATTGGCGGGTTACACCACGGGCATGGGCACAAGTATGGAACGTGATGCGCTATGGAAAAGTTGCAACTGGTAATATACCGGAGCACTGGCTCGAAAAATGGCAAAAACAAGCTCCGGTTTCATTGCCGAATACCTGGCATGACCCGGAAAGTACGCTGCCGACGATTCCAAGAAAAGCGGAAATTAGCGAAAAAAATGCAAGAATGCTTGAAGCTGCCATGAAATACGCAACAAATTTAAAGTAGTTTAACAAATCGGTTATCCCGTTCATATGGATAACCGATTTGTTATGTAGATGCTTTTTTCAATATTACAATCTCCACACGGCGGTTTTTCCGCCAATTTTCCGCTGAATCATTTGGTACTTTCGGCATTGTATCTGCGTACCCGATTGCCGTAAACCGTTTAGGATTGAGGTGTTCCTGTTCAATCAAATAACGAATGACACTGCTTGCCCTTGCTGCAGATAACTCCCAATTGGACGGAAACCTGTAATTATCAATCGGCCTGTCATCTGTATGCCCCTGGACTTCAACATGATTGTCCATTTTTTTTAACAGGGATCCAATTTTATTTAAAAAAGGTTTACCTGAAGCTAAAACATTTGCCTTGCCGGATTCAAACAGGAAGTTCTCCTGTAAAACCAGCGCAACACCCTCTTTTGTCCGATTTGCTGAAACCACATCGTTTAGTCCATTCTCTTCCAGAAATTGTTCCACCTCTATCATGAGACGGTCCATTGGGTCTCGCTTTTCAGCTTCAGATGCTTTTTCCTTTTCGTGGTCATTTTCCAATGGGACCGCAGACGTGTGATTATCTAAAATCGTTCGGCCCTGAAAAGACTGTGAAACGGCTTTGAATTTCTCCAAATCAACTTGTGACATGGCAAACAGCAAAATGAAAAATACAAGGATGAGTGTGACCATATCAGAATAGGTAACCATCCAGCCAGGTGCACCATTCGGCTTTTTCTTCTTTATTTCCCTACGCTTCATCTGCCGGTTCCTCCAACGGAACTACATTATGCACACGCATCCCTTTTGGTAAAAATGCAGATAACTTTTCCTCCAAAATACGTGGATTTTGTCCCGATTGAATCCCGAGTACGCCTTCTATAATAATTTGCTTCATGAACACTTCTTCTTCTGTTTTGTTTTCCAATTTGCTGGCCATTGGTAAAAACACAAGATTTGCCAGTACCGTTCCATATAGCGTTGTCAACAATGCCACTGCCATACTTGGGCCCAAGGTAGCCGGATTTTCCAGTGTGGTCAGCATCATGACCAAACCAACAAGTGTACCAATCATCCCCCAGGCAGGAGCATATTCCCCGCATTTCTCAATAATCGCCCTTCCGCGATAATGTCTTTCCTCCAAGGCAGTAATCTCTGCTTCCAGAATGTCTCGAATTGTTTCCTCCTCCATACCGTCAACTACAAGTAATACACCTTTACGCAAAAAAGGATCCACCACATCCGTTAAGTCCTTTTCAAGTGCCAGCAAACCTTCTCTTCTGGCTCTTTGCGACAAACGGACAAATAAACGGATGACTTCCGGCAGGGATTGATTCGACTTTTGAAAAGCCTCTTTTATAACAACTTTCGTGAGGTGCAGCTGTTCCCGCTTGAAATTGATGAAAAGCGATGCGACCACACCGCCAAGAACGATAAAAATGGAAGAAATATCAAGAAAGGAAGCAGCATGATCACCACCCTTTGCAACGATTGCCAGCATAATCATAATAAAGCCAAGTGTTATTCCGATTGGCGTTAACAAATCGCGTTTTCTCATCGTTTTCTCCCCATATGTAAAATTGAATCGTTATGAAAAATGGATGTGCAACATTGTGTGAGTCGCACATCCATTGCCTATTATTAATATCGTCAAACTTATTTATTTTGTTGAATCCCTTTCTATGAGCCGATGCGGCAAAACAACTTTTTTCTCATCCACTTCTTCTTTATTCATGAATTTCGTCAGCAGTCGCATGGCAACCGCTCCAATATCATACATTGGCTGCACAATGGTGGTTAATGTCGGGCGCACCATGGTAGCAAGTCTCGTATTATCAAAACCTACAACATCCAAATCCTCAGGTACCTTATACCCTTTGTCTTGTATACCGTGGACGACACCAAGTGCCATCTCATCGGATGCTGCGAAAACAGCTGATGGCTTATCTTCCAGCTTAAGCAGCTTATCAGCAGCCTTTAATCCGTAATGATACGAATAATCGCCATGAAGGATATAGTCATCGATGACCTGCTTATTTGCCTCTTGCATCGCTTGTCTATACCCTTCTTCCTTCAATCGGTCAATCATTGTATCTTCATGGCCGGATACAAAGGCGATTTTATCATTTCCCTTTTCGATTAAGTAATTGACCGCTTCATAAGCAGCTTGTTTGTAATCAATATTTACGGATGCCAGCGTATCTGTTCCGTCATACGTAGCTGCCAGTACAACAGGCACAGAGCTCGACTCAAAAGCATCTGCGTGTTCCTCGGAGATATTGCCTCCCATGAAAATAATGCCATCCACTTGTTTTTCCAACATGGTATTGATTAGCTGCAATTCCTTGTCCTTGTTTTGGTCCGAATTACTAAGAATGATATTGTACTTATACATTGTGGCAATATCTTCAATACCTCTGGCAAGCTCGGCAAAAAAGATACTTGAAATATCTGGGATGATTGCCCCTACCGTTGTGGTTTTTTTACTGGCAAGTCCCCTCGCCACCGCATTTGGTCTGTATCCCAGTTCCTTGATCGTAGCGAGAACCTTTTTCCTTGTCGCCGGTTTTACATTCGGATTTCCATTCACAACACGGGAAACAGTTGCCATAGAAACGTTCGCTTCTCGTGCTACATCGTATATTGTGATTGTCATTTGATTTACCTCCTACTTTCAAATACATACATTTTCTAAAACCTTCGTATCGTTATATAGTATTAGCCTGTACTTATCATACGCTACCATGAAAAAAAATACAAAAGGTATGTAAACGAAAAATGAAAATCAGTTTCATTGCAGAAAAAAATCCTTTTTATACTGTCTTTTCCTAAATTTGCAATTTTAAACACAAAAAAGCTGAATTGCCTTGTGACAATTCAGCCTTTTTGAAACTGTCAGCCCAGTTCTTTTGCCGGAAGAATACGGTTTTCCAATTGCTTAATTTCATCCATAAATTCGTGAAACATCGGAATATCCATTTGCTGTGCCGAATCCGACAATGCCACCGCCGGATCCGGATGAACTTCCGCCATGATACCGTCCGCACCGATTGCCAATGCTGCTTTGGCTGCTGGCAGCAATAAGTCCCTTCTTCCAGTGGAATGAGTGACGTCTACCATCACAGGCAAGTGTGTTTCCTGTTTCAGAATTGGCACAGCTGAAATATCAAGCGTATTTCTTGTTGCTTTTTCGTATGTTCGGATCCCACGCTCGCACAAAATGATGTTACCATTTCCGCGGGAAACAATATACTCAGCAGCATTGATGAATTCGGAGATTGTGGCTGACAAACCTCGTTTCAGAAGTACCGGTTTATCCACTTCTCCAGCCGCCTTCAACAACTCGAAATTTTGCATATTTCGCGCACCAATTTGAATGACATCAATGTAATCCAGTGCCTTTTCGATGTCTGCAGGGTTTACAATTTCACTGATAACAGCCAAATCATATTCATCTGCCACCCGCTTGAGAATTTCCAAACCTTCCAGTCCAAGTCCCTGAAAGTCATATGGTGAAGTTCTCGGTTTAAATGCACCGCCCCGAAGCAGTTTAATGCCACGGGTTTTCACAGCTTGGGCTACTTGTGCCACCTGTTCATAACTTTCAACAGAGCATGGGCCCATCACATATTCTACGTTCCCGTCACCAACAACAGCATCTTTGATCTTGATAACAGTGTCTTCCGGTTTCTTTTTACGAGAGACAAGCAGTGCTTTGCGGTGGTCGTCTTCCTGTAACTCGAGGCTTGCTTTGAAGATTTCCTTAAATATATGCTCAATCGTTGAGTTTTCAAATGGGCCGCTATTGTTTGCAATGATTTTATCAATCATATCCCGTTCGCGAACAGGATCAAAACGATTCACACTTTGTTTGCTCTTAATCTCCCCAATTTTTTGGACGATTTTTGCTCGCTCATTAATCAAGTCGAGCAATCTGAGATTAACGTCATCCATTTCCTCACGAAGCAGTTCCATTTCAACTTTTGTCATGACTATCCCTCCATGGTTGTATGCAATATATCACATCTGTAATGAAATAATTAGACATATTATAGCGAATTTCTTTTGGAATGTCACCCTTATAAAGAAAACTTTATATTATTTTTGCAAAATAATACAAAGTTAAACTTCACTCAGTGGGGTTTCCCTTTCTCCCCACTGATGAACAAAGGCGCAAGCGTCCTTACAGGCTAAAAGCGCGACGTCCTGGGACTGCGATTACTCGTCATAACGCCTGTACTAGCACGTCCTGTGCGTC
>NZ_JAROCA010000039.1 GCF_030732005.1 Tigheibacillus jepli | reverse complement strand
TTTTTGGGGGAAAATTAATTTTGCGTAATCCTCAATCCTATGTCCTGCTTGAAGTTTGAGACATCGCAATTACCTCTGCAAACAAAAGGAAGGGTGGCTAAACATTGAAGATAACATCTTTTCAGCTAGGTCCAGTTGGTACCAATTGTTATCTCTTGCAAAAGGATAAGGAAATGATAATTGTTGATCCGGGAGCGGAGGGAGATCGCGTTGTGGAATATGTGAATGATCAAGATGCTTCACCGACAGCCATTGTCTTGACACACGCACATTTTGACCATATCGGTGCGGTGGATGCATTGCACAATGCCTTTAACCTGCCTGTCTATCTACATGCAACCGAACACGAATGGCTGACAGACGCCAACAAGAACGGTTCAAAAGCGTTAAAGGCAGAAGAAATAACAGTGAAAACAAAGCCATTGGCCATAAGCCCCGGTGAGAATACGGTCGGCGGATTTTCATTTGAAGTGCTACATACACCAGGTCATTCACCGGGAAGTATCAGCCTTGTTTTTGATGATTTTGTTATCGGTGGCGATACATTGTTTTATTTGGGGATTGGCAGAACAGATTTGTATGGCGGAAATACAGGGCAATTAAAAAATACGATCGAAAATACGTTATACCGCTTACCTGATCAGATGACGGTTTATCCAGGGCATGGACCAACAACAACGATCGGCTATGAGAAAAAGCATAATCCGTTTGTCCGTTTATAATGGGCACAAAAAAACCACACAACCGTGTGGTTTTTTGCAGGCTATGTACGAAATCATTCCATTGCTTGCGTTTGCCTGCCAGACCTCCTAGTGTCCGAACCCAGGGACAAGGATAAATTCGGAATACCAAGTGAAACCAACCATAAATAATGTGCAATAAGCCCCAAACAAATACATATACATACGTTCGGACAGTTTCAATAGGCCTACAGTAAGGAAAAAGGCAGTTTGAGCCAGGAATAATAACGCAACGCCTTTCATATCGCCGACATAAAACATGACGGTAAAGATTCCTGTCCAAAAACTAAGCACTCGAAACATACGATCCATGCTATCCCCTCCTTTAGTGCTTATACATATAGGTTTCCCTATCATTGCTATTATAAACGAGCAATTGGGGAATGTAAATAAATCATCATAAACATTTGGCGGTTTTGATGAATGTTAAGCCAAAATGTTTTTATGGAAGGGGGGATATAGCCTTGAGAGATGCCATATCCCGCGAAGATTTGGCAGAATTGTCGAGATCGATGATGTGTTTGACCCGCTTATTGGTTTTATTGCCATGCAATGCGATTTCCATCTCCAAGGTTACTTTATTTTCGGCGGTGGTGTACTTTATGGCAGCCTTTCCATCTGGAAATTCATAAACAACCGAACCATTAGTCGGCACATCCTCGTTGAACTCATTGTGAAATTGAGTTAATGCCATTTGATATACGGTATTTATTTTCAATTCATGAATAAGTTGATCGGATATAAAGATTTCATTGCGATATATATTGCCGCTTGCAATCACAAGCAACATGACTACCGCAATAAAGAACATGACATAGGGAAGGATAAACCCTTGCTGCTTATCCATACAAAAATATTGTTTTTTCATAAACATGTCCACCTGCTGTTTCAATTTTTACGAGGACGCCTTGTTTCTTTTGGGAAAACTTTACGGTCCGGATGTCCCGTAAATAAACTTCATGCCCTTGTTTGTTTACCCTTCGCCGAATTTGACTTCCGTACTTTTCATATGCAACCAAATCTCCGTTTGGCATAGACAGGTTTGCCGTATCAACCGTGACTGCTACATTTGTTGCTTCCAGCATCTCATCCTGCATATAGCGAAAGAATTGCTGTGTGGAGAGAAATTCATAATTGGTTTCGTATTCTGCAGCTTTTAACAGGTATCCGATAAACGGCAGTGTAATAAAAAGAATGGATAACGCAGCAAGGGTATGAATGAATGTAAAACCTTGCTTATTTCTCCACAAGGCCATAAAGGCAAATTTGTTCTTGATTTTTCTTCGCATTATCCCATTTAGCACATCCCTTTATTTGTAAATTCGTTTTTATAAAGGTAAAAACCACTGATTTGCCATAAAGTTGCTCGTTATATTGATCTTGTAATAAGTTGTCATCGCCAGTTGCAATGCGTTGCTGTAGTTCGTCGTGCAACATGTTAGCGAAAATGACTCTATGCTGCAGTACATCCCGCTCTTTTGCTATCAATGAAATGATAGGCAGGGCGATAGAAATGGAAGAAAACAATATGGAAGCTGCCGCCAGCACTTCGATCAATGTGAAGCCGGCCTGATTATTCCTTGACAAAATAACCCCGTCCTTTCCCTAACGGAAAAACAAGCTTCACTTCTTTTTTGCCATTCACTATAAATTTAATTGTTCTTGGGTCGCGCATCCGTCCATCTTCAAAGAAAGAAATCGTATTGTTCACCCTGACATCGTATTTCCAGCCGGGAGGAAGTGGGCGTGTTATTTCGGGTTGTGTCAGGCTGGTTTGAACGGAATACTCCGTTTTACGCAAGATTATTTTGATTTGATCCATTTTACTGCCGGGCAGGCTCTGAATATACATGATGTCGGACTGCAATGTATCCATAAATTGTTTTTCCTGTTGGGCAGCAAGCATTGGCCAGGCTAATGGAACGGTTAAGGTCAATAGCAGGGACCAGACACCAAGAACAAACAGCATTTCCAAAAGCGTAAAGCCGTTTCTATTACTTTGGTGGTGACACTTTTCCTGTCGATGCATCATATTCAAGGTTTCCTTTTTTACATTTTTTCTGATCCTTCGTGATGTATTCGCCCTCTAGATCATCCAATTTCGATGGTAATTTATTTTCGTCAAGGCGATAAGCTTCCACCTGGGATTGCACAACCGATACAAGTGCTTCACAACCTTTTTCATTTACATTACCCGTTCTTTTCGTGATGTTAGGCACAATCAAGATGATAAGCACGGAAATAATCATCAAAACGACCAGCATTTCTATCAACGTGAAACCTTTCTGATTTCGGAACATTTTCGTTTTCTCTCCTTTTAAATACGTGTTCAAAATGACCACATTACTGAACTTTTAGAACAGCCTCATTAAATAGATTGTATAAGTTGAAACATTGGCCACATAAGACTGGCATAGATTAAAACAATGAGAAATGCCAATATGAGAAAAAATATTGGCTGAATCAGCGTTATAGCTCTCATTATCCTTCGATGAAGCTCCTCCATTAAAAAGTCGGTATAAATCGTCAAATCTTTCTCAAGTGCCAGCATGTCTGCGTGCTTGTGGAAAATAAACGCCAGTTGTTTGTCCAGAAAAGTTAGCCCTGGCAATACCTGATACAGTTTTATCCCTTTGGACAATTCGTTTTTTAAGATGGAGGCGTAATGACCAACAAGCGGAATTTTTCTTTGGGAAGAAAGTATATCCAGAATTTCTTTTAGGGGCATGCCTGTTTTTAGCATGGCGGTGAAATGGGTTGCAAATTGGAACGAGGTATTCATTCTGAGTAATACACGAAAAATGGGAATGGCGCGATAAACCCTGATGCGCGTGTCCATGCTGATTTTATGCTGAAAGAACTTCCAATTAAACCCAACCACTACGACTATCACCAGCAATACAAATGCCAAGCTACTCAGGAAATCAATGACAAACAGAAATAAAGAAACTGTGGAGGAAGCTTGCGTACTAGACTGAAATAAATCTGCAAAAGCCGGCAGCACTTCTTTTTTGATAAAGAACATGAGGATGGAAAATACAAATATGAGAATGAGCGGGTAGCGGATCAGCTGTTGAAATTTTTTCACGTAAGCAGTTCTTTGCTGAAACATATGGATGCATTTCTCCAGATTTTCCGCGATATTGCCGCTGGTACGTGATAGCAGCAAATAGGAACAAATCGATTTGTGAAAATGGATGTTCTCCAATGCTTCGTCAAGGGGCTCCCCATTTTTTAGCCGCGTGATCAATTGTGCTGCCGCCGGCTCCAATTGCTGGTCCCAACGCAGTGTTTCCAATGCTTCCAGAAGCGGATAACCGTTTGCAATGGAGCGTTGTAGCATTCGTAAAAATCGAAGCTGCAATTCATTAGTCAACCCATTCTTTTTGAATTTGGGCTTCGGAAATAAAACCATATGCATATGCCTTCTTTCTTAAATGTTTGAAAGACTGACTTTCGATAGGAAGGTACATTTCAGTCTGTCTAATGGCTTTTTCCAATTCTTTTCCATCCAACGTTTCCATGATTGCCGCACGTCCTTGCGCCTTGTTGTTATAAAATAACGGTACAAGTTGTAGAGATGCCACTGCGATAAGGCTTTGCTGTAAATCATTCCGTTTCAGCCCCATTTCCAGCAATCGTTCAATCGTGCCTTTTGCGTTTTTTGCATGCAAGGTGCTAAGCACCAAATGTCCAGTTAAAGATGCTTCAAATGCAAATTGGGCAGTGAAATCATCGCGAATTTCGCCCACCATAATGATGTCGGGATCGTGGCGTAATGCCGCTTTTAATCCTGCTTGATACGTGATTCCTGCCTTTTCATTGATTTGTACTTGCAAAATGTCGGATAAATTTTTTTCGATTGGGTCTTCTAATGTGATCGTCTGGTAGGAGCCATCTTTGATGACGGATTGAAGCAATGAATAAAGTGTGGATGTCTTGCCGCTTCCGGTTGGACCGGTAAATAAAATCAGACCGGCACGATAATGCATCCATTGCCGCAATTTTTTCAACTGGTAAGAGAATAGGAATGATTCTTCAAGGGGCAATGCTTTTTCCTGAGGCAGCAAGCGAATTGCCAGACTTTCATTTTTGTTGACAGGAAGCGTGGATAAACGAAGATGGAAGGTGTTTTCCTTCGTTTGAAATGATAATGTACCGTTTTGCGGTTTTCTTGTTTCCCCAATATCCATTCCTGAGGTAAACTTATAATAAGTCAGGAGCAAATCATATTGGGAGATCGGGATCGTCTGGTAAAAAATTCTTTGACCGTGTACGCGAAAATAAATTTTGGATTCTTCCGTAAAAGGATAGAAATGGATGTCGCTTGCATGAATACGAATTGCTGCGGTCAGGACTTTTTCACATAGTTTAGCTGCGGGATTCAATTGGTCACCTCCTTTTTAGCAGGCTGTACATATACATATTCGACATCAATTTACAAAATCCTGCTTATTTTTTAAAAAAATAAAAGAAATTTGGAAGGGGAAGAAGATGATTTATTTAATTGGTTTCATGGGAAGCGGAAAAACGACAGTTGGGAAAATACTGCATCAAAAGTTGCACAAAAAATATACAGATACCGATTTGTACGTTGAACAAATGACTGGACAAACGATCTCGCAAATTTTTGCAAAAGCGGGGGAGAAGGGCTTTCGTACCTATGAAAGCCTTGCATTGCAGCGAATTACAAGCGGAGTGGTATCAACCGGGGGAGGCATCGTTGAAATCCCCGATAATACTGCATGTATGAAAAGCAATGGCATAGTTGTCTTTTTAAAAGCAAGCTTACAGACGATTGAAGGCAGATTGCAGGACGATCAAACAAGACCACTTTGGAATCAATCTGTTACACAACGTAAGGATTTGTTTTCCAGAAGGGAACGGCTTTATGAGGAAGCAGCAGATATTGTGGTTGAAACAGACGATAAAACTGCCACAGAAATCACCGAAGAAATTCTTTTCAAGCTTGAGAATAGAAAGAAATTGCATTGCCGATAATAAAGACAAGCCGGAATAAAGGAGATGATAAGAAATTTCTGGTAACGATTATATTAAATTCCTGACGGAGCAAGTAGTCAGCTATATGGATGCACCAAAAGATAAACGATTGGAAAGAAAAAATAAACGTAAAGCACAACCGCAAATATCCGGTCGCTGGTTTGGTATGGTACCACTGGCCATTCGGTTATTCATGAAAAAATCCGGCTAAAAGCAGGCTTCGCATAAGAAGTCTGCTTTTAACTTTTTTATTGGTAAAGAAAATATAAAATTGGGCTGTATAAATGACCTTTGCTATGACAGCCACGACCGGCTCCAGCGCCCAGCAACTAAAAGAGCTTTTTGATGGGACGAGTAACCGCAGCCCCAAAGTGCTCCAGTTTGTACGTTGCTACAACGCACAGGACGTGCTAGTACAGGCGTTGCGTCAAAAGATCTTCGGTGGGACGAGTAATCGCAGTCCTAGGACCGTCGCGCTTTTAGCCTGTAAGGGCGCTTGCGCCTTTGTTATTGGTTTGCTGCCAAATAAAACATGCCGCCATTAACGACAGAGACGTTAATCTTTGGTTCATAGCGTTGATGAATTTCTGCAAGTTCTTTTTCCATTTGTTCGGCTGCTTCATCAGACTGACCGTCATAGAAAGCCTTTAATAATTCACTTTCCCGTGCACACGCCTGCATCGACAGGTTTGCCCAATCATGGTCCTGATCGGAAATATATTGATCCAGTACTGCTTGGATTCGCCGGAAACCACTGCCGGGCTTAATCATCGGTGATATTACATAGCAATAATCCGGTATCGTCATCTGTAAGTCAATCGACTGCAATTGTTCCATCATTTCGGTTTTCATTACACCGTTTATCAGGTTTAGTCCAATGGAAAAAAGTTGTTCTTTATTTTGCTGGCCTATATAACTAAGTTTTACATTTGTTACAAGCCATGGGTACAGCGGAGTCCTTGCCGAAGTGGAGAGGTGCTGGTACAACCTGGCAAAACGCTCATTTGTCTTTAAATGGTTGATAATTTGCTGCAAACGCGGACTTCCAAAATGAATATGCTCGCCTGTTGCAGTTTTTTCTTCTGGATCCGTGATGAAAGTTAGCTGCTTTGGCTCACCGGCCTGACCGATTTTTTTGATATAATGCCAATAAAATGGCCGGTTCATCAACGCCTTATCCATTTCTTCCGTCAGTTTGACTGACAGTAGATTTGGACGATCCTCCACAATTGTACAATGATGTGCCTGAAAATATTCCTTCAAAAACTGATGCAAATCAGATATTGCCATAACCAATCTCCTTTTTCTCATCTTCATCGACATGAGAATGAATGACAGAAGTTAAATTGTCGAGTTTGATCTTTAGCTCTCCTGTGGATTCCGATCCACTAATAATTGATTGGATTTCCGAATCCAAATCAGCGATGTCTAGCTTGGCAAGGATATGATCCAACTGACCAATGACACGCTCAAACAAATGCAATTTTTCATAAAGTAATTTCATGATATGCTCTTCCACTGTTTCACGCACAGCAAAGTTGTAAATATGGACATCCTTTTCCTGTCCATAGCGATGAATTCTGCCAATCCGCTGTTCCAGACGCATTGGATTCCAAGGCAGATCATAATTAATCATGTAATTGCAAAATTGCAGGTTGATTCCTTCACCGCCTGCTTCTGTTGCAATCAGTACTTGTGCGTGATTTTTGAAAAGCTGTCGCATCCAATCTTTTTTGCCGCCTTTAAATCCTCCACGGTATGGAACAGAAGTGATGCCATGCTGCTTTAGGTACCATTGCAAGTAAACCTGTGTTGCCCTGTATTCGGTGAAAATAATCATCTTCTCATCTTCATGCGCTTGCAGTATGGAAACAACTTTCTTTGCTTTGCTATGATGCGGCAAATTGGCAATATTATTTATTATTTCATTAAGTTCAGCGGATGAGTCACCTTGATTGGCTAATTTCTGCAATGATAAATAGCAAGCCTCTCTTGATGAACAAATTTCCCGTAGAAAAGTGATTTTTGCAAATGCTGCCAATGATTGGGTAGCGTTTTCCAATTGGCTATAGACCTGTTTTTCCTCCTCGGAAAAATCGATCCAAACAGTTTCAATATTGCGCTTGATATTGTTTTGCTGTAAATCGGCATTTTTACGCGTATGCCGTACCATAACTTGTTGTACGAGCTGTTTTAGTAATCCATCCCGTTTGAGCTGGTTACGATCCTTGCCGTATTTTTCAACAAACTCTTCATAATTTCCCAGATGCCCGGGCTTTAATATCGATACGAGGTTAAATATCTCGATCAGACGATTTTGCACGGGTGTTGCTGTCAGCAGCAGGCAATATTTCTTCTTTAATGCACGAACAAATTCGTAATTTTTCGTGCGGTGATTTTTCAGTTTATGTGCTTCATCGATTAATATAAAATCATAATCATTCTCCAAAATTATTTCCCGGTGGGGCGATCGTTTCGCTGTATCGATCGAGGAAATCATGATATCGATATCTTTCCATGAGTAATTTTTTCTATGGGCAATCGCTGGTATGTAAAACTTATTATTGAGTTCGTTTACCCATTGACTTACCAGGGAAGCTGGTACCAAAATCAACGCTTTTTTGACCAAGCCCCTAACCATATATTCTTTTAAAATTAGTCCTGCTTCGATTGTCTTCCCGAGACCGACTTCATCTGCAAGGATAGCCCGTCCATGCATCTTTTCAATGACTTGATTGGCAGTACTGATTTGATGATCAAGAAAACGCATATGCTGGAGATACTTTAACGAAATTAATCCGTCAAATTCAGTTGTGATCGTTGTTTTTTCTGCCTCGTAAGCCATTTGGAACAGTTTCCAGGACGAAGTTGGCTCATCTTTTTCGATTTTATCCATTAATGTCTCAATAAATGTTTCGTCATAGTTGACTTGTATGTTTTTCATGTATCCTCATCCTTTGACTGAAACGAGATGCTATAATTTTTAATTTTTATAGGCTTTTGAAATGAACGTATGCTATAATGAAAGATGTTGAAAGTGATTTCACCAGTTCTACATAGTATAGCCAAAAAGGTTTATTTTCATAAACTGCGAATGAATGCAAGGGGAGAGATTACTGCACACGCAGTAACGCCGAAGGAGCAAGCATCATGCGAATCTCTCAGGCAAAAAGACTCTTGCGGGACGCGACTCTGGAGAGCGTTTACCAATCCTTGATTGTAAACCGCCCACGAAGCAAACACCGCCTGCGAAATTTGCCGACAAGGTGTGCAACTTTCTGGTTGAAGGACAGAGATTCTACCTGTAATTGGTGGAATCTCTTTTTCACTGTAAAAGTATTTCAATGTTTCGAAAATACGAAATGTAAAGGAGCGGTTACATGCCTGATTTAAAAACGACCCCTTTATTTCCGGAATACGCTGCATTTGGGGCAAAAACGATTGATTTTGGTGGATGGGATTTGCCGGTGCAATTTTCAGGAATTAAACATGAGCATGAAGTGACACGCACAAAGGCAGGTCTTTTCGATGTATCCCATATGGGAGAAATACGTGTGCGTGGTGCCAAGAGCCGTGATTTTTTACAATGGATGCTGACGAATGATATTGATAAGCTCACTCCGCTTCGTGCACAGTACACCTTTTTATGTTATGAAAATGGCGGAACGGTTGATGATCTGATTGTTTACAAGCTGGAAGAAAATGATTATCTGCTCGTTGTCAACGCAGCAAATACGGACAAAGATTATCAGTGGCTCATTTCGCACAATAATTACGCGGAAAATGAATTACAAATTGAAAATGAATCTGCCAATTACGTGCAGCTAGCATTACAGGGACCAAAAGCGGAAAAAATTTTACAACCGTTGACGGATACCGATTTGGCGTCTATAAAGCCTTTCCGCTTTGCCAAAGATGTAATCATTGGAGATGTTGCTTGTGGTGCAATCGTTTCGAGAACAGGTTACACGGGAGAAGACGGTTTTGAGATATACATTTCAAAAGATTGTGGAAGGAAACTTTGGAAAAAGCTGCTTGAGCATGGTAAACAAGAAGGACTTGAGCCAATTGGACTCGGGGCAAGAGACACTTTGAGATTTGAAGCAAATCTGCCATTATATGGGCAAGAACTTTCCGAGGATATATCACCAGTTGAAGCTGGAATGAAATTTGCTGTTAAGGTTGGCAAAGATGGCAATTTTATTGGAAAAGAAGTATTGAAGAAACAAATGGAGAACGGTCCAAATCGTAAGCTTGTCGGAATTGAAATGATAGATAAAGGTATTCCTCGCACGGGATACGGTGTCTTTTACGGTGAAAAAGAAGTGGGGTTTGTTACAACAGGCACACAGTCGCCAACATTGAAAAAAAATATCGGCATGGCATTAATCGATGCTAATTATTCAGAAGTTGGCACACAGTTACAGATCCAGGTCAGAAAAAGAAAACTGAAAGCCCAAATTATTGAAACGCCATTTTTGAAAAGAAAATAAAGAGGGGGGAATGGACCATGGAATTTCGTTATTTACCAATGACCAAAAATGATAAAGCAGAAATGATGGAACAGGTTGGCATCACTTCGACAGATGAATTGTTTGATGATATTCCGGCAGAGGTTCGCTTCAGCAGGGAACTGAATTTAAAAGCGCCAGCTAATGAAGCATCATTAAAGAAGGAGTTGGCAGGTTTAGCGGCGAAAAACGCCAATTTAAAACAATACTGTTCTTTTCTCGGAGCAGGAGTGTATGATCACCATATCCCGTCAGTGGTGGACCACATCATATCCCGGTCGGAATTTTACACTGCATATACACCGTACCAGCCCGAAATTTCACAAGGTGAACTACAAGCAATTTTTGAGTTTCAAACAATGATTAGCGAATTGACAGGGCTTCCGGTAGCCAATTCATCCATGTACGATGGTCCGACCGCACTTGCCGAGGCTGTTACGTTAAGTGCCGGCCAAACAAAAAGAAACAAAATTATTGTTTCTAAAACTGTCCATCCCGAGGCCAGGGCGGTTATTGCGACATATGCGAAGGGGCAGCACTTGGAAGTTGTGGAGGCACAATACAGTAATGGTGTGACAGATTTGGATAAATTGGCAGATTTGCTTGGTGACGATGTAGCTAGTGTTGTCGTACAGTACCCAAATTTCTTTGGCCAAATCGAACCGTTGAAAGAAATCAATGCACTGGTTAAGCAGCATAAAAAAACGATGCTGATCAGTTCCAGCAATCCGCTTGCCCTCGGATTCCTGACACCGCCTGGAGAACTCGGTGCGGATATCGTCGTTGGGGATACACAAGTGTTTGGCATTCCGTCCCAGTATGGCGGACCGCACTGCGGTTACTTTGCAACAACGGAAAAACTGATGCGCAAGGTACCGGGAAGATTGGTGGGTCAAACAGTCGATGAGGATGGAAAGCGTGGGTTTGTACTGACGCTCCAAGCAAGGGAGCAGCATATTCGCCGTGATAAAGCAACATCAAATATCTGCTCGAACCAAGCGTTAAATGCATTGGCCAGTTCGGTAGCGATGAGTTCGCTTGGCAAAGGTGGCATTGTCCAAATGGCGAAAATGAATATGATGAAAGCGCGCTACATGCGAAATCAATTGCAAAAAGCGGGCTTGAAAGCCGTTTTCTCCGATGCATTTTTTAATGAAGTTGTTGTGAAACTTCCAGTGGATGTCACGGTGGCCAATAAACAATTATTCGAAAAAGGTTTTATTGGCGGTTATGACTTGGTAGCGGCATACCCTGAGTTGAAAAATCATATGCTGATCGCTGTTACAGAAATTCGCACAAAGAATGAAATAGATACATTTGTGCAAGAATTGGGGGATATTCATGGCTAATACAGATTTTCCGCTTATTTTTGAACGAAGCAAAGAAGGAAGAACGAGCTATAGTCTGCCAGAATTGGACGTTCCGGAAATCGATCTGGGCGCGGAGATAGATGAGTCCTATATTCGTAAGGATCCTCCTGAACTTCCGGAGGTAAGCGAATTGGACATCGTCCGTCATTATACAGGACTATCCAGGCGGAATTTTGGTGTCGATTCAGGCTTTTATCCATTGGGATCCTGCACGATGAAATATAATCCGAAAATAAATGAGGATGTTGCAAGATTGGATGGCTTCAGTCAAATCCATCCGTATCAGCATCCGGAGACGGTTCAAGGCGCATTGGAAATGATGTATGATTTGCAACAGGCGCTGGCAGAGATTACCGGTATGCATCAAATTTCCTTGCAGCCAGCAGCTGGTGCGCATGGTGAATGGACAGGGCTCATGATGATACGTGCTTTTCATGAGGCAAATGGAGATTTTAACCGTACCAAGGTCATTGTACCTGACTCGGCACATGGAACAAACCCGGCTTCTGCAACGGTTGCGGGGTTTGAAGCAGTTACAGTTAAATCAAATGAACAAGGTCTGGTTGACTTGGACGATTTGCGAAGAGTTGCAGGCGATGATACGGCAGCTTTGATGCTTACAAATCCAAACACACTTGGCTTGTTTGAAAAAGATATATTAGAAATGAAAAAAATCATCCATGATGCGGGTGGAAAACTTTATTATGACGGTGCCAATCTGAATGCAATTATGGGCTACGCACGTCCGGGTGACATGGGATTTGATGTTGTTCACCTTAACCTTCACAAAACATTTACCGGGCCGCATGGAGGAGGCGGACCAGGTTCAGGACCTGTCGGGGTATCCGAGGAACTTGCAAAATATCTGCCAAAGCCGGTTTTAGAAAAACATGGCGATACTTTTACTTGGAATGATGACCGGGAAGATTCGATTGGAAGAGTAAAACCATATTATGGTAACTTTGGTATTTATTTGCGAGCATATACGTACATTCGTACAATGGGAGCAGAAGGGCTGAAAAAGGTCAGCGAATACGCAGTTTTAAATGCGAACTACATGATGCGCAAATTGGAAAGTGCGTATGAACTTCCATATAAACAGCATTGCAAGCACGAGTTCGTTCTATCGGGCAAAAACCAAAAACAACTCGGTGTCAGAACGCTGGACATTGCAAAAAGATTGCTCGACTATGGTTATCATCCGCCAACTATTTACTTCCCACTCAATGTAGAAGAAGCGATGATGGTTGAACCGACAGAAACCGAATCAAAAGAAACCCTTGATGGGTTCATTGAAGCGATGCTGACAATTGCCAAAGAAGCAGAAAGCGAACCGGAACTGGTGCAAGAAGCACCGCATACGACGGTTGTCAAGCGGATGGATGAAACGCGTGCCGCGAGAAAACCAGTCCTCCGCTACAATAAATAAAGCGAAACTACAATCAGGGGTTAGGCATGCAGACAATGCCTTGGAATGTGGCGTTCCATGCCTGCGCGCCTCTCCCATTGATCAATATTACAAAACCTCAACGTCATTTTGGCGTTGAGGTTTTGTATGTTAGGATTTTTTAATTTTGCCTGTCCATTTTTTGAAGCCGCCTTTTAATTGGCTGACATCCTCATATCCTTTTTTATGAAGAACTTGCGCTGCTCTCGCCGATCTTGTACCGCTTTGACAATACAGATATACCGGCTTGTCCTTGCGCAATTCGACCAAACGCTGTTTCAGCTGGGTTAACGGAATATTACGGGCACCAAGAATGTGTCCACTTTTAAACTCCTGTGGTTCCCTGACATCAATTAATTGTGCTTTGCGATAACCTTGCCGAAACTGTTCTTCAGTAAGTGTTTTTAAATAGGATTTTTGCCTGAAAAAGCGGAATAGACCAATGACAAATATGACAACTAATAGTATGATCAAAAATTTCATTGTACTATTTTCCCCCGTCTTTCTAATCTTTCACTATTCATTATAGGTGGTAATCATTCATTTTTCAAAGTTTTTTTCCGAAGAATGGACTTGTAACGGACCGCACATTACGGTATGCTGAAATAAGAAACAATTTTGCCCATGATAAAAATATTTTTTGAAAGAAGGAAATGCAATGCCCACACCAAGTATGGAAGACTATATTGAACTTATATATAATCTGATTGATAAAAAGGGATACGCCAGGGTTTCTGATATTGCAGAAACATTGGAGGTACATCCATCTTCTGTTACGAAAATGGTGCAGAAGCTGGATAAGGACGCATATTTAAACTATGAAAAATACCGTGGCTTTGTATTGACCGAAAAAGGAAAACAAATTGGGGAAAGGCTTGTATTCCGGCACGAGTTGTTGGAACAATTTTTGGAAATCATCGGGGTGGATGAAGAAAATATATACCGCGATGTAGAAGGAATCGAACATCATCTTAGCTGGAATTCCATTGACCGCATTGGTGATTTGGTGAATTATTTCAAGGAGGATGACAGCAGGGTGGAGGCGCTTAAAAAGAAGCATAAGGATACAAAATAGAATTTCTTCCATTTGATTTCGATTGGTTCTAATTTTCCTTCGTCTGCTTATGTATAAATAGAGAAAGTTTGTTTTTGGCGGAGGCGACCAAAATGAAAATCGATGCCGTATTTTCGGGCGGTGGTGTGAAGGCTTTTGCATTTGTTGGCGCACTTCAAAGCATGGAAAAGAAAAATTTGCAAATTGAGCGAGTAGCCGGTACATCTGCGGGGGCTATCATCGCAGCATTTGTGGCTGCGGGGTACGATTTGGCGGAGATTGAAAAAATAGTTGGGGAAATACAGTTGAAAAATTTTTTGGATCCCCCAAAATTTTCAACTATCATTCCGCTGAGCAGATGGCTTTTCCTGTATTTTCAGATGGGGTTGTATCGCGGTAATAAATTGGAAAATTGGATTCATGAGAAACTTGTCCAAAAAGGGATTTATTCTTTTTCCGATTTACCCGAGGGTCGGTTGAAAGTTGTAGTAAGTGATTTGTCGTTGGGAAAATTGATTGTATTGCCTGATGATTTAAAAAGGGTTTATGACATCAACCCAAAATTTTTCCCGGTTTCGAAAGCAATTCGAATGAGTGCCGGCTTTCCATATTTTTTCATGCCAAAAAAGCTCCCCGGAAAAATGAAAGAAAAAAGCTTGATTGTTGACGGCGGACTGCTCAGCAACTTCCCGCTTTGGATATTTGGACCCGACGAGGGAAAACAGCTCAGACCGGTGCTTGGAATTAAATTAAGTGAGTCAATTGAGAATGTGAAGCCGCGAAAAATAAAAAACGCGATTGATATGTTTTTTGCACTTTTTTCCACAATGAAACAAGCCCACGACGCACGTTTTATCTCCAAATCTGAAGAAAAAAACATTATTTTTATCCCTGTGAAAAACATTCCGGCAACAGATTTCCAAATCCAGCCTGAACTTGTTAGCGAATTAATTGAGGTCGGAAGGATACAAACGGCGAACTTTTTAAAAACATGGCCGACTTAGTGAACAAAAAACAAGCGAACTCCATTAATTGGACATTCGCTTGTTTCTTTTTGATTTATTTCCATCAATAACCCGGAGGTGACTGGGACCTTTACGACTTTTGTTACGTTTTTTTACTTGCGTTTGTTTCAGCCTATTAAGCTGTGGCTTTTTTTTAATTTCAGGTGTTTTTGTCTTATATTTTCGAGCTGACTGCTTTACTGCTTTTCTGTATTTCTTCATTTCGTTTCCCGGCTTGCGGGTTTTAAGGAATAGGAAGTACACGACCAGCGAGAGAGCTGCAGCAATTCCAATCGTGAGGAAAATACTTTTTAAAAAACCAGATGTATTCGTAAATAGTTGCGCAATCAAACCAACAAGAGCTAGCCCAATGATAATGTAAACAAATTTGGAAAAGAAGGTCCGAAGCATGTCACCACTCCTCTAATATGGTATATTGCTTTCCGTAAATTTTTGTTTTACCTTTTTTATTACTAAAAAATCAAAGTTTGGCTGTGATAAGTCCACCTTTAGCTACAGCCACGTCCGGCTCCAGCGCCCAGCAATTAGCATGGCTTTTTGATGGGGCGAGTAACCGCAACCCCAAAGTTTTTTGGAGGGACGAGCAATAGCAGTCCCAAATTATTTCGGTGGGATGAGTATTCGCAGCCCCCAGGACGTCGCGCTTTTAGCCTGTAAGGGCGCTTGCACCTTTGTTCTTTGTATACCACTTATCCGGTCATTTTATACACGTTCCCGGTCATTTTATCATGTTTAAACTGAAAAGTATCCGTTATCTTTATTTTACAGGAATTATGTCGGTATCTCCAGGGCTTTTAAAACGGATTTGATAATTATTTGACTCCTATTTTTGAGATTTGTTTTTAAAAAAGATGGTCATACTATCAAAATGGAGGTAGATAGTATGAATCAGGAGGATCATATATCACATCGTGAAGGTATGCCATCATTAATAGGAAGGGTAGCTATTATAGGTTTTGTGGGCGGTGTTTTTTGGAGCACTATTGGATTTTTTATGTACTATTTTAATTTCGTGGAAATAAGCGCCAAATCCATTCTGCTGCGTTCCTGGCTGCGCCGCCCTTGGACGGATGGCTGGCTTGGTGAAGTAATTTCAATTTTAATGACTGGCATCCTATCGATAGCGGTGGCATATATCTCTTATTTCCTGCTTAGAAAATGGTATTCGATGTGGGGTGGGGTAATTTTGGGAGCTGTATGCTGGTTGCTTGTATTTATAGTCTTGCATCCGCTCTATCCCAATGTACCGACAATATATGAAATGCAGCAGGAATCAATCGTTTCCACATTTTGTTTGTTTGTGATATACGGTGTCTTTGTCGGTTATTCTATCGCTTATGATTATTATGATTTACAAATCAAGGAAATGCAACTTAATGAGAAAAAGAAAAATGCAAAAGATTCTTAGGTTTTAAATGTTGTCTCTTTTGTGGCAGCTACAACATTTATGGTAAAATAATGTAGTTGATAAATGTGCAAAGGGATGAAGGAGATGAAACGGCTTTTATTACTAAATGGACCCAATATTAATTTGCTGGGAAAAAGGGAAGAGAATATCTATGGATCATTTACGCTAGCTGATATTGAGATGGAATTAAAAAAAATAGCGAATGAAAATGGTTTTGAACTTGATACATTTCAGTCAAATCATGAAGGGGATCTCGTAGATAAAATTCAACAGGCAAACAGTAAGTACAATGGCATTATTTTTAATCCAGCGGCCTACACACACACGAGTATTGCTTTGCGTGATGCCATACTTGCAATTGATGTCCCTGTGATCGAAGTGCATATTTCAAATATCCATTCAAGAGAAGCATTCCGGCACCAGTCCATGCTAGCCCCTGCATGTGCAGGCCAAATCGTTGGGTTGGGGAAAATGGGATATCGTTTGGCTTGTATCGCGTTAATGGAACAAGCAAAACAATGAAGTAAATACACAGATACATATCTAGAGAGGATGGTTCTTATGGAAAAATTGAATAAAATTAGAGTAGCCATGACAGAAAATGACTTGGATGCATTAATCATTACAAGTCCCATAAATAGAAGATACATGACGGGTTTTACCGGAACTGCAGGAATTGCACTCATCACACATGATAAAGCCATGTTTATAACGGATTTCCGGTATACTAGCCAAGCTAGTGAACAGGCAAAAGGCTATGAAATAGTGGAACATAAACAATCAATTGTAGATGAAGTACGAGACCAGCTTAAAAATGCAAATGCAAGAAAAATCGGTTTTGAAAAAAATGATTTGACATATGCTACTTATGAACTGTATAAAGAGACAATCGAAGGGGAGCTCATCCCTGTTGGGGACATGGTTGAAAAGTTGCGTTTGTATAAAACCGAAGAGGAACTCTCCATCATGAAAAAAGCAGCCGAAATTGCTGATGCGGCATTTGAGCATATTCAAGGATTTATTAAACCAGGCGTAAAAGAAATTGAAATTTCCAATGAACTGGAATTTTTTATGCGCAGACAAGGTGCAGTTTCTTCCAGCTTCGATACAATTGTTGCTTCAGGCTATCGATCCGCGATGCCCCACGGGGTCGCTTCTGAAAAAGAAATACAGGCTGGCGAGCTTGTGACGATGGACTACGGTGCATTGTATCAGGGCTATTGTTCAGATATTACGAGAACAGTTGCAGTTGGAGAAATCGGTGATGAGTTGAGAAAGATATATGACATTGTGCTTGAAGCCCAACTGCGCGGTGTCAATGGCTTTGGTCCCGGTATGACGGGTAAGGAAGCAGATGCCCTGACACGTGATTTCATTAAAGAAAAAGGGTATGGCGACTATTATGGCCATTCTGCCGGTCATGGTTTGGGCATGGAAGTTCACGAAAACCCAGCTGTATCCTATCGCTCCAATACAATATTGGAACCCGGAATGGTTGTTACGGTGGAACCTGGAATTTATATTCCAAACGTTGGCGGATGCCGTATTGAAGACGATATCGTCATTACAGAATCCGGAAATGAACGCTTGACATTAAGCACAAAAGAACTGATTATATTATAGTGCGTAAAAATGGACTGCCATATTGATTAGATTAGTCTGCACGCAAGAAAAGTTGAATAAGGAGGAAGCCAAATGATATCTGTTAACGATTTTCGTACAGGATTGACAATTGAACTAGATAATGATGTTTGGCAGGTCATTGATTTTCAGCATGTAAAGCCGGGAAAAGGAGCCGCTTTTGTTCGTTCCAAATTACGTAATGTAAGAAACGGGAACATCCAGGAAAAAACATTTCGCGCCGGTGAAAAAGTGGAGCAGGCCCATGTTGAACATAGTAAAATGCAATATTTATATGCAAATGGTGACTCGCATGCGTTCATGGATATGTCAACATATGAACAAATTGAGCTGCCCGCAAGTCAAATTTCGCATGAATTAAAATTTATTAAAGAGAATATGGAAGTAACCATTGCATCTTATCAAGGTGAAGTAATTGGCATTGACTTGCCGAACACGGTTGAGCTGGAGGTAGTGGATACAGAACCCGGCATCAAAGGAGATACTGCCAGTGGCGGGACAAAACCGGCCACACTTGAAACCGGATTGACAGTACAGGTTCCGTTTTTTGTGAACATGGGAGATAAATTGGTTATCAGCACTTCAGACGGAAAATACGTATCCCGGGCATAATATAATAAGAAATAGATTGCCAAAACGACAATATAGTGAAAAATCGACGAACACGTAAAAATGTTTCGTCGATTTTTTTGTTGAGCGCTGTTAAGAAATGAATCGCGCTGCAAAGATGAATACATTTATAACGCTTCAAAGGAGTTTTGTTTCCACGGTTTTTCCCATGATCAATTTGTATTCAACTACTATTTCTCCCTCATTTATGTTCTTGTATTCCGCATGTGAAAGTAATATTTTTGCCTGTCCAACATACATTTACTATAAAAAGAACTTTCCGGCTTGGAAAGCGAGGATTCTTTTATGGAAGAAATTTTGCGTTTGTTTCCGGAAATTTACCGAATGAATCTACAAAAAAAAATCGCCAGGCGATGGGATAAACTACAGGAAATTCGGCTTAGGCTCTCACAGCCAATTGAATTGGTGTTCGATGATGCAACAGAATGGATTGTATCCCTGCAGCCGGACAGGACAATCAGTTCATATATAATAAACCAGCTCTCGGGCTATTCCTTGTATCGGCTGGAAGATGAACTCAGACAAGGCTACATTACAATTCAAGGCGGACACCGGGTTGGCTTGGCAGGAAAAGTGAATACGGTTGGCGGACATGTCAAAGCAATCCAAGACATTACTTTTTTAAATATTCGTATTGCAAAAGAAAAAATTGGCGCTGCAAAAAACATCATGCCGTACCTTTACGAAAAAGGCTACATGAATACACTGCTGGTTGGTCCCCCCCAAAGCGGTAAAACAACGATGCTTAGAGATATTGCCAGAACGATCTCTGAAGGCTGGTATCTGACACCTGCCAAGAAAGTGGGGGTTATTGACGAACGATCCGAAATCGCTGCATGCCTGCATGGTATCCCACAGCACCGGGTAGGGAAAAGGACCGATGTACTTGATGCCTGTCCAAAGGCTGAAGGAATGATGATGATGATTCGATCGATGTCACCCGAGATTTTAATTGTGGATGAGATTGGAAGTAGCGAAGATGTCCAAGCCTTGCTTGAAGCAATCAATGCTGGCGTGCATATTATATGCACCATACATGGGGCATCACTTGCATCCCTATACAAACGGCCATTGATTCTGCCCATTTTAAAACAGCAGATTTTCCAGCGGTTTGTCATCTTGAATGCAGCGAATAGAGCGGCAGCAGTGTTGGACCAGCACGGCAAAGCAATCATGCCGAAATCGAAGGTGGGATACATTTGAAATGGCTAGGTGCCTTTTTGCTGCTATGTACAACAACATGGATAGGTTTTGAATGGAGCAAGAAACTATCAGATCGCCCAAAACATATTCGTCAATTAATCAATGCATTGCAAATACTTGAGGCAGAAATCGTTTATAGTCAACTGCCGCTGCAAGAGGCTTTTGAGGTTATTGGCAGACAGTTGCCGAAACCTGCCAATTTATTATTTGCCCAGGTTGCAGTTGCATTGCAGAGCAATACAGCGAATTTAACCGAAATTTGGTCTGCTTCCGTAAACCAGTGGGTAAAACTTGCGAACCTAGATAAAAACGAACAGGAAATATTGCTGCAATTCGGAGCAACGCTTGGCCAGCATGATGCAGTGCAGCAAACCAAACATATTCAGCTTGCATTGCACCACCTGGAAAGAGAGATGCAAGAAGCAAGGGATCAACATATAAAATATGCAAAATTAGCCAAAAGTTTGGGTGTGCTTGGGGGATTATTTATTATCGTGTTGCTTTTTTAAAAATGATGATTCCGTTAATACAACTATTATGAAAAAGCGAAAAGGAGTTAAGTGATATGCTGGCAGACGCAACCATTCTATTTCAAATAGCGGGCATAGGCATTATAGTGGCCCTCATACACACGATATTGAAACAAATGGGGAAAGAGGAGATTGCGCAATTTGCAACATTAGTTGGATTTATCATTGTCCTTGTCATTGTAGTCAACGGTTTATCCGACTTGTTTCAACAAATAAAATCCGTCTTTCTTTTCCAAGGGTAGTTCGCATGGCAATCATTCAAATTGTTCTGTTTGGCATTATTGCCAGTATCCTCTATATCCTGCTGAAAGATATAAAAGGGCCGTTCGCTTTTTTCATTGTATTGATAACGGGCATTGTCATTTTTCTTGCCGTAATCAAACAGCTTGGACAAATTATTGACCTTATACATGAATTGGGGAAAAAGGCATCTATTGATGGCATGTATATTGAGACCATACTAAAAATTATCGGGATTGCCTATATTACGGAATTGGGTGCCAATATTACGAAAGATGCAGGACTTGGTGCCGTTGCCTCCAAAATAGAACTGGCAGGAAAAGTGTTTATCCTTTTGCTGGCGGTACCAATTATCAAGGCGGTTATTGAATCCATACTTAACTTTTTGCCAACAAGTTAAATGAGCTATTTTTTGCGAGAGGAGCATTCAAATTGAATGAGATATAGCAAATGCGTTTTCCTTTTTGCCTTATTATTATTCCTGTTCGGTTTCAATAGTCTCGCTGCAGCGGAGGATCCAATCGATGGGCTGGAAAATAAATTATCGGAGGATATCTCGCTTGAAGGAATTGAAAAGTACTGGAATGGACTGGTTGACGAGTACGGCGGATTTTTGCCTGATAGTGAGAAAATGACCGTTTATGATTTGATAAAAAACAAGGACAAGCTATCACTCAAAAATATATTGCGAGGGCTTGTGGAGTATTTTTTTCATGAGTTAATACTAAATGGAAAACTGCTTGGCATGTTGTTTATGCTGACGCTATTTTCGATATTTCTGCAAACATTGCACAATGCCTTTGACAAAGGTTCTGTCAGCAAAATCGCATACTTTGTCGTATATATCGTACTGCTATTTTTGGCGTTAAACAGTTTTTATACGGTGGTAACTTATACCAAAGATGCAATAGATTCCATGGGAGGCTTTATGATTGCACTGCTCCCACTGTTATTGGGGCTGATGGCCTCTTTTGGAAACTTGATCAGCATTTCTTTTTTTCATCCGATTACGATATTTTTAATCAATGCCAGCGGAATGCTTGTATCACATTTTATTCTGCCGCTATTATTCATCTCGGCACTTTTGCTGATCGTTAGCAGCTTAAATGATCAGTACAAAGTAACGCATTTGGCAAACTTGTTCAAAAATGTCGGTCTTGGCGTGCTTGGTGCTTTTTTGACCATTTTTTTGGGTGTCATGTCTGTACAAGGGACAGCAAGTGCTATTCAGGATGGCGTAGGGATGAAGACAGCGAAATTTATTACAGGTAATTTTATTCCGGTTATCGGCAGAGCCTTTACTGATGCGGCGGACACTGTGCTGAGTGCTTCTCTTGTATTAAAAAATGCTGTAGGGATTGTTGGTGTTGTACTGGTACTAATTATTGCTTTGTTCCCGGCAATTAAAATTCTTGCCATTGCAGCTATCTATAAGATTGCAGCGGCTGTACTCCAGCCGATTGGTGACGGACCGGTCATATCGGTGCTTAATTTAATCGGGAAATATGTCCTTTATATGCTGGCTTGTTTGCTCGCAGTATCGCTTATGTTCTTTTTGGCGATAGTCATTATCATCGTAGCCGGCAATTTGACATTGCTCCTACGATAGGATGGTAGCTTATGAGCATGCTAATTCATTGGGTAACGCAAATTATCGTTTTTATATTATTGGCAACGATTATCGATCTGCTCGTCCCTGCAAACGCTATGAAAAAATATATTCAGTTTGCAGTTGGCTTGATTCTCATTTTGGTATTTTTAAAACCGGTATTTTATTTATTTCAAATCGATGTGAAACAAGCGATTCAAACCAATTTCCAGCAGCAGCAAAACGAAATTTTGAAGGAAGATGTATTAAAAAATACGATGGAAAAACAAAAAAGAGAAATAGAATCATCGGAACGTGCATATATTTTACAACAAATGGCTGTCCAACTCAAAAATCTAGCAAATAAAGAAGTAGCGAAGGAGTTCCATGTACAAATAACCAATATTGATTTTGAATTCGAGGGGGGGACAAGCCAGCTAAATGATAACCTGTATGAAAAACTGGACAAGGTAGTTGTTTATTTACAGGAAACGGATGGCGGGGAGGGAAATGTGGATGCTGTGAATGAAGTTGTTATCGATACGCAAAAAAAAGAAACAGATGCACCAAAGGACACTGAAGCCATTGCAAATGCATTGCAGCAGATATGGGAGTTGGATGATAAAACGCTAATTTTGAAATGGGAGGGAGGTTCCACTTGATAAAAAAACTGCTCGCGTTGTTGCAATCAAAGGATGCCACCGGAAAAAAACCCAATAAATTAGGGTATGTCGTCATCATCGGGCTAGTAGGCATATTGTTGATGATTATGTCCAATATATTTATCTCCACACCCAAGAGCAAGGAGATGGCACAATCATCCAATCGCCAAACAAATCAAGCGGAGGAAAAAGGGAATGCCCTTCCTGCCAGCGCAACCTCAAACGTTGATGAACTGGAATCAAGCTATGAAAAGGACTTGACGGCCATGCTGGAAAACATCCGCGGTGTTTCCGATGTTGAAGTAATGATAAACCTGGACTCAACAAATATCAAAATATATGAAAAGGATTTGATTACCGGAAAACAAGTAACAGATGAAAAAGACAAAAATGGCGGGAATCGGCAAATAGAAGACAACACCGAGGAGACGCACGTCGTTTTTGTAAGACAAGGCGATCAAGAAGCGCCACTTCTAATCCAAACGAAAAAGCCCAACGTTAGAGGGGTGTTTGTAGTAGCAAAAGGGGTAGAAAGGGCAACTGTCAAAAAATGGGTTGTGGAAGCAATATCCAGAGTGCTAGATGTACCAACCCATCGCGTTTCAGTCATGCCCAGAAAATAGAGGAGGATGAAAATGTTAAAAAAACAAACGATTTGGCTACTTACCATGCTGAGCCTAATGATTGTACTTAGTATTTATTACGTCATGTCACCTAACGAAGATGATTTAGCGTATGTAAATGACGGCAAGAAGAGCAGCGAGGAAACATCGAAAGCCAGTGAAACAGATGGTGCCAGCGTAGATGATGTGACCAATCTTGGACAGGACGAATTATTTACCACCATTCGAATGAATTTGGAAGACAAAAGAAGCGAGGAAAAAAGCAGACTAAATGATATCGTAGCATCCAGCGAAGCGTCTGCAGAAGAAAAAAATAAAGCGCTGGAACAAATAAATCATCTGGATGACGTGGCAACAAAGGAAGCGGTATTGGAAGAATCAATCCAGTCAAATAACAATTATCCGGATGTGCTTGTCCGTGCAGATGGCGATAAGGTGCATGTACATGTGAAGGTAAATGAATTGAGTGAAAAAGAGGTACTTGATATTATGCAGGAAGTTCGCGCGGAGTTCGAAAGAGACGTAACAGTTGATGTCAATTTCCAGGGTTCTGCTGCTGAAAAAGAAGAATAAAAGATTGCCAAAAAAATCCAAGATTCCAGCTTGGATTTTTTTGTAGGTAAAAAAGTATAAAATTAAGCTGTATTCATGTCATTTGCTATGACAGCCGCGTCCGGCTCCAGCGCCCGGCAACTAGCAAAGTTTTTAGATGGGACGAGTAATCGCAGTCCCAGATCTTTTCGATGGGGCGAGTAACCGCAGCCCCAAAGTGTTCCAGTTTGTACGTTGCTACGACGCACAGGACGTGCTAGTACAGGCGTTGCGACAAAAGCTCTTCGGTGGGACAAGTAATCACAGCCCCAGGACGTCGCGCTTTTAGCCTGTAAGGGCGCTTGCGCCTTTGTTCTTTGTTTTGGTACATTCGCATTCAAAAAGCATTATTGCTATAATGGAATGGGCAGTATACAAAGGTGTCAAATCTGTTCGTGCGATATTGTTGGGATGCATGTTTTTAAATCGTTGACCATCTGCTTGAAGTTTTATTCGTATATATCGTAAAATATTTACAGGAGTTATTAATACCTAATCCTAATTGGAAGAGAAAAAGGAGTGCTATGAGCATGTTAAAAGTTGAGGACATCTATGAACTCATTAAATTGATTGATCAATCATCTATTGATGAATTCACTTATGAAAATGAGGGTACAAAAGTAACCATGAAAAAATCAGATGGATTGGCTGTAGCTACTCCAGCGGTACAAGCTCCAGCGGTACAGCCGGCGCCGCAAGTCCAAGTGGAGACAGCAGCTAAAACAGAAGCTTCTACGCAAACGAATGAGCCTGTGGAAAATAAAAACTACGATCATGAGATTGTATCTCCAATGGTTGGAACGTTTTACAGTGCATCAAATCCGGAAAGTCCAAACTTTGTAAATGTGGGCTCACAAGTAAGTGAAGATACAGTAGTTTGCATTGTTGAGGCAATGAAATTATTTAATGAAATTGAAGCGGAGATTTCTGGAGAAATTGTGGAAGTGCTAGTTGAAAATGGGGAACTGGTAGAATATGGACAACCGTTGTTCCGCGTAAAAACGAAGTGAAAGGGCGATAGCAAGTGATTAAAAAGCTATTAGTTGCGAATCGGGGAGAAATAGCCGTACGTATTATTCGTGCCTGCAAAGAACTTGGGATTTCAACGGTTGCTGTATATTCCGAGGCAGATAAGGAAGCATTGCACGTGCAAATGGCAGATGAAGCGTATTGTATTGGTCCGGCATCAAGCTCGGAAAGCTATCTAAACTTTACCAACATATTAAGTGCTGCTATCTGCACTGATACAGATGCCATACATCCCGGTTATGGCTTCCTTGCAGAAAATGCCGATTTTGCAGAAGCATGCCGTGCCTGCAACATTACTTTTGTGGGACCGTCACCGGAAGCGATTCAAAAGATGGGGATTAAAGATGTTGCCAAAGAAACCATGAAACATGCGAATGTTCCTATTGTTCCCGGCTCTGACGGAATCATTGAAAGTGAGGAGGAAGCAAAAACTGTCGCAAATGAAATAGGCTATCCTGTTATTATCAAAGCGACAGCTGGGGGCGGCGGGAAAGGCATCCGCGTTGCCTATAATGAAGAAGAACTGCTAAAAGGCATCCGCATTACCCAAAATGAAGCAGAAAAAGCGTTTGGAAATCCTGGTGTCTATTTGGAAAAATTCATCGAGGATTTCCGTCACGTAGAAATTCAGGTGCTTGCCGATCAGCACGGAAATGTCATTCATTTGGGAGAAAGGGACTGTTCCATCCAACGACGGTTGCAAAAACTGGTTGAAGAGTCTCCTTCACCGGCTTTAACACCTGAAATCAGGGAAAAAATGGGAAATGCAGCTGTTCAAGCGGCTGCAGCTGTCGATTATGTCGGTGCAGGTACGATTGAATTTATTTTTGACCGCAAGTCACAAAATTTTTATTTCATGGAAATGAATACGCGTATCCAGGTAGAACATCCTGTTACGGAAATGGTTACCGGCGTCGACTTGGTCAAGGAGCAAATCCGGATTGCCAACAACGAAGTGCTTTCTGTCCAACAAGATGAAGTTTCATTCGATGGCTGGGCAATCGAGTGCAGGATCAATGCCGAAAATCCGTTTAAAAATTTCATGCCGTCGCCAGGTAAGATTGATATGTACCTTGCGCCCGGTGGCTTGGGAGTCCGTGTGGAATCAGCAGCATACCCCGGTTCAACCATTCCGCCGCATTATGATTCCATGATTGCGAAATTGATTGCTTATGCTCCTTCTCGTCAAGAAGCAATACAACGCATGAGACGGGCCCTTGATGAATATGTTATTGAGGGCATTAAAACAACAATCCCATTCCACCAGCGTGTGATGGCAAATGAAGTTTTCATGGAAGGGGATTTCAACACAAACTTTTTAAAAGAACACCCAATCGTTGAAGAAAAATAACGATGAGGAAGTGATTTGATGAGCGAACAGCCATTGGTAAACGTCAGTGAAAATACAGGGCTTGGTACGGTAGAAATTGCGCCGGAAGTAATTGAAGTTATTGCGGGTATAGCCGCCTCTGAGGTTAAAGGACTTGCATCCATGCGAGGAAGCTTTGCAACAGATGTAGTAGAAAAGTTTGGGAAAAAATCCCATAGCAAAGGCGTAAAAGTTGAACTTACAGATAACGGCATTTTGATTGACTTATATGTCCTGCTGAAATTTGGTGTCTCTATACCACAAGTTGCCCAAGATATTCAAACGAATATCCGTCAGACGCTGATGAATATGACAGAACTTGAGATAGCTGAAATCAACGTCCACGTCGTGGGAATTCAAATGGAGATGGATGAGTCAAATCCGGAGCAGCAATAACAGTAAAGAACCAAGGAATTTTTGTTCCTTGGTTCTTTACATTTGCTTAAGATGCTTGCCTAAATAAAGATTGTAGCGTTGATGTCAGTACTCATGTTATGATTTGAGTGAGATATATTTGAAGGAGACAGGATGAATGAATCGTCATAAAGCAAGAGAGAAAGCATTTCAAATTCTTTTCCAGATAGGAGTGGATCATGACAATGTGGTTGAACGTGTGAAAGATTCACTGGAAAAGGAATCATCGGACGCTTTTTTAACCGAGCTGGCAGAAGGTGTTTCGAATCAAATCGATGAAATTGATCAGACCATTGCCAAACATTTGCAAAGCTGGTCAATCAGGCGGATTGCTTCCGTGGAAAGGACCGTCTTGCGGTTGGCTGTTTATGAACTGAAGTATATGGAAGATATTCCGGAAAACGTTACAATCAATGAAGCAATTGAATTGGCAAAAATGTACGGTGATGAAAAATCTGGAAAATTTGTTAACGGTGTTCTCTCAAACATTGTAAAAAATGCTTAAATTTTAATCGCAAGGAGGATGCATATATGTCGGCTGTAGTAATGGATGGCAAGGAATTAGCCAAAAGCTTGCGGGTAAAAATGAAAGACGAAGTTGCGGCATTGAAGGAAAAGGGAATCACTCCGCATTTGACAGTTGTCTTAGTTGGCGACGATCCCGCTTCAAAATCGTATGTAAATGGCAAGAAAAAAGCATCGGCGGAAATCGGAATGGAATCAGATGTTTTGGAACTCCCCGATACGATTACTGAAAAAGATTTGCTTGACCTGATTGATAAGCTAAACAGCGATGAAAAGGTGCATGGCATCCTTGTTCAACTGCCATTGCCAAAACAGATTAGCGAGCAAAAAGTCATCGAAGCTATATCACCTGCAAAAGACGTAGACGGTTTTCATCCCATCAATATTGGAAGAATGATGACCGGACAGGACGCATTTTTACCATGTACACCGTCCGGGATTATAGCAATGCTCAATGAAAACAATATTGAAATTACCGGAAAACATGCAGTAGTTGTGGGCCGCAGCAATATCGTCGGCAAACCGGTCGGGCAATTACTTTTGAATGAAAACGCAACGGTGACCTATTGTCACTCCAAAACAACGGATTTAAAATCCTATACCACCCAGGCGGATATTTTAGTCGTGGCTGTAGGCAAACCCCATTCAATTGGAGAAGCGTTTGTCAAACCTGGAGCAGTTGTCATCGATGTCGGCATCAATCGTATGGAAAATGGCAAACTCACTGGTGACGTTGATTTCGATGCAGTCAAAGAAAAGGTTTCTTATATTACGCCGGTACCACGTGGCGTTGGCCCAATGACAATCGCCATGTTATTGAAAAATACGATCAAGGCAGCAAAAGGATTGGATTTACAGTGATGGACAAGTATCTGACTGTTACTGCACTGACAAAGTATATTAAAAGAAAATTGGATATTGATCCGCATTTACGCAATGTCTGGCTAAAAGGAGAAATATCCAATTTTAAACATCATAACCGGGGTCATATGTACATGACGATCAAAGACGATCGTACACGTATCCAAGCAGTCATGTTCGCAGGAAATAATCGTTACCTGAAATTCACTCCCGAAAACGGCATGCATGTGTTGATTCAAGGGGATATCAGCGTTTTCGAAGCAAATGGACAATATCAGCTCTATATTCAAAAAATGGAACCTGATGGCTTTGGCGCATTATATCTAGCTTTTGAGCAACTCAAAGAAAAACTGTTGCAACAAGGATATTTTGATAAAACGCATAAAAAACCTATCCCGGCTTTTCCTTCACACATCGGTGTTGTCACCTCGCCAACCGGTGCCGCTGTCAGAGACATTATAACGACGATAAAAAGGCGCTACCCAATTGCCAAAATTACAATTATGCCGGCGCTTGTCCAAGGACCGCAAGCACCAGACAGTATTGCCAGTGCAGTTGAAACCGCGAATAAACGAAATGAATTTGATGTGCTGATTGTAGGCAGGGGCGGAGGCTCCATCGAGGAATTATGGGCATTTAACGAAGTCATCGTCGCCAATGCGATTTATGATTCCAAAATACCTGTTATTTCCGCTGTCGGCCACGAAACAGACGTGACAATCAGTGATTATGTAGCAGATCTTCGTGCACCGACACCAACCGGTGCTGCAGAACTGGCAGTACCTTCGATTCACGAATTGCAGCGAAAAATCATCTCCAGCAAACGTGCTTTGCAGCAAAAAATGCAAAATATGATAATGACTGAACAAAGACATCTGAAAAGAATAAGACAGTCCTATGCGTTTCGATACCCTGAACAATTGGTCAGGCAAAAAGAGCAGGAATTGGACAGGGTTTCCGATCAGCTCAAAAAAACAGTCCTGGCAATAAGCCGGCAAAAATCGCAACATCTGGATCATCTATACAGCCGATTGGTTCTTGTTCATCCAAATAAACGCATCCAACAAGCAGCCAAGAGCGTTGATTATTTGAATAAGCAGTTATTGCAATCCATGACAAAAAGAATCGATCAAACGACTGCAAAATTAACCGTGTTAATTGAAAAAATGTCCCTGCTAAATCCGCTGGAAACAATGAAACGGGGGTTTGCCGTTGCGTATAAGGAAAATGGAGCGATTTTAAAATCCCGCAAGAATGTTAAAAAAGACGATCGAATCAGCATTCGGTTGTACGATGGGAAATTACAGTGCCGGGTGCTGGACATAGAGGAGGAAAATGAAAATGGCTTCGGACAAGGAAGAACTCAGCTTTGAGGAAGCAATGAAGAACTTGGAAGAGATTGTTGAAAAGCTCGAAGCGGGGGATGTACCACTCGAAAAAGCAATTCAGTACTATCAAGAGGGGATGGATTTATCAAAGATTTGCAGCGATAAATTAAGCAATGTGCAAGAGAAAATGGTCAAAATAATGAATGACCAAGGCGAAACGGATGATTTTCGCATACAGGAGGAAGACTGAACTGTGGAGCAGCGTTTACAAGCATACATCAACGATATACAAAATTTGATGGACAAAACATTTGACACTTTCTTAGACCAAAAAAATATTCCCGATCGTTTAAAAGAATCTATGCTATATTCACTAAAAGCCGGTGGAAAAAGACTCCGTCCAATCCTGGTTTTTGCCAGCTATGAGGCCTATGCCAAGCATCCGGAAAAAGTACTTTCCACTGCAGCGGCTTTGGAAATGATTCATACATATTCCCTCATTCATGATGATCTTCCTGCTATGGATGATGATGCATATCGAAGGGGAAAATTAACAAATCATAAAATGTTTGATGAGGCAACAGCCATTCTGGCGGGTGATGCATTATTGACATATAGCTTTGAATTGGTTGCTTCAGATGTCAATTTATCTTCTGAAGAAAAGGCAACATTGCTCGAAAGATTGGCCAAATGCAGTGGCCCTGAAGGCATGGTTGCTGGACAAGTGCTTGATATGGAAGCGGAAAACAGGGAATCGTCACTTGCCGAATTGGAAGAAATTCATTCGCTGAAAACCGGGGAACTCATCCGTTTTGCAGTATTTGCCGGAGCGTATCTGGGCAATGCAAGCGAAGCACAAATAAATATGCTTGATCAGTTTGCATATAAGCTTGGACTATTATTCCAGGTACAAGATGATATTCTTGATGTAATTGGTGAATCTGAAAAAATGGGTAAAGCCGTTGGCAGTGATGAAGGTAATATGAAAAGCACTTTCCCGAAACTTCTTGGCATAGAAGGCGCTGTTTCCAAAAAGAGAATGTATGAAAAGCAGGCCAAAGCATTGCTTCAAAAGGCGGATGCCGATCAGTCGTACCTGCTATCGCTTGTAGATTATTTCGGTAACAGGGATCATTAGCTGAAATTGCGTATCCATACTTGAGCTTTACCAGCAATTTATGCTATAATACAAGTATAAAAGAGAATGGTGCAGTATTCTAGTCAGTCCTCCGTTTCTGAAGGCGGGGCTAAAAATCCGCTAAAGGGCACATCGATGAAGTTCCTTGTGCCGGCTTGAGGCGCCCAGCCTTGGGTTGGTGCTGGGAGTTAAGGTTTTCGGGCGATCCGCAAAGGCATGTGGGCGATGACCCGACTACCGTGGAGGCCCATCTCTGCAGTAGCTGCTAAGCCTAGGAGCTGCTATGGAATGGGGTATGAACCTGCATAAAAGGGCAAGGGAAGCCCAATTTGCAGCGTAGCCTGCCTTGAGTGGGGTTCGAGGGGATTAAAGCAAAAGGTGACAAAACTGGTGGCCACTGGATTGTCACCCCAGTCTTTATGAAATCGGCACTGCAAAAGAGGCTAGGATTCGGTCAAAGACTGTTGAGGAAATCTCCTAGACTGTTCATTCAGACATTTTTACGGGATTATAGTGCGGACTAAGTGGTAATCCAGTCTAGCTTATGGTGACAGGCTAAGATGGGTTTAAAGGGGAACCGCCTGCATGGCAACATGGGGTACCCATTTGGGAAAACCTACTGGACCTAAGCCGCAGTCTTAATCGTAAAAATGGCCATTCTCCTCGTACATAACATTTTTTGTTTGGAGAAAAGAGAGTATAATGAATTCACAAATAAAACGTTCGATAAAATTTAGTTTGACGATTGCCGTTATCACTTTTGTGTTAGCGGCAATTTTTTCAGTCGTGTCCCAGTCCATTCTAAGCAAAGTCATATGGATTGCCGGTCTGATTGTTGTGCTTCTTATTGTGCTGATAGGTGTATTGTTCGATATGCTTGGCATTGCTTCGACTGCTGCAGATGAAGCGCCATTTCATGCAATGGCGGCAGAAAAGGTCAAAGGTGCAAAGCAGGCTGTTGCCATCATTCGAAATGCGGACAAATTCGCCAGTTTTTGTAATGATGTAATCGGTGATATTTCGGGAATTGTAAGTGGAACGGCTTCTGCAATTGTTATCTTGCAAATTGCAAAATTGCTTGGCAACACAGAGGGTTCGCCACTTCATATAACGCTATCTGTCGTTCTGACCAGTCTTGTTGCGGCGATAACTGTTGGTGGGAAAGCAGTAGGCAAATACTTTGCGATTAATTCCTCGACAAAAATTATTTTTAATGCTGGAAAGGTACTGGGTTTTATAGAGGAAAAATTTAAAATCACTATTCTATCCAACCAAAAGAAATAACATATTGCAAAGAAATTCAAAAGATCGAAGGGATATTCAATGGGCAAAAAAAGGCTGGACGTTTTGCTGGTCGAAAGGGATTTAATTGAAACAAGAGAAAAAGCAAAGCGTCACATTATGGCAGGGCTTGTGTTTTCCAATGAATTACGTTTGGATAAACCGGGAATGAAAGTAGATGAGACGATTCCGCTTACCGTAAAAGGGAAAGCGATTCCATACGTTGGCAGAGGTGGATTAAAGCTTGAAAAGGCGCTAAAAACATTTTCTATTGATGTAACAGATAAAATCATGATTGACATCGGGTCATCAACCGGCGGATTTACAGATTGTGCCCTGCAAAACGGCGCAAAATTGTCTTATGCGATTGATGTAGGATACAATCAGCTTGATTGGAAACTTCGTTCGGATCCAAGGGTTATTGTGATGGAAAGAACAAATTTCCGATACGTAACAAAAGATATGCTGACGCAAGGTGTGCCGGACTTTGCTTCCATTGATGTGTCGTTCATTTCCCTTCGTCTTATTTTGCCGGTTCTTCGCAAGTTGCTTGCAGAAGACAGCAACGTGGTGGCGTTGGTAAAACCGCAATTTGAAGCCGGAAAACAGCAGGTAGGCAGAAAAGGTATCGTTCGGGATCAAGCTGTTCATCTGCAAGTGTTGCAACATATTACTTCTTTTGCAAAAGAAGAAGGATTCCAATTACTTGATTTGACTTTTTCACCAATTACAGGCGGCGATGGCAACATTGAATTTTTGCTACATTTGGGGTGGAAAAAAGCAGTCGTCGGGAATATGCTTACAGATTCGGATGTAAACCGTGTAGTTGACGAAGCGCATGAAACGCTGAAAAAGAAATAGTTAAACTGCGACAATCGAGGTGCAATGATGAGCAAATTACAACGTCATATTAAAATTCGTGAATTAATATCGGAAAAGGAAATAGAGACCCAGGATGAACTGGTTGAACGTTTAAAAAATCTTGGCTTTAATGTCACGCAAGCAACTGTTTCCAGGGATATCAAGGAAATGCATCTGGTAAAAGTTCCATCATCCTATGGCAAATATAAATATAGTCTCCCCGCTGACCAGCGATTTAACCCGTTGGACAAGCTAAAGAGACTCATTAAAGATGCATTTGTGAAAATCGACTATACAAGTCATTTTATTGTACTGAAAACATTACCTGGAAATGCACATGCAGTTGGCGCTTTAATCGATAATTTGGAATGGCCGGAAATCATGGGGACTATTTGCGGTGATGACACGTGTTTAATGATTTGCAGAAATGAAGAAGATGCGGTAATGGTTAAGGATCGTTTTCTAAATATGTTATAGAAGTTTTTGACAAAGAGGTGTCTGTGGATGCTTACACAATTAAACATTCGAAATTTTGCTATCATCGAAGACATATCGATTACGTTTACAGAAGGACTTACTGTCTTGACAGGTGAAACTGGTGCGGGGAAATCAATCATTATTGACGCAATCGAACTGCTCGCGGGCGAACGAGGTTCTGTAGAATTTGTCCGGCATGAAACCAATAAAGCGGAAATCGAAGGTCTATTCATCATTGATGAAAAACACCACCCCATTTATTCCGTAGCTTCTGCATACGGGATGGACATTCAGGAAGGCCAGATTGTTTTGCAACGGACGATAACTTCCCGGGGCAAAAGCATTTGTCGGGTGAACGGCAAACTTGTGACGCTGGCTGTACTCAGGGAGTTCGGCAAAACACTCATTGATATTCACAGTCAGCATGAAACGCAGTCATTGATGGACCCCGATAATCATATTGAACTTTTGGACATGTATGATGAAAGCAGAATTCTCCCTGTTAAAAAAGAATACCTTGGTTTATTTGAAAAACTCGATAAACTAAAAAAACGCTATAAAAAATTAAACGAAAATGAACAGGAAATGGCGCAGCGGTTGGATCTGTTGCGATTTCAATTTAACGAGTTGGAGCAAGCGGAACTGCAGCCAGATGAAGATCTTATCCTTGAAGAGGAACGTAACAGGCTTGCCAATTTTCAACGTATTTATAATGGTTTGCAGGATGCATATAACGCATTATACGGTGAGCAAAAAGGAATGGACTTTTTGAATGAAGCACAATTGGCTTTGCAGGAAAACCAGGAATATGATGAATTCATTGCTGAAAAGGCAGACATATTGACTAATCAGTATTATTTATTGGAGGAAACAACGTTTGCCATTCGTGACTATTTGGAAAGTTTGGAGTATGATCCATACCGTTTAAATGAAATTGAAGCCCGATTGGATGAAATAAATCGTTTAAAACGGAAATATGGTTCATCTGTAAATGAAATGCTTGATTATATGGGGGAAATTGCAGAAGAAATCGAGGAAATCGATAACAAGGATTCCCATCTCCTAAAACTGGAAAGAGAAATTGAAGATTTAGAAAAAGATGCCCGCATTGAGGCAGAGGAGTTGCATGTCGTTCGCCAACAAGCAGCAAACGCCTTAACCAAGGAGGTTGAGTCCGAACTAAAAGGATTATATTTGGAAAAAGCGCGTTTTTCAATAGCATTCCGCGAACAACAAAATTTGCATGTCAATGGCAAGGATACCGTTATATTTATGATTTCCACCAATCCCGGAGAACCTTTAAAGGATCTTACGAAGGTTGCTTCAGGAGGAGAATTATCCCGAATCATGTTAGTCCTAAAGAAGATTTTCGCCAAGCATCAAGGTGTCACAAGCGTCATTTTTGACGAGGTGGATACTGGTGTAAGTGGTAGGGTAGCACAGGCGATAGCGGAAAAAATTTATCAAATTTCGCTCGATTCCCAGGTGCTGTGCATTACACATCTCCCACAAGTTGCATCCATGGCGGACACACATAAATTAATCCAAAAGAAAGAAGTAGACAATCGAACTGCAACGAACGTACAAGAGCTGACAGAAACAGAGCAAATCGATGAAATTGGCCGTATGATAACCGGAAGTCAGCTGACAGACACTGCGACTAGCCATGCCAGAGAAATGATTGGCTTGGCAAAATCCTATAAATCGTCAATTGGCAAGTCAAAAATTTCGAGCAGATAAGCTTTGAAATTTTGGTTCAGTAACAACTTACGGGGAACATAATTCGACAACTTTGATTTAAAAAAAGGAAAATCCAAACCATCCGTCGA
>NZ_JAROCA010000038.1 GCF_030732005.1 Tigheibacillus jepli | reverse complement strand
TTTTGGGGGAAAATTAATTTTGCGTAATCCTCAATCCTATGTCCTGCTTGAAGTTTGAGACATCGCAATTACCTCTTTAATAAGTTTGATGGAGCATGCGGAATAACTACTGAGGGTATATCGTACCCGTATGAAGAAGATGGCGCCATAAAGCGGGAAATGATACGCCATGCAGATCAGGTTATTCTGTTGGCAGATAGTACAAAGTTCGGGAAACGGTTGTTTCATAAAATTTCCGGGTTGGAATCGATTGATATGGTTATTACCGACAAAAATCCGGATGCGGAAATGACCAAGGTACTGAATGATCATGACATTGAGGTTATTGTCGCTAAAGGAAAAGGAACGGATAATTAAAGCTGAACTCTTCGAAAAGGAGTTGCGGAATCATTTGAAGGATAATTACCAGTCTGCCGGATTCAAAATACGAAAGGGACAAAAACTGAAGTGATACATATGCAAATTTTTTCGACCTTTGAGTCAACCTCCTACCTGGAAATGGCAATTTCGACATTGGAAAAAGAAGGGATAAAAAAAGAAAGTATCTTTGCTGTACCGTTGGATAATCGTACAGAGAAACGAAGGGTTTTTGATTCCCTTCATCGCTCGGATGGTATAAGCCTCATTGATATAGGAGCAGCACTTGCCACAGCCTTTTCCGTTATTGGTGCGAGTGTTGGGTTTAAGTTAAAATGGGGTCCCATTTATTGGGGGCTAATAGGGGCAGGTACCGGGCTTGTTCTTGGAATTGCCATACGTCTGTTTATTGAATTGGTTGTAAAGAGAAAAAGACGTCTGCTAAATAGAAAACATTCGGAAATTATCCTTATTATTGATTGTGAAGAATCGCAAGCTGAGTTCATAGAGAACGTTCTATGGGACCACTTTGCGTTAGGAGTGGCAAAGGTACAGCAAATATAAGAAAGGAAAATCAACTTGTGGATACTGGTATATATTTTCTTCATCATTTTTAACTTGATTGCATTTTTTGCTCCGAAAAGGATCAGTAAGATAGAAATCTATGCCACCTGTTTATTTGCTTTTGCATACGGTTTGACGGCTGATATGATATTCGATTGGCATTATGACCTATACGGATATTTTCAAAAGGGGTTTCAATGGGTAGCATTTCTGGGATATGTTCTATATTTTCCTTCTATTAGCTTTTTATTTCTCAATTTCTATCCTTTGGAAAAGAAACCCATTACAAAAGCACTTTATATCATCCTTTGGTCCGTATTTTCCGTTATCTTTGAATGGTTTTGTTTGCATACGGCGTATTTTTACTATAATGGATGGAAACTTTGGTATTCCGCGATATTATATCCCTTCATCTTCTTGGTTCTTCTGATAAATATGAGGTTTATACAAAAATTGAATAAATAGTTTGTTCAAATAGCTTTATGGGAATGCCATAAGGGGAAAAAGAGAGCGGAAAGATGAGGGAGGAAGAAAACATACATAAGGAAACGTGGGTTATCTCCTGTGCCAAAGCGTAAATGTAGTACCGATTCCAAAATCGTGAAACGTCAATCAGTAGGGTTTTTCCTCCCCCTACTGATTGTGAACTATTTGCCATATGATTGCATTGCACTTTCAATTGCCTTTTGCTAAATTTTTACGATCTGGCGCCATGGGAGGCTGTTCCAACCATTTATTTTTAATCATGATATTAGACCCATCCTCTGAAAGTTTCTGTATTTCGAGGGACAGTCTGTTATACATTGCACCCAAATCCATTCTGGGGCTTTGTGCCGTACTTGTACTATAAAAGCTGATACTCAAAGCAATCAAAGCAGTGGTATAATACATCATCAATTTGTCGGAAAATGTATAGGCTGTACTTTCGGTCACATCTGCATCCCATGTCATGGGTGCAGGTAGATTGCTTTCCTTTAATTTTTCGCTAAATATTGTAATATGCTTCTTGCCAACTTCTATACATCTTAACATGAATGTTGTGACATCCTTTGACTGGGCAACCTGACTTAATCCGGTTAAAACGGCTGTTCCAAATGCATTCCTTTGGATATTTTGATAGAGATTTACCACTTCTGGTGCGATTAATGGTCTTTTTTCACCTAAAATGTCCCATAAAAAACCTTGCTTTTTAACAAAGTCAATTTTATCGGGAGTAGGCAGATATGGTGCTCTGATATACAACCCCTTTGATAATAATACATCCTTTGACATCTCGTACAATCCCATTGTTTCCGATAGACATTCTTTATAGTAGGAAGTAATATCAGATCTTACAGCAAAGGACAAACTGGCTGCATATGTTGTAAGTCCTATTGATGCCATTTGATGTATATACGTTAATGCAAGACTATCAGCGAATAATCTCGGGGCAGTCAAATCAACATCTTCTTCCACTTTAAAGCCATGGGGAACGGTATGCTTTTCCTCGGTAAGTATCGTATTGATTTCCTGTAAATGTGCCTGGGATAATTCCAGAGCATGCTGAATGACGGGCTTTATTTCTGCATCCTCAACTTTTTCCAGAAGATAGCTTAGCGTGCACACACTTGCACTATCATTCATGTATTGCATCCAAAGCTGCGTTATTTCTCCTGAGGTCAGTCTTATTTGTTTTCCCTGTTCCACATAAAACCCTCCAAATTTTGAACTTCTTATTTATTCTCTGTAAATTAATTGCAAATTATTCGGGACACGCTTCCTATCTGGACTGGACCTTTTCGATTAGAGGGGGTGGCTGCGGAGGGATTCATAATGGGAAAACTTGCAAAATATCCCCGCAAACATGCCATTTGTTTACGTGATGATTTGGGCCATACGGATCGTTTTCAAGGAAAGTTGAAGCAAGCGAAATAAGAGCCTGCTACTACCACCAAACTACCTATGAGTTGACTTTTCTATTCGGCAAATCCATTTGTAATAAAATAAAACACTCATGAGCAAGAAAGGGTCAACGATTGCTGAATACCATAGTTTCCACCATCCATGGTTAAAGTAACCCCAAGGTTCGGGCAATAATGTAATTGCTTCATAACAGACAATGGCTAAAGTCCATATGGCAATATACAATACACGTTTATAAAATTGCTGTCCAAACGGATACCAATTTAGAAATATCATGTTGACAGGGGGAACCACTACCGTTTGAGCCGGAAGTACTCCCCAGTTGATTTCTTTATAAAAGTACCAATAGCCATGGTATTTAAAGATGAGATAGGTTTCCGTAACTATCAGTAAGGCAATCGTAAACGTCCAGATATGTACGATTTGATTTGTCGTCAGTCGCTTATTTGTCACAAAAGCAACCAAATTAAAAAGAACAATCGCAGTAACAAGGCCTATCATTTAGAGGGCACCCTTTTTAAAATTATCTTTTCTCTGTTCCCTGGAAATATTCATCTAGGCAATATGCAATGAAATGGTACGATAGCATTTTTTTATAGGTAAAGAAAAGTATAATGGGCTGTATTAATGTCATTTGCCATGACAGCCACGTCCGGCTCCAGCGCCCAGCAACTAGCAAATGGTTTTCGGTGGGGCGAGTAATCGCAGCCCCAAACTTCACACTTCTCTCCTCGAAAAAGAAAAACACTTTTTCTTCGTGCGATGTCAATTCGAGGGAGTTTATTCTAGCACTACGATAAGTCAACATCGGTTCGTACCAGTCAAAGGAAGGCCGACTAAAAGCGGGCTTGTCGCCCAACGTCGGCATACCCCTGTTGCAGGGGCATGTTTCCTTTATCTCATTGCGGTGTGCTCCAGTTTGTACGTTGCTACGACGCACAGGACGTGCTAGTACAGGCGTTATGACGAGTAATCGCAGTCCCAGGACGTCGCGCTTTTAGCCTGTAAGGGCGCTTACGCCTTTGTTCTAACGTTTGTTTAAATTACTGATATTTATCTTGGTTGTTTCCTGCTTTTCGGACTTTCGAAACTCGGGCTAGGTTTATGGTGTACTCCATTCAACAATCGTCAAGTTCATTGGTGCACTAGGTCAGGTTTCAACAAATTTTGACGACAATTTTTGCGAGAGTTAAGTTTTCTAATTTATTATTTTATTTTTGCAGGAACTTGTAAAAATGTATCGAATAATAAATAGTATAGGAAAAAAGATGACCTTAAAGAATCTGTCCAATCAAGTGTAACCTATCCACTGTCAGAATTATGGACAGCGTGTTCAACATTCAGTATTTGAATGTGTGGTTGATGCCACACAATATACAACGTTAAAAATTGAACTTACTGGATTGGTTGATGAAAAAAAGATAGTTCGCTTTTATCAGCTTGGCAATAATTATAAGACAAAGGAGGAACATATAGGGGTAAAAGGTTCTCTTGATTTAGAAGACCCTTTAATTTTTTAGTGCGAATCAATAGCTCACATAAATTTTCCAGGGGATTCGCACCATAATTTTGTATATTTCTATATAATATTTTCATGAAGAGAATGAAAATCAGATCCTTTCTGGAAAATAGTGTAATTTTGGTCAAAAAATTTAACATAAAGTGTAAATTGTGGCTAAAATTCGCTGTCGCACCCCTTGGGGTTCGTGGATTGAAATCTTGCAAGAGTAGTAGGAGAAAGCAGGGGGAATGTCCCACTCCTTGTGGGCGCGTGGATTGAAACAATGGCAAACCGTTATGGGAAAAATTAGGAGGAGACTAACTTGGCAAATAAAAATAATGAAATTAAAGAGTTGTCACCAGCGCAACATAAAGAATTACTTCAGGTATTAAAGGAACGTTTTGAGAAAAACATGCACCGCCATCAAGATATGGAATGGGCTGATGTGCAAGCAAAACTGGATGCCAATACAGAAAAACTGTGGTCACTCTATGAAATGGAAAGAACCGGCGGAGAGCCTGATGTTGTAGGATATGATAAAAGTGAGGACAAATACATTTTTTATGATTGTGCAGCGGAGAGTCCTAAGGGTCGCAGAAGTGTTTGTTACGACCGTGAAGCGCTGAAATCAAGGAAAAAACATAAACCGGAAAATAATGCGATGGATATGGCGGATGCCATGGGCATTGATCTTTTAACGGAAGAACAATATCGCGCGTTGCAGCAATTTGAAAATGTCGATATGAAAACGTCGAGCTGGGTGCAGACTCCCCCCGACATAAGAAAACTTGGCGGCGCCTTATTTTGCGATCGTCGTTACGGGCACGTTTTCTTGTATCACAATGGAGCAGAATCTTACTATGCTTCCAGGGGTTTTCGCGGTTCGCTAAAGGTTTGAAGTTTTCAGCGTATCGCTAAACCATTGCAAAAAAACAAAATCCGAAATATGGACGCTTTTTTCGGCGTGTCCATATTTCGGGTACTTTCATTTTTATTCATCTTTCTGTTCCTTTTCCCACCATAAGGAGTCCTCCGGATTTTCAACAGCTTCTTTGTACTCAGACTTGGTAGCAACTGTTGGGTAAGAACCTTTTAAGGATTTTCCCGAAGTATTTCGGAACAAGAATAATATCACCAAAAAACCAATAATACTGACGATTGTAAGATAGAAACCGGGTACCAGGTTATTGCCGGTTTGGTGAACAAGCCATGTTGAAAGCAATGGTGTTGTCCCGCCAAATATGGAGACAGAGACATTAAAAGTTACAGCCAATGTCCGATACCGAATATCTGTGTAGAACATCGTTGGTAACGTTCCGGGCATCGTGCCTTCATACATTGACAGCAGTACCCCTAAAATGAGAATTCCTAACGAAATAAATATTAGACCATTCAAGTTTATCAAATAGAAAGCAAGGATGGATAACAGGGTTAACCCACCCAAACCAATCAAGAAAACAGCCTTGTTTCCGATTTTATCACCGAGTCTGCCGAACAGGAAGGCAAGCGGTACCATAATCAGCATGACAATCGTAATCAATACGGTTCCTGTTGAACTGGATAGCCCAATGATCTCATCCAAATATGAAGGCATGTATGATAATAGCGTATAGTTTGTAACATTAAAAAATGCGACAGCCACAAAACATACGATAATATCCTTTTTATGGTTTTTCCAAATGGAGAAAAAACTTTCTTCCTGGACATCATCGTCGGAGAGTTCATTTTCAAAAATTGGTGTTTCCCCCAAACTCCTCCTCAAATAAAACCCAACAAGCCCTAAAGGCAATCCGAGCAGAAATGGTATTCTCCAACCCCATGACGCCATTTGTTGATCAGATAGCGTGATAAACAGTATACTGGCAAGCAGCGATGCCAATATATATCCGGCGAGCGTGCCAACTTCCAACCCGCTCCCAAGCATATTCCGTTTATTGTCCGGAGAGGACTCTGCAATATAGACCATTGCACCGGCGTATTCACCGCCAGTTGAAAATCCCTGAATAATTCGGGCAATTAATAAGAGAATGGGTGCCCATATACCTATTTGATCATAGGTGGGCAATAAACCGATTAGTAAAGTGGAAAAAGCCATTAAAATAATCGTAATGGTTAAAACAATTTTTCTGCCAAATTTATCCCCGATTTTACCAAATATCACACCGCCTAATGGGCGCATGAGAAAGGCAATTGCAAATGTAGCAAATGTAAACACCAATTTCAGCTCGTTATTCTCGACAGCAGTAAAAAAGTTTTGGCTAATAATAACGGCCAAATAGGAATATAGCCCAAAATCAAACCATTCCATAGCGTTTCCTACTCCAGTAGCGAACACGCTTTTCTTCGTTTCTTTAATATCTACAATGTTGATTTTTTTCTTGTTAAATTTCATTTCATCATGTCAACCCCTTCACTCAGATTACAGCCAGTATCTCCTTTAATATAGCTTTTACCATTGAATGACAAAAAATGTACCAACGAATGATGCGACTGTTTGCCTTCATGTATTGCGAATATCAAAGTGAGGAAATTTTTGGAGCATAGACGTTATGGTGATTTGTTTTGAGGAGTGATACGGGTGAACAAGGCGAACATACCGAACGAGGCATAGCAGATCATATCATCGCACGGGATTTGGATATAGATGAACAAGGTCGATCATACCGCGTATAGCCACGAGTGAAATGATTCGTTTTGAAAAGTAATACAGATGATACCGTGCAAATAATGAAATCGTCTATCCAAACTTCAAAACGGAAGTTGCGTAGATATAAATGAATTTCAGAGGAGTAGTCATCATGATGTATGGGGAACTGAATCTTTGCTCTTGATGACCTGCGATAAGAAAAAGTTATACATTTGCATAGTAATTATCGATTAGATTAATGTAGTGTTCCACTATACAATAGAAGTAAGCAACAATTGGCGCAATATGGTAAAGGTTTGCGGTATTTAGATAATACCCTTTTGGGGTAGGACTTACGATGTGCTTGTGGGAGTTGATAATTTCAACGCAAGGCGGCAATGATGAAAAGATTTTTTTGAAGTTCTAGTAAAACGCATTTGGTTTGGAGGATGCGAATAACGCGATAGACAGTGCAGTCAGCAATGGTTTTAGTAAAACGCATTTGGTTTAGAGAACAAATCGTTTGCAGCTGTAAGGAAGAAGCTCTGGTTTTCCGAGATAAAGTCAATCGCCTATTCGAATGGAGGTCTTACATGAGCTATATCAGTCTTATCCTTTTAAAAGTTGTGCTGCCCATTTTAATCTTGCTGGCGATTGGTGCAATGATGCAGAAAAAATTCCGTTTTCAGCTGCGGCCGATTGCCAATCTAATCACATATTGCTTCATGCCGGCGGCTGTTTTTTTGAATATTTATCAGGCCGAATTTGATTATCATTTATTAAGCAAGCTCGTGGTTTATTTAATCTTGTTTTCCACCAGTCTCATTTTGCTGGGCATCCTATTATCCAAGTTGTTAAAGCTGAAGTGGCAGGAAAGTACAGCGCTGAAAAACAGCATTTCCCTAATGAATTCGGGAAATTACGGTTTGCCGGTCAGTCAGTTTATTTTTAGTACGAATCCGTTGGGCGTGTCTATTCAAATTATCGTGCTTGTTTTTCAAAATCTGCTCACGTATACATATGGACTATATAACTTGATTTCGGCAACCAAATCGGCAATGGACATATTAAAATCACTTTTACGATTGCCGATCGTCCATGCGCTGCTTTTGGGAATCGTATTCCAGGTGCTAAACCTCCAGCTTCCCGATTTTGCGATGATTCCAATTGAGCGGCTTGCAGATGGTTTTGCTCCTTTGGCACTCATACTGCTTGGTGCGCAACTTGTTACCATCCGTTTTCGTTCCTTCCATAGGGCAATTGGCTGGAGTCTGGCAGGAAGATTAATCGCTGGTCCCGCATTTGCGATGTTGTTTATTTTTTTGCTCGGTATTGAGGGTGTAATGGCGCAGTCACTGCTGATTGCCAGTGCCTTTCCGACATCCAGAAATACAGCAACACTTTCACTTGAATACGATGTGGCACCGGAATTGCATGCCCAAATTGTGCTTTATTCCACGCTTTTAAGCAGTATTACCGTCACGATTGTCATTTATGTAGCTATGCATGTACTTTAATGGCGTAGATAGTAAATGGGGGAGGCACGGGATAGAAGTTCAATTTTTGCAGCATGTTCCTTACGCCAAAATGCGGATAGTAAGCAGGGAGGCAGGATTGAGTGTGCAAGCTGTCCGTATCATGCTAAAAAATCTGGTCGCTTTTGGTGTGGTTGGTTTTTTCCGATTGCAAAAGGAACTTGAAAAGGCAAGGACCGTCAAACAAAATGGGCGGCGCGATTGAAAAAGATGTCACACAGGAAACGCCTTGAAAGGCAAACAAAATGGCTGTCACCCAAATCGTTGCGGTGACAGCTTCCTTTGTTCAACCATTTATTTTTTCTTTTTATATTGCTTTACAGTCACCTTTTTTGCCTTACTTACGTTGCCGGCTTTGTCTTTTGCGGTAATATAAAGGACCGATCCTTTTTTCTGTTTTTTGATTTTTACTTGGAAGTTTCCTTTTTTATCGGCTTTTTTTGATCCGAGCTTTTTGCCCTTATGTTGTACGGTAACTGTTGCTTGTGCTTCTGTTTTTCCTTTTACGATTGTATCGCGATCGGTTACACTGCTTACTTTTGGAGCTTGTGGCGGAATTTTGTCTTTTACAACCACTTTTGTAGCTTTGCTCTGTCTTTTCGCCAAGTCTGTTACCGTGACATAAAGTGTACTTCCAGCCTTTTGTTTTTTGATTTTGATTTTAAATGCACCCTTGCTGTTGGCTTTTCCGGATGCAATAACCTTTTTGGACTTATTCTTAATCTTCACGTCCAAATTCGCCAGTGTATTTCCTGTGACAGCGGTCGACTTATTGCTGACCGTCTTTACTTTCGGTGCCGGTGGCGGGGTGCCTTTTTTCACAACGACCTTCATTGATGTTTTTGCAATTCCCTTTGCATCCGAACCCGTGATGTGAAGTAAGCTGCCGGCACGCTGTACTTTTTTGATTTTCACCGTGAATTTGCCATTCTTGTCGGCAGTGGCTTTGCCCAATACTTGCTTGCCGTTTTTAACTTCGATGATGGTGCCTTTTTTTGCGGTGCCTGTCACGGTATTCATATTATCTTTCAAGGTATTGACTTTCAATTGTAAATCAATGGCACTTAGGGCGCTGAACGCACTCAATCTGCCTGCACCGGATACATAATCATAACCCGGCTGCTGTTTGCAAGGGACGATATCGCCTTCCTCATCATAGCATTCCATGTATTTGTTATCTTTTTCGTCAAATGCGACATTGTCCGCTGTCTCGGTTAAGGTTTTCTTGATTTGATTTGGCTTCAGTTTCGGATTTGCCGATAATAATAGTCCAACCGTGCCGGTCACGTGTGGTGTGGCCATGGATGTACCCGACATGTAGGTTACATTACCGTTAGGCAGCAGGCTAGGAATGTCGGAACCTGGAGCAACAAGTGCCAATTCGTCACCGAAACTGGAATAATCCGCAACTATATCGAGCCGATTCGTTGCGCCTACAGCAATTGCGTACTTGGAAGAGGCCGGGTAGGAGATTTCATCCATGCCATCATTGCCGCTTGCTGCCACAATGGTGACATTCTTGGAAGCAGCATACTCCATGGCATACTCGATCGTACGACTATACCATCCGCCAAGGCTAAGATTGATCACCTTCGCGCCGCTGTCAGCTGCATATTTGATACCCAAGGCGATTTGCTCGGTATCACCATCGCCATATTCATCAAGTACCTTGACGGGCAAAATTTTCGCTTTCGGATTCAGCCCTGTCATCGAATAACCATTGCCCGCGTTTGCTGCGATAATGCTGGATACATGTGTGCCATGGCCTTCATCATCGGTTGCATCGTCATTTTTATCGATGAAATTTTTACCTAAATCTGTTCGGATTTTTCCTTTTAAATCTGCCAGGGAACTGTCGACACCTGTATCAACTACGGCGATTAAGGTTTCTTTTAAATTCCGCTGGTCTATCAACTTTTGAAGTGCTGTTTGTTTGACATCGGCGCCTTTCTTGCCGCCTTCTTGCCCGGTGTTCTTTAATGACCACTGATAATCATATTGCACATCGTTGGACAGTGCGTGGTATTTTCGGACAGGTTCCACATACTCGACTTCCTTCAGCTTTTTCAGCTTGTCGACCAAGGCGCTGGTTGATTGATCGCCGAGATTAGTGACATACATATCGTTAAATAGTTTATTGCTCGATTGTACAGCTTTTACGCTTTTTGTCCCGAATCCCTTTGCGGCAATTTTACTGGATAAAGCCTGGATACTTTTTCCTTTTTTCAATTTGATGATTAATTTGTTTGGACCTGCTCCTGCCTGGAGACCAGTGTCTTTCAGTACTGTCGCCAAACGTTTTCCTGCCAGTTGTGTGATTTCCTCTTCGGTAATCAATTGATTGATTTGCTTTTGATAGGTACCTGGAATGGTTTTCATTGTGAAATCGTATAAACGTTTGATTGCTTGCTGATCCTTTTTCGTTAGGATATAGGATGTATTGGCCCCGTTGTCGGCAAGTTCATGGAATACCGGTTTCAATTGAACAAGGTCCTGGTAGACTGACTCTTTTGCATTTTTGTCAAATGCCATTTTGGCAGCAAGGAATGGTGAAGCCTGATAATACAGATTGGTCAATGCTTTACCATTCGTGGACTTCTTCAGCAGACTGTCCCTGACCTGACGCAAATCCGACATGATTTTCGCACCGGATTTCTTCTGGGACACGCTTAATTCTACAATGCAAGGCTCTTCCTCGTAATTTGCCGGAGGAAGTTTAACAGACTGATAACCAATTTGATAGATTGCAGGTTTTGTTTCTTCGGCATTTTCCTCATCCCCCATGTAGGTTACCTTGATGAAATAAGGTCCTTCCCAGGCATACGGGAAATCGAGTTCGACCGATTGTTCTTTGCTGGCAAATGCTTGATACCTGGCAAAGGTATCATCATTACCGGCTTTTTCTTTGCTTGGATAAACCTTGATTCCAATATTATTTTCGCTAGATACGTTCAGCCTCATATGTGTATGGGCATTGATGTCATTTTTTGCAGGTGTGACCGTGTACCACTGGGCATTTTCCGTTTGGTTGACTGCTCCCTGCAACGTCTCCCCTTGTTTTAGCTGAATGGGCGTATCTACCGTATTGATGTTTGATTCAGCACTAGAAAAACCGGTTTCAGGCAAAATCAAGCCGAAACATACAATACATGCAAGTAATAAACCTACTAATCTTTTTTTCTTTCTTTTTTTTGACACTTCATTGACCCCCAATTTTGGCAAAATGCATGATTCATTTGCTGCGATTTCATTTTTTTTAACTAAAAATCTGGCGCACCGTATGCGACTCCTCTCTTATATATTTTAGAATATTATCCCATAATCGTTGCCAAAGTAAAGAGATATTTTACTTTTGGGGCATAAATCGTTCGACACCGTTATGACAGGCATAGACAAGCCTTTTGTTATCTTATCCGGCAACCTTCCTGCTTAAAAATGTATAATTTTTATGGGGGTTATGGTTTATCGTATTGCCTTGCATGCGAGGATGCACTCACTGTTTTCTTTCATCGAGTTGGTGCGAAAAGGGGGTTAGACGTTTCCTATGGGTCACGTGCGATTGTTTGATGGGATTTTATCTTCATTCGACAGTTCATCGGTGTTATGAGCGACCGAATGAGCTAATTTTATCTTTATTCGGTAGTTCATCGGTGTTATGAGCGACCGAATGAGCTAATTTTATCTTCATTCGGTAGTTCATCGGTGTTATGAGCTGCCGAACGAGCTGATTTTATCTTTATTCGGTAGTTCATCGGGTTTATGAGCTGCCGAATGAGCTAATTTTCACATCATTCGGTAGTTCATTCGGGTTATGAACTACCGAACAAACTAATTTTTCCAGTGTTCAGTCGTTCATTCAGGTTATAAGCTGTCGCTTGTGGTGGTTTTTCTCCCGTTCACAGGTTCACAGGGCTGGCCTGAAAATTGATTTAGTCATGCATATCGTTATGGAACTAACCTATAAATATTTTAAAATGAAAAAGTAAAATCAAGGCAATAATGTAACAAGGCACCAAAAAAGGATAAATGAGGGTATATGACAGAATAGCATGGCTTGGAAAATGACGCCGTATAAAGTGAAACTTCATTCAGTGGGGGTCATATAGTCAGTTAATACTTCGATAAAAAAATGGAAAGAGGAATTGAAATGGATAGCAATACGAAAGAAAAAAGGAACAACAAAATTAAAAAGGTATTGCGAGCAATTGCTATTATAATTGGGGCTTTTATTGCTGCATACGGCCTGGAGTCGATATTAATTCCAAACAGTGTTTCAGATGGTGGCGTGACAGGCCTGAGTATTGTTGGATCGCAATTAACGGGGTTGCCCTTAGGGATTCTGATTGCAGTGCTGAATATCCCGTTCATCATTTTGGGGTATAAACAAATTGGAAAAAGTTTTGCTATTAATTCTGTAATCGGTATTGCTTCACTAGGATTTGGGACTAGCATTATGCACCATATCCCGACTATTATTCAAGGAGATACGCTGTTGGTAACCGTTATTGGTGGTATTATCATCGGCTTTGGTATGGGGCTTGCGTTACGTAATGGCGGTGCATTGGATGGCATAGATATGTTGGCAGTATTGCTTTCACGAAAATTGCCATTCGGAACGAGCGACCTTATTTTGTTTTTGAATCTGTTTGTATTTATAATTGTCTCAACAGTTTTCGGACTTCGTGGGGCTTTCTTGTCGGGAATCGCTTATTACATTGCTTCGAAAGTAATCCATACCGTGGAAGAAGGACTAAGTGGTTCTAAAACGTTTAAAATTATCACCGATCAACCAGAAAAGATGGTTGAAACGATACGCGACCGTTTAGGACGTAGCGCCACGTATAACCGGGTTGAAGGCGGTTATTCAAATGAGGAATTCAGGGAAATTACTTGTGTCATTAACCGTTTGGAGGATAGCAAAATAAAAGAAATCATTTATGAGATTGACAAACATGCTTTTGTCACTGTATATGATGTAGCCGAAGTCAGAGGTGGCAACTTTAAAAAGCGAAATATTCATTAACTTTTTGAAGTGGTTTCCACGTAATCAAAACATCCACGCAAATTTTGTGTTGAATTACAGCCACAAGATTGCATCATAACGGAAATAACTGAAAAAAGTATTCCTTTCATAATGGGGGCACTGCTTTCATCAAAAGATTCAAATTAACTCAGGTAGGCTCATCCACAGTAGTCAGCGGCAGCACTGCTTTCACCCAAAAGATTCAAATTAGTCCCCCGGGATGGATTGGATACAATTTTCCTCCAACAGCAAACGATGCCCTGCCGGTTTCCTCAGAAACGACAAGAATGAGTGCATCGCTTTTTTCAGATAGACCAAGTGCTGCCCGATGCCTTGTACCTATTTTTTCATCGACATGCTTGTGTGACAATGGAAGAACATTTGCAGCAGATACTATGGTGTTGGATTTAATTAGCACGGCACCATCATGTAGCGCGCTGCCGGGGTAAAAAATGGTTTCCAATAACTGGAACGATACACTTGCTCCAATAAGAACGCCTGAATGCATGAAAGCATCCAACGGATTTTTTCTCTGCACAACCATGATTGCTCCGTGTTTTCGTTTGGAAAAATGCCGGATCGCCGTAGATAGTGCTTGATAAGCGTCTGTAAATGGAGATAGATATGTATCTAAATAATGGGAAGCGGCAGTCATTTGCAGGTCATTAAAAACATGATGAATGCGTTCAAAATCATTTAAAATACAACAGCCGTTATTGTCGATTGTTTCTATCATTTCATCAACTTCAACTGAAACTTGCAGCAGATCTTTTTTCAGTTGTTGTTTCATGGATTCCGTTAATTCCATTTCCACGCGTATCACCTCTCAACTATAATATGTCTATACCTTGGGTCCGCAATACAATGGGATTTATTTCCTGCTTTTTTTATCCGAACATCCAAACAATGGTTACCGGAAGACAAGCGAAGACAAGCAGTAATGAAAAATCCGTGGCCAAACGCATAATTTTCAAGTGGCAGTGAATATTATTCGTAGGCGAAATGAATGGAGGAAACGTAATGCCAAAACTTGAATCCTTATTTAAAAACGCAGCAAATATTATAGAATCTTTAACGGATAATCATAAAACTCCGCTTCATGTGGGCGAAACCATGGCTGCTGGACATATCTTGCATTTGTCAGCAACATTGTCACGTATGAACAGGTAGGACTAAATACGGTAACCGATCCTGAATTGAAGAAACTGATACAAGATGCACTGAAAATTGCCACTTCACATAAACAGGAGTTGTCTGATTTTTTGCGGAAAGAAGGCGTTTCTTTACCGTCCCTACCGGAAGACAAACCTCAATCTGACCCGGCAGCAATCCCGTTAGGAACAAAGATGACAGATGATGAAGTCATTAATACGTTAACCATCAATTTCATTGCGGCTGCAGATATGTGTGCTGCTTCAGCGAGTCAAAGCTTGCGAACAGACGTCGGGTTAATGTTTTTGAAATTCCAGATGGATAAATTGTCACTTGGTTATTTGGCAAGGGATTTAATGCAAAAAAGAGGCTGGCTGAAAATCCCACCTTTTTATTACCCGCCGGGAGCACCCGAGCAAAATAAGAGCTGAAACTGAAATTATTTCGGTTAAAACGCTGGTATTGCAGGTGTTAAATGGAAGCCATCATATATCGAAAATCATTCCAGCGGGCTATTCTGTATTTACTCTGGGAATAATTTTCTTGTACAGCAATAAAGCCACACAATAGCCTTTGGTTGGCTTTATTGCAGTATTAACTGGCTATAAGACCCACTTCAATCATTTTCGGATTGATATCCTCGAGAAATATTTTACCCATAGGAGCTGAAAAGCAGGATTCAATTGTTGATGCATCTTCATGGAGCTATTCCTTTTCCAAGGATTTTTGCGAATAGTTCAATGGCCCATACACTCCAGCGGATGGGTGCATAGCTTATTATGGGTGGAATTTGGGTGTATGACTAAAACCCGGGGAGGAAAGAAAATATGTATAACAATAATGAAGCGTATAATGATGTAACTTATGTACATCCGTATCAGAACGATGATGAAAGGATATTTGGAAGACCAAGACCATATTTTTACGGAAGACCGAGACCTTTTGGTTATGGAAGGCCGTTTGGCTACGGCTTCGGCGGGCCATTTTTTGGTGGACCGTTTTATGGCGGATATGGATATCCATATTATGGTGGATTTGGTGGTTTTCCATTTTATCCGTTTTTCTAAGCTTTCACACAAGAACGGCAGTGAACAATTATTGTTCACTGCTGTTCTTGTGTGGTCTTATCCCTTATACTTTTCCATCAGTGCTACAAATGCATCAACGAATAATTGTAAGAACTGAATGGTCCCTTCGTTGCTGATTATGCCATTTTCATCCAGCAATGCAGCGGAATTTGCCAAATATGCTTCTGGTTGCTGAAGCACTGGCATATTCAGGCTTACAAGTGACTGGCGCAAATGATGATTGGCTCCAAAGCCGCTTAAATTGCCGGGAGACTGGCTGATGATGGCAGCCGGTTTGCCATTCCAAACGCTTTCGCTCTTTGGACGGGAACCGGCATCCACCGCGTTTTTTAAAACGGCAGGAATTGAACGGTTATACTCCGGCGTCACAAATAAAACAGCATCTATTTGTTTCATCTTGTAGCGAAATGTTGCAATTTCTTCCGGAACATTGTTCTCATCGTCAAAATCCTGATTATATAAAGGTATATCCCCGATATTGACGAACTCGGTTTCATATCCTTCGGGGAACAGTTCTGCTACGTTTTCTGCAATTTTCTTGGAAAAGGATTCCTTGCGTAAACTTCCGACCAGAATGCCTACCTTTGTCATATTTAGATCCCCTTTCTTTTTACATACATATGGAAAGCCCGAATAATGAGCAACCAAAATTGCCGAATCGACAATATATCCCTTATTATAAACAAACATTCCATTTTCTTTGCGGGACAAGGGGACAGGTCCCTTGTCCCAGCCTTGTTCAGGAACGGGGCCTCTGTCCAAGGTCACTGATAAAGCATCTTAGTACCCGAAATCCCCAAATCCACATTCCAAAAGTAACTGATAAGGTAGCGCGGATTTTTACCTACGCAAAACTGCTATAAAATGCTCCGGTGTTGCTCCCGATTTTTCCCGTCGTCCTGCAGATATTTGGTAATCGGTAACATTTTCATTTATCATAAAACTGGTAGATTGCCTGTTGAAAAGATCCAATTAGGATAATATCACCTCATGCTGCGGATAATGTTACAAGGCTAAATCGCCATATGCGTACAAAAACGACATCGGGAGGAAGAAGTATGTTACCAAATTTTGAAGAAAGTTTACAAAAATATGCGAAGCTGCTCGTTGAAAAAGGGATCAATGTACAGCCGGGTGATTGGGTAAAGGTGACCGTTGCCGTAGAGCAAGCTCCATTAGCCCGCCTGGTTACCAAGGAATCTTACGCTCGCGGGGCGGAAAAAGTGATTATTAAATGGTCAGATGATGAAATCAGTAAACAGCATTATCTGCATCAGCCAACAGAAGTGTTAACGGATATTCCGAAATACGAAATTGAAGAATCCGAGGACCATGTGCTGAATCATCACGTTTGCCGTCTTTCCATCCTGTCCAGTGACCCAGGCTTACTGAATGAAGTGGATCCGGAAAAGGTTGCTGCTTATCAGAAAGTCGCTTCCAAGGCATTTCATGCACAGCGTGACGCCACCCAAAATGATGATTTAAAATGGACCGTTGCTGCAGCAGCCGGAGCCGATTGGGCAAAACACGTCTTCCCTGACTTGAAAACAACTGAGGAACAAGTCGATGCGCTCTGGGATGAAATTTTCAAAACATGCCGCGTATATCATGATGACCCAATTGCGGTATGGGATGAACATAAAGAAAAGCTGAAAGAAAAAGCGACAAAATTAAACGAGATCCAATTTGACGCGCTTCATTATACAGCACCGGGAACAGATTTAACATTGGGATTGCCAAAAAATCATATTTGGGCAAGTGCAGAAAGCTTCGATCCAAAAGGAACAGAATTTATCGCCAATATGCCAACGGAAGAAGTGTTCACTGCGCCGGATACACGCCGCATGGACGGAGTTGTTCGCAGCACAAGACCACTAAGCTACGCCGGGACGTTAATTGAAGGAATTGAGGTACATTTTAAAGATGGAAAAATCGTGGACATTTCGGCTGAAAAAGGGGATGCAACGATTAAAAAGCTAGTGGAGGATAATGAGGGGGCAACCGGATTGGGAGAAGTTGCCCTCGTACCAGATCCATCACCTATTTCCCAGTCGGGAATTACATTTTTTGAAACCCTTTTTGATGAAAATGCCTCGAACCATCTAGCAATTGGAGCAGCATATCCGACGACCATCAAGGGTGGTACAAAAATGAGCAAAGAGGAATTGCAAGCGCATGGCATGAATACATCAACGGTGCATGTCGACTTTATGATTGGTTCCGACAAGATGGATGTTGATGGCATCAAACAAGATGGAACGGTTGTACCGATTTTTAGAAATGGTGATTGGGCGATATAGGTATCGACAGCTAGCACACAAAAGCCACCGTTTTATTTCTTGGAAAGTAAACTTGCCGAGAAATAAAAACGGTGATTTTTAATCCTTTACATCTTTATTGATTCAATAATCCACCGCCATTTTTCAAATATTTCATCATTCCATTCCCTCTGAAGCTCGATAGGCAAAGGCCCCAATCGTCACTGTGGAGTTGTAGTTGCTATTGTGTGGGAAAGAAGAGCCTCCTACAACAAATAGATTTTCCATATCCCACATATGTGAATAGGTGTTCACAGCGGGGCTGGCACCCATGATTGCCCCACCGATAAAGTGGTCGGTGTAGCATTTATGGTTAAATTTTACATCGTCTTTAATTTCATCCACGTCTACGAAATCCGCACCCATTTTTTCCATGATTTTTTTCGCTGTATTGATGCCGTGGCGCACGAGGCTGATGTTGATCCCTGTAATTGCACGTTACTCGCAGCGACGGATTGCCAAGGAAATCTTCACCGATGTATCCTTCATAGACGGGGTAGGGTATTTATCTGAACGAGGGGGACCGCTTGGTTTTTCTTCCCCGGGAAATGCCTGCTGTTTTTTCAAATTTACCGTAATATGGTTCCAGTTCATTATACGTAATACCCCTGTCCTGGATCGTACAGTCCTTTGGAATTTTGTCTTCGCCATTTGACTCAGAATGAAGTATATATACAAGTCCCCATTCAAAGGGAGGGCATTTTAAACAAATGTTGTAGAAAAAAGCGAGTCTATCATTCCCATCTTTGACGATAGCTGTCTCCATCTGTACAATAAATTTGTGAGATGTTTCACGTATTGATGTTACAACATCGTATAAAACATAGCGTGGGGAGCGTTAGGAATGAATATAGGTATTGATAAAATTGGATGCTATACACCACATCTTTTTGTGGATATGAAGCAATTGGCTGTCGCCAGAGACGTAGATCCCGGTAAATTCATCACTGGTATTGGCCAGGAAAAGATGGCATTAGCGCCGATCACACAGGATACAGTTACATTGGCCGCTAACGCTGCGCTGGAGATTTTGGATGAGGATGACAAAGAAAAAATTGATTTGGTTATCGTTGGTACGGAATCAGGAATTGACCAATCGAAGTCTGCTGCGACCTATGTCCACCGTTTAATTGGATTAAAGCCGCAAGCACGTACGTTTGAGATCAAGCAGGCGTGCTATGGAGCGACGGCCGGCATTCAAATGGCAAAAGGGCATGTGGCATTGCATCCTGACCGCAAAGCATTGGTAATTGGTTCAGACATTGCTAGGTATGGACTGAACACATCTGGTGAGGTGACACAAGGCGCTGGGGCAGTTGCGATGCTAATCAGCCAAAATCCAAGATTGCTTGCATTTGAAGAACATAATGCCTACGCGACAGACGATATCATGGATTTTTGGCGCCCAACTTATTCTGAAAATGCATTCGTAGACGGCAAGTTTTCCAACGAGCAATATATTTCTTTTTTCAATAAGGTTTGGGAGCAATATAAGGAAAAAACCCAGCTTGGACTGGCTGATTATGAGGCAATTTGCTTCCATATGCCATATACGAAAATGGGATTGAAGGCGCTCAGAACAATACTTGATGAAGGAGCGGAAGCAGACCGGGAACGCCTGCTGGCAAACTATGAAATCAGCAAAACGTATAATAAAAATATTGGCAACATTTACACAGCATCACTCTATTTGAGTTTACTGTCCCTGCTGGAAAATAAAACGGATTTGCAGGCAGGAGCTAGAATTGGCATGTATAGCTATGGGTCAGGGGCTATTGGCGAATTTTTCTCATGTGTTTTGCAGCCGAATTACCGTAACTATTTATACCAGGCGCACCATGCGGAAATGTTTGCTGCCCGCAAAGAGGTATCTGTTACAAAATACGAAGAAATTTTTCAAGAGAAATTGCCTACGGATGGGGCAGCTGTGTCTTTAAACATAGATGAGGACCCGGCGGCAATTGTTGTGGCAGGCATAAAGGATCATAAACGGCAGTATGTTAATAAAACAAAATAAGGCTAAAAAGTCAAAGCATCCCGGGATTGGGGTGCTTTTGCTTTACCAGAGGATGGCAGCAATTGTGTTCAATCTAGCCATATATATCTAGCCAAGTAAGGTACTGGTTTAAGCGCATATTTTACTGGCTGTAAGCCCCCCTTCAATAATTGAAGAGCAACGGATCAACAGAAAGTCAAAAGCCCGATTGGTTCGGGCCAACAGGACGTTGGTCACTCGGGTGTTACCACGGGATGTGGCGGTTTTAACCCGAATTCATTACTTGGTCAGTGGGGGGGGAGTGCAAAAACCCCCACCGATTGAAGTTTCACTTTATTTCGGGTTAGGTCCGATTTATGGGTTTGAAGTATTCGACACGGATTGGAAAGTAAATCGCTGCGAACGTGAAGTATTTGACAAAAATCATGAAGTATTCGACACCACCTGGAAAGTAATCCCCACTTGCTCGACAGTGAGCAAACCGAAATGGCAAAAAAATGGCTACATATAGCAACTCCCCCTCCTCGGCAAATCTATCCAATCGCAACAACGGAGCCCTCCCATGCCTAGCCATGAAAACAATTGCAGGCAAAATAATTCATGCCGCTTTTTGTTTGGTGTACAATAATTCAATAATTCAAATTGGGAAAGGAGGATTCGCATGTCAGAGGCTTATTTACATCGCGAAATGGGAATGACTGTAACGTGGGGAGACTGCGATGCAGCGGGCATTTCATATTATGCAAGGAATTTCGAATGGTTTACGGATGCGCGCATGCAGTTTTTCGCCGATACAGGTTTTCCCTATATGGAAACCTTTCAAAATCAAGGAATTTCGCTCGTTTGCTTAAAGGCGGACTGCAACTATAAGAAGATGCTACGCCCCTTGGAAAAGATTAAAATACGGACTACGCTTTCTGTACTGACTCGTTCTAGACTAGCATTTGCCTATCAGGTGCTAAAAGAAAATGGAGAACTGGCTGCAGAAGGCATGACATCGCATGCTTATGTCGATGATGACGGGAAACCTTTTAACCTTAAAAAACGCTTCCCGGAATTATGGGAAAAAATGAGCGAAATATATTTACAAAATGAAACAGAGGAGGGGTGAGAATGACAAAAGAGCGGATTGCTATTACGGGAATGGGTGCAGTTACACCTGTGGGCATCGGGGTTGCATCCTATTGGAAAAACCTGATTGCCGGAAAAAGCGGTGTTTCGCGTATTACCCGGTTTGATACGAGCGATTTGCAGGTGAAAATTGCAGCAGAAGTAAAGGACTTCAATCCGACTGATTTTTTACCCAAAAAACTGGTAAAGAATACGGATATTTTTATGCAATTTGCTTTAGTAGCTGCTCAGGAAGCACTAGATCAAAGCAAACCTGAAGCGAAGCCGGAGCGGATTGGCATTGTACTTGGAACCGCGCTTGGTGGTATTTCTTCAGCTGCAGCTGCGCAGGCGCGAATTTCCGAGAAAGGAAGCTATCGGTTAAGCCCGCATATTGTGCCAAAAATGCTCGGCAATATCGGAGCCGCCCAAATTGCAATCATGCATGGCATCAAGGGTCCAAGCATAACCGTCAATACGGCCTGTTCGTCCGGTGCGGATGCAATCGGAACGGCTTCCATGCTGTTGAAAGCGGACCAGGCAGATGTTGTAATAGCAGTCGGAGCCGAATCAATTCTTAGTGGATTAATGGCTGCTGGTCTTCAATCAGCGCGTGCACTTTCAACTAACAACGACCATCCAAGTGAAGCCAGCCGTCCTTTTGATTTGAATCGGGACGGTTTTGTCATGGGAGAAGGTGCAGGAGCACTGGTGTTGGAAAAAATGGATCGTGCGCAGGCAAGGAATGTGGACATACAAGCGGAATTGCTGGGATATGCTAACAACACAGATGCCTACCATGTAACCTCGCCGGAGCCGCATGGTTACGGTGAAATTCGCTGCATGCAGCAGGCAATGGATGAAGCAGGGGTTGAGCCAAACGAGATTGGTTACATCAATGCACATGGTACTTCTACCAAGCTTGGTGACGAAGCGGAGACAACAGCATTAAAATCCCTTTTCGGGGAAAGGTTGGCAAAACAAATACCCGTTAGCTCTACAAAAGGGGCAACCGGGCATTTAATGGGTGCTGGTGGCGTCACAGAATGCATTGCCTGTATTCTGGCGATAAAAGATTCTCTTATTCCGCCAACGATTAATTACCGAGACGCGGACCCTACATGCGACCTCGATTATGTACCGAATGAAGCACGCAAAGCAGATGTGAAAGTGGCCATGTCCAACGCGTTTGGGTTTGGTGGGCAGAATACCTCATTGATTGTTGGCCAATACAATGAAAATCATTAATTAAAAGTGGGTGAAATAAAATGGAAGAAAAACAATTTACGTATGATGTATCAATGTTTCGAAAAACCTTTGAAAGTGAGTTTACATATATCAATGGTTTTATCCGTAACACACACAGGTATGCAAACCGTCCGGCTTTAACATGTCCATTGCGGAATAAAACATGGACATACGCTGAACTGAATAAAGATGTGAATCGCTTTGCAAACGCACTTCTGCATGACGGGGTTGGAAAAAACGATGTGATTATGTATCAGCTGCCAAATTCTGCGGAGTTTGTTTTCTGCTATCTTGCCCCGCAAAAAATTGGCGCCATTAATTCGCCGATCAATTTCCGGCTTTCCGCAGGCGAGACAGCTTCCATTATTAATGACAGCAAGCCGGCAATTTTTGTCTATGACGCAGAGTACAAAGAAACGGCTATTCAGGGACTTTCCATGGCAAATCACCAGCCACGCCGCGTAATCATGGTCGATATGTCCAAGGAAGCTGCACTTCCGGAGGGACATGCCGCTTTTGATGCATATGTGCAAAACCAATCAGATCGTGAACCAGTTGTGGAAGGCACTCCGCATGTTTATGATGAGGTGACAAGGCTGTATACATCCGGGACGACGGGTAGACCAAAAGGTGTTCCGCTTAACAACGTCAATGAAGTGCTTTCGGCGCACGATGTTGCCATGCACTTTCCATTGAACCCGCATGACAAGACAATGAATATGAGCCCATGGTTTCATCGGGGCGGCATTCATTCCGGCGGTCCGAATCCAACATTGTATATGGGCGGAGAGGTTGTTATTCTGCGAAACTTTGAACCGAAAAAATGCCTGGAATACGTTAGTGAATACGGTATTACCTTTTTAATCGGTGTCCCATCCATTTTGAAAATGCTGTATCATGCGCAACAGAAAAAGCATTACGATTTGTCCAGATTAAAAGGGATTGTCACCATGGGGTCTCCTTTGGAAAAAGAAGACTGCATCAAATTCCAAGAAACGCTGACGCCGAACATTTTTAATGGCTATGGAACATCAGAAGCTTTTTGGAACACATTCTTGCGTCCATACGACTTGCCTGAAATGGCTGGCTCGGCAGGTAGATCCTGTACAGATGACGATGTAGCTGTCGTGAAAGTCTACTCCGATCGCAAGGCGGAACCGGATGATTTTGCTGCCAAGGACGGAAGCGAGGTCGGTGAAGTTATTGTCAAAGCACCTGGTAAAAGCGCCTATGCCTACGTAAATAAACCAGAAGAGAGCGAAAAGGTTTTTTATAAAGGATGGATTTATATCGGTGACATGGCTACATGGGATGAGAATGAATACATTACGATTGTCGGACGTAAAGACGATATGATTGTATCTTCGGGTGAAAATATCCACCCTGTCCAAGTCGAAGAAGTATTGAATACACATCCGAAAGTTTCGGAGTCGGTTGTTGTAGGCGTTCCGGATAAACTTCGCGGTGAATCAGTCGTTGCGTATATTGTAAAAAGCGATGACTCTCTCACAGCTGATGAATTGCATAAATTTTGTTTGGAAAATCCGATGCTGGCCGACTACAAATGCCCACGGTTCTATCAATTTATAGATGAACTTCCTTATACCGCGACAGGCAAAAAGAAACATTATTTAATGAAGGAACAGGCGAAAAGGGACCAGGAAAAAGGCTTGTTGAAACGTTAAGGCAGGTGCATGCCTAGTCTATCTTGTAGGTAAAGGAAAGTATAAAATTGGACTGTATTCATGTCATTTACTATGACAGCCACGTCCGGCTCCAGCGCCCAGCAACTAGCAAGGGTTTTGGGTGGGGCGAGTAACCGCAGCCCCAGATGTTTTGATGGGACGAGTAATCGCAGGCCCAAAGTGCTCCAGTTTGTACGTTGCTAAACGGGCGCTTGCACCTTTGTTCACAAGTGTATCAAAGCTATGCGCCATACAGGTGATATGTTGTGTTTTTCGGGTATTTTCTTGAGGAGAAATATATCGCTTGTCGTCAACAAAAGATCCTTCATATAAAGGCAGGATTTCCGCTGCATATGGAAATCCTGCTTTTATGTTTACTGCATGCAACTTTTAAAAAATGTTCTATCCGGGATTTCCAGGTATACTTCAGCGAAAGTTCTGCTACTTTCAATAATAATTTTTCACTACCACTTGACCTTTACGCCACGTAAAGGTTTATGATGAAGATGTCAGGAAGGTGGAGCACATGGAATATACAGTCAAAAAGCTGGCGCAACTGTCAGGGGTAAGCGGCCGTACCCTGCGTTATTATGATCAAATCGGATTATTAAAGCCGGCAAGAATCAATACCTCAGGCTACCGGATATACGGGGAAAAAGAAGTGGATCTGTTGCAGCAAATATTATTTTACCGTGAATTGGGTTTTGGATTGGAAGAGATTTCGAGAATTGTCCATGATCCGTCCTTCGATCAGGTTGCAGCCCTGAAAAACCATCACAAAGCCCTGGAGGAAAAACGCTCCCGCCTTGACAAATTAATGACGACTGTAGAGAAAACAATTGCCAGTCTTGAAGGAGGTGCGGCAATGCAGGACAATGAGAAATTCGATGGGTTTAAAGAAAAATTAATCCATGATAATGAGCAAAAATATGGAAAAGAAATCCGGGATAAGTATGGTGATGATACGATTGATGCCAGCAATAAAAAGTTAAGGAATATGTTACAGGAAGATTTTCAGGCAATGACGAAACTGGAGGAAGAACTGTTTGAATTGTTGGATAAAGCAAATGCTACAGGGGATCCAGCTGGTAAAGAAGCACAAGAACTGGCGGAAAAGCATAAGCAGTGGCTGATGTACTCATGGCCAACTTATTCGAAGGAAGCGCACGCAGGGCTTGCTGAAATGTATGTGGCGGATGAACGCTTCACAACTTATTATGATAAAAGAGTAAAAGGCGGTGCAAAATTCTTGCATGATGCAATTTTGCATTATACGGGGAGGATGTAATTCATTTGTATAAAGGAAAGCCAAGAAAATATCTGCATCGGTCGCACATAACTTGGATGAGCGACTGAATGAGAGAAAAAACACGTCGTTCGGTCGCTCATAACGTCGATGAACGACCGAACGAGAGAAAAAACGCATCATTCGGTATCTCATAAGCCGGATGAACGACCGAACGAAGAAAAAACGCGTCATTCGGTATCTCATAAGCCGGATGAACGACCGAACGAGAGAAAAATTGCATCATTCGGTATCTCATAGCGCCGATGAACGACCGAACGAGAGAAAAAACGCGTCATTCGGTATCTCATAACGTCGATGAACGACCGAACGAAGAAAAAATCGCGTCATTCGGTATCTCATAAACCCGATGAACGACTGAACGAGAGAAAAACCACGTCGTTCGGTCGCTCATAACATCGATGAACGACCGAACGAGAAAAAAATTGCATCATTCGGTATCTCATAAGCCGGATGAACGACCGAACGAGAGAAAAAACGCATCATTCGGTATCTCATAAACCCGATGAACGACCGAACGAGAGAAAAACCGTGTCATTTGGTATCTCATAACGTCGATGAACGACCGAACGAAGAAAAAATCGCATCATTCGGTAGCCCATACCCCGAATGAACAGCCGAAAGTGGAAAAAATGCATGCTTCAGTCACTCAACCGAATCCGGCATCTAGCGCACTTTTAGCCTGCAAGGACACCCGCGCTTATTATTGCTTATGGAGGTATGTTTTTAGACGGCCTGTATATTTTTAAGCACGCACAGGTGTCCACATGAATGCTTGCTTTTTTCTGGTGTAGTGAAGGAGTGGTTTCTCGGTAAAATCCAGATTGATCAGGTTTTTATAAAGCGGATATTGATGAATATTCGCTTCTGCCTTGCTGACTTTCCAATGCGTATGGTGGGTATCACCGCGATACACTTTTTTATTGAGAACAGTAAAATAGCAATAGCGTTCAAACAGCCAATATTCCAAGCTTTCCGGATCAGGTGAATAGGGTTCTGAGACAGGATGATATTCCAAGTCGAGTTTTCTTCCAATGGAATCAGCGCCATCTGGCTCGCTATGAAAATGAATCTTATCGTCCCTTTTGTACATCCTCATTGCCGCTTTTCGGTAAGGAACGAGTGCGCCAATTTTTCCACCAATTACTGTCAGCCACTTGTCACTATCCAATGTAAAGAAAAAAATGCCCGGAACTCCATTGTATGTAACATAAGTCCGGATGTTTAACTGTAAAAAGGTATTTATGAAAGGAGGGTTTGGCATACCACGTACCCGCATATTCTTCACCCTGAAAGGAAGGACGCCTATCCATGCCTTTCCCTCATAGGTATCTACTTCCAATTCAGGTGGGAGCAATTTTCGAAGGATTTTTTCATCAGCCTGCCAATGGCAAAACAGTAGATGGTGCCAGGATTGCGTCATCATCCAGCGTCGTTTTGGCAGGGGGAACGGCCGCTGGTGTGTCTGAGAAAATGCATTATGCATGTTGTCATTTCCTTTCTCATTTGCAATGATGTAGACGCTGCGAACGCATCAGCAGCAATTCAGCTATATTATTTCCAATCGTCGAGTGACTATGAGCGTTTTTCATTTTTGTCCCAAAAGGAACATACAGATGATTTACGGACAAACGAAAAAGTAGGATAATGGTATCCGAAACGTTTAGCAAAAAAGATATGGCGAGTGGCGTGATGTGAAACTAAAATGATATCGAAATCCGAATGTAAAAGCTACCTTGCCATTAAATAGCGAAGATCATGTTAAAATAAAAAGCGTATCGCCGAAAAAAGCCGGCCGTATGCTTTTTAGATTATTTTCTGGGTAGAAGCCCATTGTTTAAAAGCGGATCAAAACTGTAAAGGATGTTAGCAAAGTAATGAAAAATCATTTCGCCAGTTTGTGAAACTTAATGAACATAGACAAATTGAGGTAGAATCTCACTGGTAAAGTTATTGGGGTATTCATGTTATAATGAATAAGGACTAGGAAAGGGGGATTCCTCCTTTCCTTTATAATTTTGTTTATATTTCATTCTTCGTTTTTCACTGGAAATAAACGTTGCTGCTTATTCTTTTTATGAACTATCTAGCCAACATTTTTTTCTAGCAGGTAAAGAATGGATGAAAAAATTTATTGTATAATAGTTTGGGCAACATAAACGGTAGACAAGGACTGGGGATCCGCATGAAAAACAGCAACTACAATTTGCGACAAATTATCAGCACATGCCTTATTGCCGGTATTGGTGGCATGTTGTTTCAATGGATTGGTATTCCGGTTCCATGGCTGCTTGGTCCGATGATTGCAGTGGTGCTTGGCAGGAATGTCATGAAATGGCATCTGGCGTGGCCATACCAGTTCCGCAACATAGGGATGATGGTTGTCGGGTACACCATTGGTCTTTCGATGACAACGGCTGCTTTGCGTGATATGGCTTTGCAGCTCCCAACGATGCTGCTGATGACGGTTCTATTGATGGCATTGTGTACTGCAATCGCATTTGTTGTTTCCAGGCTTTCCGATAGCGATTATCAGACGTCATTATTGGCTAGCCTTCCTGGAGGACTAACACAGGTCATTGCCCTAGCGGAAGAAACAAAAGGAATTAATTTAGCTGTCGTGACGGTGACACAGGTAACTCGCCTGATGATTATCATCATGGTGATGCCCTTGCTTGTAATGATTCCTTTCTTTGGACAACATGCCACTGGGCACGGGGAAACAGGAGCAATTCCTGACGTAGCCTCCGTCAGCTTGTTCCCGAATATGCTTGTTTTTGCAGTTTTGGGTATCATTTTAGCATGGCTGGGAAAGAAAATTCATTTTCCGACAGCTGCTTTATTAGGACCAATGTTGGCAACGATTGTTTTGCAGCTGCTCGGTCTGCAGGGGCCACATTTACCAATGCCTGCAATTGATGCTGCACAGCTTCTAATCGGTACGCACGTGGGACTGATGCTGCATATCGATGAAATCAGCCAGAAAAGCCGGACGTTTAGCTTGGCAATTGCAAGCGGCGTCATGCTTGTAGCGGGGTCTATTTTGATTAGTCTGTTTTTGACATTGCTGCATCCCGTCTCCAGGGCTACCGCGTTGCTGAGCCTGGCACCTGGCGGCATGGATCAGATGGGGATTATTGCACATGCAATTGGCGCAGATCTTTCCATCGTGTCTGGTTATCAGTTGTTTAGGACGTTTTTTATATATTTTGCCATCCCACCTTTGCTGAAGCTTTTATTTAAATTCATGATACGAAGGCGCAGAAGAAGGAAACAAGGGATAAGCCTGCATTGAATGGTGATTTCTGTTTACATGGGATATAATGAGCCTGTATATGTACTGTTAGACAAAAAGGAGAACTTCAAATGAACTGGTATGAAAAATTGAATACATATTTTCCAACTGTGGAAATGAAATCGAAAGCACAATTGGATGCACTGTTAAGTGAAAAAGGAGATATTTACGTAAAGGACGAGGGACCGTATCACATTCTCATGTACGCGGAATTTGACACATTTATATTTATCGATTTCTTATTGGTGTCCGGTGCATCAAGGGGTAAAGGGATCGGGCATCAGCTGATGGAGAGACTAAAAGTCAAAAATAAACCAATCATTTTGGAAGTGGAGCCCGTTAACGAAGTGGATCAGGACACAAAAAGGAGACTGCATTTTTATAAACGGGAAGGGTTTCGACATGCAGTGCCAATTGTATATTATTTTCAAGCGCTCGTAGCGAATGACGAAACGCAAATGGAAATTTTATATTGGGCAAAAGATGACGTATCCGAAAAAACCATTTACGAAAATATGATAAAGGTGTACGAGCAGATTCATTCCTATAAGGCTGAAACGTTTTACGGATATGCACCAAAACCTGTAAATCAAATCATACGTTTCGAGGAAGAACGGCAACCCCGCATCCATATATAAGCGGTAATAAGGAGTCGTATAATAATGAAAGGAACAGCCCATGGCATGCTGGGAGCGGCTGTCGGTTTTGCAGTGGCGCAATCAGTGGCTTCTTCTCCGGCAGATATGGTGTTATTGACTGGAGCAGGAATGCTCTCAGGCTTAGTGCCAGATCTTGATATAGGTGGTAAACTGACACATCGCCTCGCATTATCGAATAAATATTTGAATACCATTGTACGTCTGATAGCTGTGTTGCTTGGATGCTATGCGTATTTTTACACAACGGGAATCCATCGCTACGTTGGTTTATTTGAAGCGGCTGTACTGCTTTTCGTACTGCCAAAGTTTTCAAGAAAATTTATGTTGCTTTTAACTGGTGCCGTGATGCTCATTGCAGGGTTGTCACTTGCTCGTATTTGGATCCAATTATTTGGTGTTTATGTAATAGTTGCTTCGCTGCTTACTCACCGATCGTATACACATTCTTTGCTAGGCTTGGGCTTTTACGCAATGATTGCATCGTATCTTTCCAAAGATTTTCCCGTTGCAGGTTTATTTGAAGCCTGTGTAATTGGCTATGCCAGTCATTTGATTGCCGACATGCGCTTTATACCCGGCAATAAGCGGGGCATCAAGCCTTTTTTGCCATTTAAAGGTATTGAGCTGTAAGGCTACAACTCGGAAAGTGTGAAACCGAATTGACAAGGCGGATGGTCATGGAGGCTGGTTCAGTTGGGAATTAAATGTTTACAAATTAGCATCATGAAATATATGGATGTTCTAACTCCCATATGATTTGCGGCAGACTTGCTTAGCTGCATAAGACAACAACATTCGAACATTCAATTACATTTAATTGGGAGCGGGTGCTGTACGGCTTTTTGACAGCAGACAAAACCTGCTCCCTTCGTGTTTTGTATTTTTGCAAAAGGGTACACGGGTAAGGCATAACCAATTTTGCTATAAAGGATGTGCATATAGCATGTCGCTGGAAATTGTTTCATGGGCAGCAATCATACTTGGTGTGGTGCAAGCAATGTTGATTGCAATGGATGTCCGGAAAAATCCGCAAGAGATGATGCCAATCATGAATATCGTTTGGCCCTTGACGGGGCTTTTTTTCCCGATAGCCGGGATCTGGGCGTACTATAAAATGGGGCGAAATACCGGAAGCGGGCATGAAGGACATGGAAAATTGCATCATTACGAGCACGATGGCATGAACCATCAGCATATGCAACATGGTCATGCCAATAAACCATTTTGGCAAAGCGTATTTGTCTCAACGACCCATTGCAGCAGTGGCTGTGCTTTAGGAGACATGATCGGTGGCCCAATTGTTTTTTTAACTGGTTTTACCGTCGCAGGAAGTGCTTTGCTTGCTGATTATACAGTGGAGTTTGTTTTAGCCTATATTTTTGGTATTGCATTCCAATATTATGGAATGGGTTTTAAAAAACATGATGAACCAGCAAGAGCGATTAAAAACGCGATAAAAGCGGATACGCTGTCGTTAATTGCATTTGATATTGGCATGTTTGGCTGGATGGCATTGACCCATTTTGTATTTTTCGCAAAAATGCCTAAACCAAATTCACCCGTATTCTGGTTTATGATGCAGATTGCCATGATGTTTGGATTTTTGACAAGCTATCCTGCCAATTGGGTACTGGTGAAAAAGGGAATCAAACATGCGATGTAGCTTTCTTGAGGAAAAAATCAGTACACTAAGCTGGTGAGGGAATACAGTATTGCAGACAAAATGATTTGTGAAATGGTTGGAAAAGTTGAGAAGGAAAATGCATGCTTTTGACAAGCAAAAGAAAATGGTGGGAAAGATTAATTATACAGGCTTCCTTCTCAATGTCCGAATGGCTATCTCATGTTCACCAATAACTTCCTGGATGGATAGGTTGTCCTCCATCATTTTTTGAACGAGGCTTTTTGTATCCGACAAGCTTTCAGCATTTTGTACGGTTTGCTGCTTAATGACATCCACCTTTTTGTCCATGCTGGTTAGTCGTTCATCCATGCTGGTTATGCGTTCTCCCGTGCTGATTATGCGTTCATCCATGCCGGTTATGCGTTCATCAGTGCTGGTTAGTCGTTCATCCATGCCGGTTATGCGTTCTGAAGTGGACTTTTGTTCTTGATGGATATCATGGATTTCAGATTCGATTCTTGTATTCGCATCCATAAGCGATTTTACATCATTTTTGAGAGATTTTATTTCGCTACGTATACTAGTATTATCGCTATGAAGGAATTTGATTTCGTGCAGGATTTGCTCTAATAATTTTTCACTCATTTCTTTCTCCCCTTTTGAGATAAATAATAGGCACAAAAATATTAAAACTTGAATTACCTATCTTGCACTCCCTCACCTACATCTTATTGTACTACATCCTCATTTTTTTTAAATATCAATCTGGCATTTTACTTCACTTTTTTAAATATCCTGTTACTCACCGGTAATAGTACCATCGGTCGACTGTGAGTAAACAAAAAGCCTAACCGGGGGAAACTGCCGGTACCTTTCTGATCAACAAACAACCAGTCGTGCGTATTTTTTTCACACTGATGGACTGTTGACGGAAAACAAACGTTTGTTTTAATTAAAGGCTGTTTTTTTTATTCTCAAAACATGCATTCTCGCATATATTAAATAAAAATTACTACCTTGTAATAAACGGTAGTGTATGGTAATATTATTTTAGATAAGTACTGTTCAATGCAAGGTAGTGAACAACAAGATGGGGTGATTCAAATGAATGTGCAGTTCAAGAAAGGAATACTGGAAATTTGTGTCCTTGTACTGCTGGTTAAAAAGGATTGTTATGGTTACGAGTTGGTACAAAAAATTTCCGAAAAGGTGGAAATAGCAGAAGGCTCCATCTATCCCTTGTTAAGACGCCTTACAAAAGAAGGTTATCTCACCACTTATTTACAAGAATCTACCGAGGGTCCATCACGTAAGTATTATAAGTTGACAGAACTAGGACATGCGCATTTGCAACAGCAGCTAAATGAGTGGTATGCATTTTCGGAAGCAGTCAATCAACTCATAAAGGATGGTGAGAATGGTGAATAAAGAACAATTTTTACGGGATTTAGATGACGCATTAAAACCCCTGTCAGCAGAGGAGAGGGAGGATATACGAAGGGATTATGATGAACATTTTGTGCTTGGAAAAGAAGAAGGCAAGACGGAAGCCGAAATTGCGGAGGCACTCGGTTCACCGAGAAAAATAGGCAAGGAGATTCTTGCTGTTTATCAAGTGGAAAAAGCACAATCGAAAGCCTCGACCGGAAATATTCTTCGTGCTGTCTGGGCAGGAATCGGGCTGGGATTTTTAAATTTGATTCTGGTTCTTGGACCATTCATTGCGCTTGTCGCTGTGCTGGCAAGCGGCTGGATAGCTGCGGGATCGTTTGTATTAAGTCCTTTGCTGGTGCTCGTCAACGCTATCCTATATCCGGGCACATTCGAATGGTTTGATTTGTTCGTTTCTGTTGCGACAGCCGGGTTTGGCTTGTTGCTTGGCATTTTCATGTATTTCTTGTCAAAAGGCTTGGTATGGATGTTTGTACGTTATTTGAAATGGAATGTAAATCTTGTGAGAGGGGGGTTGAGCCATGCATAAAATAAAGAAGCTGGCAATTATTGGGGTAATCCTTCTCATTGCTGGTGCCGTCGGGGCAATCCTGACAGGTAGCAAAGAAAAGGAAACCGTGTCGGAAACAAAAAAATTACCGGGGGATGCTTTTCAATCGATTGACATCGAAACGGATAACGCCAGGGTAGAAGTCGTCACGACAGCGGAATCTACTGCAAAAGCAGAAGTTTCGGGTGCGAAGGCAAAAGGCAAAAAATATCGATTTTCGGCATCCATCGAAAACAAAACATTAACTGTCCGGTTAAAAGAGCGCTACTGGAAGCTTTTCCAATTTGATCTTTTTTCGAAACCATTGGTCGTTAAAATATATGTTCCGCAAAAGCATTACGCTTCACTGAAAATAAAAAGTGACAATGGAAAGGTTAGTCTGGCACAGGTACATGCAGATGTTATTTATGCTGCATCCGATAACGGCAGGTTGACACTAAATGATTTGCAAGGCAAAAAGTTCACAGCAAATACAAGCAACGGAAGGGTTTATACAAAAAATATCCATTTTGCCGATGTAACATTGGATTCTGATAACGGAAAAATTGAACTTGTCCAAGCGAAAACGCACAAAACGCACCTGCATACGAATAATGGGTCGGTGAATTTGGAAAGTGTTACCGGGGAAATCATCGGAAGAACAGAAAATGGCAAGATTACGATGCAAACCGATAATTTGGATCGGCCGATTGATTTTCAAACGGACAATGGCGGTATTACCATTAAAACAGCTAATCGGCCCAAAAACGCTGCATTTATTGTCACCGTGCACAATGGCAGAGCTGAAATCTTTGGTCAAGAAGGCAGCAGGGTTTTTGGAGACGGAAAAAACAAAATTGAACTTAGCACGGATAACGGCAAAATTAAGGTAACAGATTAGAAAAAATCCTCTCGGCTCCAAATATGTTGCGAGCAGGGAGGATTTTTATTGCAGAAAAGCCCCCTAGAATGTATGCAGAATGCTGCTTCATGGGGTTTTTCCATTTTTAAATTCGCTGAGCTTTTGAAATGAGGAGATTTTGTTTCAAAATGCAACATAATTCCATTTATATGACGATATTAATTAATAGAGGTTTAGTCCATAAGTATCATTTTTCAATATGTATTTTAGAATAGGTGAGGGAGAATATTGAAGAAAAAAGGAATACATAAAAGCATCAGTTTAAAAACAAGATTAATTGTGTCCTTTTTGGCAGTGCTGTTAATTCCAAGTATTGTCATAGGCACTTCGGCTTACATAAGCTCCAAAAACAAGATAGATAGCCAGCTAACAGACACGACAGCAGAAAGTGTGAACCTAATCAATCAGACGGTTGATCAATTCATACGTGCGCAAATGGAGAATATCGATTACCTATCCCATTCGATTAACGCAGGAAAAATAAAAGATAATGATAATAAGCAAATTCGTAATCTGCTAGATACGATTCAAGATTCCAAAACGGATGTGGAGCAAACGTACGTGGGTTCTGAAACAGGAGAGTTTATGAATTCACCTACTTCCTTTAAAAATCCGCCAGATTACGATCCACGCAAGCGCATAATCGACATTGTGGATAAAATGAACAAAAAATAATCCGCCTGCTTAACTCGTGGCAGAGATTAGGTGCGATTCCATTGGGAGCTATTGTGTTGATATTAATAGTCCTTGTTGGATCAGTAGCAACAAAGTATCTTTACGAAGTCATTTTAGTCGTAGTGCTATTCACAATATCTTACATTATCGGGGCCATAATTTTAGGCTTATAAAGAGGGTGGGGAGTATGGAACGGATTTCATGGGAGCAGTATTTCATGGCTCAAAGTTAAACCTTTACTCTTCAACGTTGCAACAGCTTCTTCGTGAGATATGCTACCTAGACCGAGGCCATTTTCCCTGAGATCTGCATACAGATGAAAGTATTTTTCAGACGTTTTTGTTTGATTTTCACTGTCTGATATGTAGGTTGCAATGGCTTCTACAAATGTTTCTGCAATGTCATTGGTAGCTAAATGGATGTTATTCTTCTTGGCATAATTCGATACGAGGTCATACATATTGTCAATGTGTTTTTTCATCTCTGGTTTTTCAAACATGAACTTTGTGTAATTGCTGTTATCCAACATTAAATCATCTCCTTAGTTTATATCATAGTTCAAAAGAATAAATAGGGGAAGTTAAGTAACCATTATTATAGCCTAGAACTCTTTCAACATAATACGAATTGGGTTGAAAGAGTGGTGTGCTGGAGTAATTTGGCTAAATACCTGGCGTTTTACCTCATAAGTACGAACAAGCTTTGCAGGGGGCAGTACCAGCAAAGCTGTCATTAGGCGCAAAGTGTGATATGTTGGCGATACCTTTAATAACACCCTTAGACACAGTAATGTTTTGAAAAAAAGAATAAGAGGCACCTGGATAAGATTAACCAGATGCTTCTTATTTAGTGTTATTTTATCTTAATACACTTGATTTGGAAATTTTTCCATTTTGATTACACTCTACATTTACCCTTATATAGGTCTCATCAAAAACTAGACCTACGCCTTTGATGGATAGTCCCCAGCTTGCAGTACCATCCTGGTAAGCTACTCTTTTTTTAGTGCTCGGTTTTTGAATAGCACTGTGTTTGTCATAGACACTCCAGATTCCTCCATCAAAATGTCTCTTTATATAGTTTTCAGTTCGATAAGCGGTTACTTTGCTTCCATTGTAAGTGAATTTAGCAGCAATTTTTGCAGTAAATAACTTAGTTCCATACCAGCTGTATTTGGTTCTTGAATGTGAGGCAGACTTTGTTTTTGAAGCTGCGGCACTCACTTTTTCTCCAAAAACTAAGCCATTTATTTTTGTTGTTATTTTGGAAAACAAATTATCTTCTCCTAAAGAATCAGACTCTAACGCTTCTTCTTCTTCAGGTGTTGCCATTGTAGGTTCGGATTCTTCTAGGCTATCTAGGTATTGGTATGTCAACACTAAACTGAACAATTTTTTTAAGGAACATATACCCTTTTATAGTGCTGAGGTTTTATCACTCGG
>NZ_JAROCA010000037.1 GCF_030732005.1 Tigheibacillus jepli | reverse complement strand
TTAGGCTTTGCGGACGATGACACCCGCTTTTTATTTTTAAGCAGAAAAAGAAAATGGGTACATCGCAAAAAGCTCTATCAATTTCTCCCTTGAGTCGGTAAACCCTTTTGGATAGGGGACAGCAGCATAATCCCTAATCACATTGTTTGTTTGGGAATAAAGTTGCCTGCCAATTACCAACAGACGTCTCGAATCACCTTCCAAGCCGACGACACTACCTACAGGAAGATATTTCTTGGAATATAACATATCCTTCACCTTCTTCATATCAGTCTTTATAAAAACACTGTTATACAATGGCTATACAATATGCAGTATAGCATATTTCATCAACTGTTCAGACTTGGAAATCACACATTTTTCATAAATGAATAAAAAGTCCTAATCATTTTGGGCATATGTGTCCGAAAATTAGTCGATGATTGATACTATCATTAATTTTGCAGTAACCCCTTTTGTTTCCAAAACCAAATAAGTATTGCCTATTTCCAAAACGACAAGAGGCTTTTTTGAGGTAAAACGAAAAAAAAGCCCAGAAATCCGTTTGATTACTGGTTTTCTGGCTGTTATTTCGTAAAATATTCTGTTTTTCTTTTAACAAACTTGATGCTTGGGAAAATTTGTCGTCAACAGTTGAAAAACGATAATTGGTTTTATAATGCTTGTCCAAATAAGAATGGCACCTCATTCCTTAATGCACTTGTATGCTGAGATGCCGCCTCAAAGAATCAAGTCGTTTATATTTAATATACCTCGTAGTTTTGCCCAGTCTGAGCGCCTTCCACGCTTTTTTTAAAGGAAAATGCTACATGTTTAGCAGGAACTGGCAAAAATCCTGGGAAAAACGTGCCATATTTGTCTAATGATTCCTGCAATACATTAGGGCTAACACTATTGATACGAATTCCTCTTGGCATTTCAATCGCTGCAGATTTTACGAATGCTTTGACACCGCCATTTGCCATGGCTGCAGATGCCCCTTGTCGGATTGGGTCATCCATCATAATCCCAGTTGTTAATGTGAAGCTTCCCCCATCATTAACATAATCCATTCCTAAAAGAACTAAATTAATTTGGCCTTTTAGTTTACTTTCGATTGCTATTTCATTTAATTCCGGCGTGAGTTCCGAGACAGATGCAAAATGTGCGCCACCAGCTGCACTAATCACAGCATCCACCTTTCCGGTCTGTTCGTACATTTTTTTAATACTTTGAACGGATGTAATATCAACTATAACATCTAAACCATTTCGTCCGGCCCGAATAATTTCATGATCTTTCTCCAATACTTCAGTAATTGCCTGTCCAATCGTACCGCTTGCCCCAACAACAATTATTTTCAATTACAACATCACCTTTTTTGGTTTTTAGTTTTTTCAACCCGCCCTGCTTGCGAATATAACCTTATATTATTTTTATCACAAGGAATGTGGTTAGACAAAATATTTCATTTTAGCTGTCCAACAATAAAAGAATTTATTCTGGGTGGGAAAAAATGACAGTGAATTATTTTCACTATAAAATTATGAAGCGGTGGTGAGCCAGTAGTGAATAAGCCTGACTTTTGATGGGAGGCATATATGTATAAATAACCCCCACCACATACGGGGATTCGTATATGCAATCGGAACGCAGCATTTTTTTGGAAGCGTCAGGATAAACTTAAGAAATCCATAGAAAATAAAAAGAACCATAAAATTCCCAAATGGAAATTTTACGGTTCCTTGTAAAACATTTAAAACTATGGAGACGGTGGGACGTGCACTTCCATGCTTTCGTCATGGCACTGACTATATCTTGAACCTGCATTTCACAGGTCCTCCGGCGTCTTATGCGAAATGTATATTTGCCTTTTTTGACAGGATTTCGCATCTTAGTACTACCAGCGAACTGGCAGCCTATAAGTCGATACACGGCTGTTGGATTGCTCCACATACCGCTCGGCATTGCCGTATTGCTTTAAAAGCAACTTAGGTTTCACCGATAAAGCCGGATTTTCACTTTTGTATTGCTACAAAAGGCGACTAATCACTAATCGAACCCACGTCCAGAGATATTGCCACTTCGGCTTCTACGCGTGTAGTTGACATATTATCATTCGCTGTCTATTCGGCCTGCCAACTGGCTTCCTAGCAGCTAGCCTGATTCATTTCAACTATTGACCTCAGGCGGTGGCCAATAGTATAGCCCGCTTCATTTGAGACCCTTCAATCTGCCACACGGGCGATAGCAGGAAGGATCGCTTAAGCACTACTTACGCAGCAGCAGCTAAAGCAGGTTGATTATTAGTTTTGCCAGTTATTATTAGGCGATAACGTTTTACGAGACGTAACCTCGACGCGCCACCCAAGCTCAACCTATCCCTGTCGAATCCGTAACGTCCCCCAATAAAAAAGGAGTTACGAAAGTTAAGCGTTGGTGTGCCTTAACTACATGTATTATTATAACATATCACCTTGTAAAATCAACACCGCCGGCATGGCAGTTTTATCCTATTGTTGGTCCGATGCAAGCACATGCCGCAACACATAATCAATCAAATTCGGAACGATTTCCATCGAATAGACAATTTCCGTGCGTTCCATTTTTTTATGGGCATCCAATCCATATGGTCCGATATTGATCACCGGAATATTTAATTCATGGACATCCTCATATGCCACATACAATTTTGTACCCCAAGCAGGATTATTTCGCTTATACGCATCGATTTCATCCATATCGTCACTCATTGCCACGAAGCTCATATCCGAAATGTAAGGAAAAAAATGCTTGATCTTGATCGGATGTGCGTAGCTTTTTTGCACATGTTCCACACCTTTTTCCAATGCATCTGCAAGAATGCGTTCATCGGCTGTTTCATTGGTCAATGCCACACGTGGCGAGTATAACGAAGTGTAAAAAACAAAAATCGCCGGACTTTTATCTTCCATCCACTTCCATGCTTCTTCAACGACTCTCGCTGCATACATGCGTACGTCCAACGTTTCATCATACATCAGGTGATACTTAAAAGCTGCCATATGCCTTGTGAATGCTTCGCCATGTTTTTCGGCGAGCGTCTTTTCCATTTCTTCATACGTAAATACCCGCACTTTCCACGGCAAGGGCTGATAAGGCTGATTATGTTGTTTACAATAGTGGCGATAGCGTTCGTCCATTAATTTCAAGCTATTGGCAAACGCGATTTCTGCTTCTTTTTTTAATTTGGACAGGACTTCTTCCGGCGTCCAGGAATGGGTAAAGAAATTATAATAGGCAAATGCAGACAGTGCCGTTTGGACGGTGTACACCGGTTTTAAATCGACCTGCTTCAGGGAAACCGGCGGCTTGGTCGTCTCTCCAAGCGCTTCATTGACCAGCTCGGGATTATAGCAAATTTGTTTTGTCAATTCCGCGATAATGAAATTGGGATCAATCCCTTCAAATGGCGCACCGACATGTGTTTCCGCTCCAGTGACAAAAAAGGATGGCAGCAATTTGCCCACCGTTCCTTTGTACACATAGCGGTTTGCATCTCCATTGTGCAGCGGTGCAACAAAATCACTGTTAATAACTGCCGCATATTGGAAATCATGTTCTTTTTTCCACTGTTTTAACGTTTTTAATGCGGATAAAACCCCATGTGAGCCGTCTTCCTCATCACATTCTGCCAATAATAGCAGGTTCCCTTCCAGCTCTTCGGGATGCTGTGCATAATGACTGAGCAAAAATAAATTGGCAGCCAGCCCACTTTTCATATCGAGCATACCGCGACCGAACAGCCACTTGCCGGATGCTGCATGTTTTTGCACCTCTGCCGGTAACTCCAGCTTGCCACTTTGCAAAAATTGCAGCCATTCTTCCGGAGAAAAAGCATATTTCTGTTCCTGATTAAAATCGTCTATACCGACCGTATCCATATGCCCCATTAAAATCACGGTTCGCTTGTTTTGTGTTTTTTCCCCTTTCACAAAAGCAAGTACATTATAACGCTCAGATTCATCATCCTCCGTCTGGACAATTGCCAAATGCGATGGATAATTTCGAAAATAGTCGAGTGATGCCAAATGTGTGTGAATGGCATGGGCGATCACCTTTTCCCCCTCCGTGTTTACAATACTGTTAACGTTTGCAAGCCACATGGTCAACGAAAGTATTTCCTCCCGGCACTCAAAAAGTCGACTGTCTGCATTCATGCATATTCCTCCCCCATTCGTTTGGGGACAAGGGACCTGTCCCCTTGTCCCTAAATACCCAAAAACCACCAGTTATTAAACTGATGGCATTTTTCTGGTTGCAAAGTTTTGCTTCTTTTCAAATATGGAAGCGCACTTGTATGTTATCTTCTGGCATGGTCCTTCATTGCCCGATCAATATCGCGTTTCATTTGTTTTTGTTTGAGATCCTCACGCTTATCGTATTTCTTTTTCCCTTTTCCAACTCCGAGCAATATTTTTGCATAGCCGTCTTTCATATACAGTTTCAAAGGCACCAATGCATATCCTTGTTGCTGCGTTTGTCCGATAAGCTTGTCGATTTGCTTGCGATGCAGCAGCAATTTCCGCGAACGCGTTGGATCATGATTGAAACGATTCCCTTGTTCGTAAGGGGATATATGCATGTTAACGATATATACTTCGCCTTTTCGATCTATACGGGCATGGGCATCCTTCAGATTCACCCGGCCATTGCGAATCGATTTAATCTCTGTACCTTGCAGCACGATTCCTGCTTCGTACGTATCTTCTATAAAGTAATCATGTGACGCTTTCTTATTCTGAGCGTAAACCTTTCCGTGTCCTTTTGGCATCTTACATCCCCCACCCGATTAACTACACCCATTCTACCAAAAATCCCGTACAAGTGCCAGACACCCCGAACAATCCAGAATCGTTTCGGTGTCTGGCATCGTTATTTTTTCTTCTTTTGTTTTGGCTTTTTACCTGCTAATTCGAAGTCGACAACATGTTCGTCGATATTGACGCCAATTACTTTTACCCTGACTGAATCGCCAATACGGTAAATCTTTTTTGTCCGTTCGCCGATTAACGAATAGCTTCGTTCGTCAAAGTGATAATAATCGTCCGTTAAATAACTGACGTGAACGAGCCCTTCAACTGTATTATCCAATTCAACAAACATGCCAAAGCTGGTCACGGAGCTTATCACGCCGTCAAATACTTCCCCAATTTTATCTTGCATGTACTCCGCTTTTTTCAAGTCATCGGTATCGCGCTCGGCATCGACCGCTCTGCGTTCCATTTCAGAGGAATGCTTGGCAATGTCGGGCAAGTTGTCTCTCCAAGACTTCAACGTCTTTTTATCCAGCTTGCCATCCACCAAATACGTGCGAATCAGACGATGGACAATCAAATCCGGATACCTTCTGATTGGTGATGTAAAATGTGTATAAAATGGTGTCGCCAAACCGAAATGACCAACACTTTGCGGATCGTACCGTGCTTGTTTCATCGAACGCAGCATCAGCTTGGAAACAATCATTTTCTCCGGTTCGTCGCGCACCTTATCAATAATAGTTTGCAAACTTTGCGGATGGACATGATTGGCAGTTCCCTTCACCTTGTAGCCAAGTCCGGCAAGGAATTCGTAAAAATGCTGCAGTTTACCTTCATCCGGATCCTCATGAATCCGATGAATAAACGGAACATCCATCCAGTGGAAGTGCTCTGCCACCGTTTCATTGGCCGCCAGCATAAATTCTTCTATCAGCCGTTCAGCAACGGAACGCTCCCGGATGACAACATCCATTGCTTTGCCTTTTTCATCCACGATGACTTGGGCTTCTTTGAAATCAAAATCAATGGCCCCGCGATCCATACGTTTTTTGCGGAGAATGGCAGCCAGCTTTTCCATTCGTTCGAACAAATCGACAAGTGGCGCATATTTTTCTCTGAGTGCCTTATCTTTTTCCACAAGAATTTCATTCACATCGTGGTAGGTCATTCGTGCCGTTGTTTTAATCACACTTGGAAAAATTTCATGATTGACCACGGTTCCTTCTGAATCTATTTCCATCTCACAGCTTAACGTTAGCCTGTCCACCTGGGGATTCAACGAACAAATGCCATTTGAAAGGCGATGCGGAATCATCGGAATCACTCTGTCTACCAAATAGACACTCGTTCCTCTTTCATATGCTTCCTTATCGATTGCAGACCCTAATGGAACGTAATAGCTAACATCGGCTATGTGAACACCAAGCTTGTAGTTGCCATTATCCAGCTCTGTCACTGTAACCGCATCATCAAGGTCTTTCGCTTCTGCACCATCAATGGTAACGATTGTTTCATTGCGCAGGTCACGCCTGTTTTGCAAGTCTTTTTCCGTGATCGATTCCGGGGTATTAGATGCCTGTTCCAGCACCTCATCCGGAAAATCGATGGTAATGCCGTATTTATAAATAATCGACAAAATATCGATTCCCGGATCATTTTTATGCCCCAGAATTTGAATGATTTCTCCTTCAGCGCTTTTCTGTCTCTCCGGATATTTTGTAATCTGGGCGATAACCTTATGCCCCGTGACAGCACCATTAAATTTGCCCTTTGGAATGAAAATATCGTTCGGGATCCGCTTATCATCTGCTATAACGAAGCCGAATGCCATATTATTTTCAAAGGTGCCGACCACCTGTGTCACAGCGCGATCCAATATACGGATCACGCGACCCTCTGGGCGATTCGCTTCTTCCATCGTTTTTTCGATGCGAACCAATACTTTATCATTATTCATCGCCGAGGCCAAATCCGAATGGTGGATATAAACATCGGGCTGTTCATCGTCATCCGGCAGCAGAAAAGCAAATCCTTTTGCATGCATTTGGATCTTGCCGCGTACAAGATTCATTTTCTCCGGCAAGCCAAAACGATTTTTTCTCGTTCGTACAAGCTCTCCCGCATTTTCCAATTCATTCAATGTAATCACGAGCGTTTTGAAGTCCGTTGCATTTTCTGCACTGATGATTTCTTCCAGCTCCTGAACGGCGAGCGGCTTTGCATCGGGTTGCGAAAAGTAATCTTTCACTTTTTGTGCAATTGTTTCTTTGTCCATTTGTTACACCTTCTTTCGCTTGCATTATTTTTTACTACGTCAAATGAACGAAACCTCATGCGATTATTGTTCCCAATCCAGCGACTCAAGAAACGCATAAATATCCTCATGCAGTTCCTCTTTTTTGTCGCCAAGTGTGATGACATGTGTCGCATCATACCATTTGATTGATTTTTCATCCGATTGAATGTTTTCATAAATATAATTTGCACTATCGGTATTAATCATTTCATCGTTTTTTGCCTGCACAACCATCGCCGGTGCATAAATCATTTCCACGTTGCTTTTCACGTCGGTAATCAAGTCGGCAATTTCCTGAAACATACCGCTTGATTTTTCCATTAATTGTTCAACTTCCTGCTTGATTGTTGCATCATCTTTGCCTTCCAGTTCTTTGTATTCTTTGGCAAAGAAACGAAATCCCTTGGTCAGCTGCGTTTTATTATCAAAAAACATCGGTGCACACATGGGAATAACAGCTTTTACCTTTTTTGAATAGGCCAGGCGCAATCCCAGCACTCCCCCAAGCGAAAGACCTGCAACAGCAATTTCTTTATAGCCAAGCTCTTCCAGATGGGCATACGCCTGTAAGACGTCTTCCCACCATTGCTTGGCATTCGCCTTTGTCAGTTCCTCCGGTGGCAAGCCATGTCCCCGGTAAATGGGCGCGTGTGATGTATAGCCTTTTCTTTCCAAAAATCTGCCAAGCATCCGAACATCTGCAGAATTTCCGGTAAATCCATGGAGCAGCAGCACCGCCCGTGGTCCTGCTTCAAATGTAAATGGTTCTGGTTTCTTGATTTTCATTTCTGTTGTTCTCCTTGTTTGCTTTCTTCATTCTTACCAAAAACATTGGTCTCTTCTATCTACTTTACCCTCTTCAATGATTTATACAAACTAAAAACCCTTATCTTTTCATCGATAAGGGTTTTTGTTATTGCAATATATACGCACTTAGAAAAGCCAAAATAAAAAACAATGTGCCGGTGATAACCGTCCCGCGGTGTAGCACCAAGTCGATTCCTCTTGCTTTTTGTTTACCAAATAATTGTTCTGCACCGCCAGAAATGGCTCCGGAAAGTCCTTCACTTTTACCGCTTTGCAGCAATACAAGGATAATCATGATTACCGCGTCAATGACAAGCAAAATATTTACAACTGTTGCCACTTTCCAATACACCCCTCAATCTTTGCCCGCAATTACGACTACGACTATTAAAGATGAAAATCTCTATTCTCTACTTTAGCATTAGCCTGTCAAGATGGCAAGGTTTTTTTGCAGGGAAGGAGGTGGGATTCAGGGATGGGTTCATTGTCTCAACTGCCATATGTTGCTCCATTATGAAGGTTCCCTGTAATGAACGATGCGGGGAAGGTCTGAACGACCGAATGAAAGAAAAAATGCAGCATTCGGTTGTTCATCAACGCTATGAGCGACCGAACGAACGAAAAAATGCAGCATTCGGTTGTTCATCAACGCTATGAGCGACCGAACGAACGAAAAATTGCTTCATTCGGTAGTTCATCAACGCGATGAGCGACTGAACGAACGAAAAATTGCTTCATTCGGTTGTTCATCAAGGCGATGAGCGGCCGAACGAAAGAAAAATTACATTCATTCGGTAGTTTAACGGAGTTCAAAGAATATGAATGAAGAATATTCGGTTGTGTTTTCCCTCATGTCTGCAAGATCAAGCAAAAGTACACCAATAAAGATAAGACAAAAGGGACAAGTAATTATCCTGCCCCTTTTATCTCCCACCTCAATACACTGCAGCTTTGATTTGCTTGATATAGAAGAATCGCACGATCAGGAAGTAGATGATCTGGATCAAAGCAAAGCCGCCAAGTACGAATATGGCTTCAGTCGTCAAATTATAGTTGAACAGATGTGCCAGGGCAGTCAGTGCGACAGCGCCATGTACCAGTGCCACGACAATTGGCGCAAAAAACATGAGGGCTGTCTGCCGGTTGACTACCTTCTTCAATTCGCCTTCCGTCAGGCCCATTTTGGCGATGGAGCGGAATTTCCGCTTATCCTCGTCCAAATCACTGTACAACCGGAAATAGAGAAAACTTCCCGCTGATACAAAGAACACAATCCCAATAAACAAGCCGATAAATAAAATCGGTCCATACGCTTTATTGATTTCATAAACGGTGTAGTCAATGGCCTGCGCAGGATATCCGACTTCTTTGGATATTTTCCTTCCTGCAGCAATCATTTGCTCGGTCTGACCGTTGTCTGCTTGCCACGCATAAAAAGGTTCGCTTCTGACAGGTTTTTCCAGCTGCTCAATTACACTATCATCCACAATATAGTAGCCGTTTATGATAGGAAATAATTCTGTTTGAATTTTTTTGACTGGCTTGATTTCCTGACCATCATCCAATTTAATTGGAGATTTCATCAGATTTTCTTTTTCGATGGTGCCCTCCATTACCCTGACGCTCTGCCCGACAACAATTGCTTCATTTTTACCGGGGTGGACAGGCGTTTCTCCTTTCAGTTTTGCCAAACGATTATAATCGGAAGCACTGGCTACCAAAATGTCCCTGTCATTTATCCCAAGATCATAATGGCGCAATTGTACTTTACCCATGACCGTTTTGACATGTTCATCCTGCAAAATCCCATTCATTTTCTCTACATCCTGTTTGATATCCTTTTCATGAGCTTCATGAGTAGGCAAATATGTCAATGAGTAGGGACTCGATTCTTTTACGCCTTTTGTAAGGTAGGACTGGAAACCATACAATGTTCCAATGGCGCTGAAGGCAACTGTCGAAATAATCGCCACCATGAAAAACGTCCTAGCATTATCCTTCATGCGAAATGACAAATCTGAAAAAAGCAGCATATTGGTTTTCTGCCAGAAAATCGTTTTATTCTGTTTCAATCTACGAATAATGTACACACTCAGTTGTGTGAACAACAGGTAAGTTCCAAGGATGACAACGATAATGACCGGTACCATGGCAACAACTACCTGAAGACCTTTTACATAAAAGGCAGTACCATATCCTGCAATCAGCAGTAATGCCGCAATGACAGCCAATACTACGGATGCCTTTGGTTCCCCCTTTGATTGCTTATCACCCTTGATTAAATCGATCAGTTTTTTTGTCCGCAAAATAAAGGAAACAAAAAATGAAATAACCAAAAACAAAATGATAAAACTGACAAATGTCACAATGATCGCAAGTGTTGGAAAATAAAAATGGAGCGTCTCATCGATAATCAGTACGTTTTCCGCCAGCAACAGTATAACCTTGGCAAACACCAGGCCAATTAAAATACCGCCAACGGTCGCCAGAAAACCGATCAATATATTTTCCAAAAAAACCATCAGACGGATTTGCCTGGTCGATGCGCCCATCATCATCAGCAACCCGAATTCTTTCTTTCTTGACTGCAGGAATGCACTCATCGAATACAATACAAAAAAGAAAGAAAAGATGTAGATGATTCCGCCGGCAACAGCCATACCAAACAGTGCGTTAGAATTGATGTCCCCACCCGAAAAAGCAGGATGGAACGCAAAAATGGCAAATGTGAAAAATACCATCACTGTAAATAAACTGCTTAAGAAATAGGCGGCATACAACCGTTTATTCCGTAAAACATTGTTAAACGCGAACTGACGAAAGGTCACCGTCATCGCCTCCCATCAAGGAAAGCATGTCAATGATTTTCTGATAAAACGCCTGCCTGCTCTCCCCACGATAAATTTCCGAGTGGAACTTGCCATCCCGGATAAAGACGACTCGATCGGAATAACTGGCCGCTTGGGGATCATGCGTAACCATCAGCAAGCTCGTTTTTTCCTTTTCATTGATGGATGCAAGCATTTCCATGACATCCTTGGATGCTTTCGAGTCCAGATTACCGGTCGGTTCATCCGCAAGCAGCAATTTCGGTTCATGAATCATTGCCCGGGCAATAGCCACCCGCTGTGCCTGCCCGCCAGAAATTTCATAGGTCCGTTTTCCGAGGATGGAAGCAATTCCCAATGTATTTGCGATGCGTGCCGCTTTCTCCTTCATTTCCTTGACACGTGCACCTTCCAGCGTTAGCGGAAGCACAATATTTTCTTCGACAGTCAATGTATGCAGTAAATTAAAATCCTGGAAAACAAAACCAAGTTCCCTCCGGCGAAATTTTGCCAGATCATTCTTTTTGAGTGCATGCGGATTTTTGCCTTCTATTGTCACTGAACCTGTCGTCGGTGCATCAATGGTTGAAATGATATTGAGCAATGTTGTTTTACCACTGCCCGACGGTCCCATAATTGCGACAAATTCACCCTTTTCAACCTCCAAATCGATATTAGTCAATGCTCTGTATGCAACTTTTCCTTCATATACCTTGCCGACATTTTTCAATTTCAGCATAATCGTTCTCCTTTCAAGATCCGCGGGTCTGTCTAATTAATCTTTCTGTGATTAGTATATCTTGAATTGTAAAGGAGTAACTATCGCTTATGCTTTCATATACCTTACATCTATGTAATGTTTTGGGTTTGGGAGAAAATAATTCGGATTGTTGTCCCCTCTCCTGCTGTTGATTCCAATTCCAGTTCATGTTCAAGTTTTTGGGCTACCTCTTTGACAAGATAAAGCCCCATCCCAGTCGATTCACGATATTTACGACCGTTTTCTCCCGTATAAAATTTATTGAAAACACGTTTCAGATCGACTATAGGAATGCCGATTCCAAAATCTTTCACCTCAAGGATAGCCGCTCCATCGCGCTCATAAATCGAGATGATAATTTGCTTGCTTTTCCCGGCAGAATATTTCACTGCATTATGAATAAGCTGGGAAAGAATAAAAAACAGCCATTTTTCATCCGTTTCCACTGTTATCTCCTGCGTTTTCTCCTTAAGTCGCGGGTATACGTTATGCCGGATATAATAGCGTTTATTTTCCTGATTTACTTCGCGGACCAGTTTGGAAAGCTTCACGGGTTTAATATGAAAATCTTCTGCAATGGTACGAAGTCGCGCCATATACAAAACCGTATTCAAACCATCGCGCATCCGGTCTGTTTCTTCACGAATATTCGATGATTCTGGCTCGTCCAGATTCTGGGCAGTCAGCTGAATAACGGAAAGAGGCGTTTTCATGTGGTGTACCCAGCGATCCATGAACAGCAGATGTTCATCCTGGCGGTCCCTTGCTTGTTGCAGACTTTCCTGATACAGTCCATATTGCGAACGAAGCAGGCGGTCAAGTGCCACGGATACAGGGGCATTTTCCGTCTTTTCAAGAGATTGATCAAGTGTTCTCATTGGCTTGGATAATTTTTCGTAGAATCGTTTTCTGCTTATATATAGATAAACGAGATAACAGCCAAGTAGAAATAACGATAAAAATACAGCATAACCCGCTAATGCTGCATTGCGATATCCATCCAGCCAAAATATAATGGGAATGAGCACGGCCTGGAAGCACTGAAGAAGAATCAGTACGAAATGTTCCCGAATGAATAGTTTCATTACTTCCCTTCTTTCCATGTAATCCGGAGACGATAACCCGCTCCTCTCACTGTTTCAACAGCACCCTCGATTCCCAGTTCTTGAAATTTTTTCCGGACACGCGCCATGTTGACATTCAACGTGTTTTCATCCACATAGGACTGATCAACCCATAAATTTTCCAGCAAATCCTCCCTGCCAGCAACACGCGGGTGGCGCTCAAACAATCTTTCTATGATGTCCGTTTCCTTTTTTGTCAACATGGCAACCCTGTCTCCAAAGCGCAATTCCAGTCGCTCCGGAAACAGCTTTAGTCCTTCTTTGACAAGAACCCGCTCCTCATATTTGGCGGCATATTCCCCATACGCCCGCCGTAGCTGACTACGGATTTTCGCCATAACAATATCTGGATGGAAAGGCTTCGTAATAAAATCATCCCCGCCATTTTCCAGTGCCATCACTTGATCCATCTCCCCGGTACGCGCCGAAATAAAAATCACCGGGCAAATCGACACTTTGCGAATTTGCCTGCACCAATAATAACCATCGTACCTTGGCAAATTAATATCAAGCAAGACGATATCGGGCTCCTCCCTTTGAAACTCGGCCATCAAATCCCCGAAATCCTCAGCAACAAAAACCTGGTATCCATATTTTGAAATATAAGAACGAAGATGCTCCGCTATCTTGAAATCATCCTCCACAATCATAACCTTTTCCATTTTAACCCCTCCCTGGGACAGAGGGACAGGTCCCTTGTCCCAAATTCCTCATCCCACTTTGAAAATACATATCCTTCTAGTACATCCTCTTCCCTCCATATTAAGACATGTTTTTCTGTAAGACAATCAATCGACGGGGATCGTGGAAGATAAATTTTATTCTATAGAGGTTCGTTGCCGATTTGCCAACCGGTTGCCATCCCCAAATTTTGGTACCTACACGAGAAGGCATTTTGGACTGGAAGGAAGTCGATTGGGTGTTGGATAAAAAGAATAAAGGGGTTGTCCAGAACATAAAACAATTTTTGCCCGCCGTACTGGATGGCCATTTCGATTTGGAGCATACCTTTTACTATAAGGGTGATGCTCTGCTGGATTATACAACCCGACCTTTGCATACGATAAATTCGTAGTGCTTGGTATAGAAAATACGCCGTTGTTAATACCGATTATCGCCACCGCAGTAGCAATCATTTTAGCTGCATTAGGGATTTATTGAGGGACAGGGGGACAGGTCCACTGTCCCAATTTCCGTTTCATAGGGACTACCCCCAAAAATGCTATTCAAACCTACATGCTATGCACATCATCATGTTCCCTCGCCTGCCCACCACAATGATATTTACAAGATAACCTGCCCGGCATTCCAAAAGCTTCAGCGGATGTCTAACCTAGGCTATTTTCCAACAATAGATTTTTACAATATCCCATTTCTGTAAAATAAGGTCGACAATAAGCAAAGCAAGCAAGCTTATTCTGCTTTTTTCTGATCTGTAAACAAACGCACATGTGGTACATTGTTGCGCTGTTTGATAAAACGGTCGACATAGTCATTTGTGATGTCGCGCACTTCTTTATTCAGGAGCAGCAACGGAACCAAATTGATCAGTGTCACGACAGCCAGCAGTATGTCAAGGAATTGCCAGATGAATTGCAGTCCTCCTATTGAACCAATGAATACAGCAGCGAGATAGACAAAGCGGCTGCCTTTTGCTGCCTTGATTCCGAATAAATATTCCACCTGTTTTTCGCCATAAAATATGATGACCATCACTGTGGTTATCACAAACAGGAATAGGAAAATCGTGACAAAAAGGCTGCCGTAAAAATCTCCCATAACGGTCGATAAAGCGACGTCCACCATGCTTGAGGCTTTGGAAGGACCAACATCATGCCAAGCACCTGTCGAAAGCACCGCAAATCCCGAAAGCGTACAAATGACGATCGTATCTGTGAAAACACTCAACATTCCCCATAACGCTTGCTTGGAAGGATGGTCCGTCTGCGCTGCAGCATGTGCAAAAGGAGCTGTCCCAATACCCGCTTCGTTGGAATATAATCCACGAGCCAGCCCCCAACGCAATGCCCCGGCAATACCTGCCCCCGCGAAGCCGCCTGTAGCTGAAATTGGGGTGAAGGCATGCTTGAAAATCAGTGCGAACATCGCGGGTACTTGATCATAGTTATAAATAATGACTGTAAGCGTCGTAACGATGTACGTCAGAATCATGAACGGCACTAATTTGTCGGTGACTTTGCTGACTCGTTTGATTCCTCCAATGACAATGATCCCGACCAGAATAACCAGAACGATTCCAATAATGGCTTTATTGAATCCGAATGCGCTTTCCATTTGTGTGGCAATCGAATTAGATTGTACCATAGTACTGGAAAATATTTCTATCATGAGAAAAAAAGCGAAAAGGCTTGCGAGCTTTTTCCAGCCAAGGCCTTTTTTGATATAATACATGGGGCCTCCAACCCACTCTCCTTCTTTATTCTGTTCCCTGTATTTGAGACCGAGGACGATTTCCGCATACTTGGTTGCCATGCCGATCAATGCCACAACCCACATCCAAAACAATGCGCCAGGTCCGCCAAGTGCAATGGCCACTGCCACACCAACGATATTGGTTGCACCGGCTGTGGTACCAAGCGTAGACGCAAACGCTTGAAATGGCGTAATGGTGCCCTTGCTGCCGTGCCGGCGAAACATCGCTCCAATTGTGTTCTTGAGAACATGTGGAAAATGTAGGAATTGAAAAAACTTTAGCCGGAACGTATACAATATTCCTGTAAAAATCAACAAGACGGAAACAATGTAGGTCATTAAAAAATCAGAGACATGTGATACAATGCTTTCAAAAGCTGCCATAAGATTTCCTCCAAAACATGAATTTACTGTTAAATACCTTAAAATCACCATTTTGAAACAGCTATTATTCCTTTGGGTAAAAATCTTACAGTTTTGTTAGCGACGGATTTACGTACACTACATTAATTTAAGGAAGGTTGCGATCGGCGCAGAAAGACGAATGAACGAAGCAAAATTCTGTGCATTCGAGTTCATCAGTGTCATGAGCAACGAAACGAAACAAATTTTCGTTCATTCGGCAGTTCATCGGTGTGATGAACGACGGAACGAGGCAAATTTTCGTTCATTCGGTAGTTCATCGGCGTGATGAACAACATATAGCTACATACAGGGGTAATATTGTACAATCGCTTTTTATCAAGTAGGATTTCCCAATATAAACCTCGATATAAAAAATGCAAACACTGTCACCGAAGTACCCAGTCCAAGTGCCCCCTCATTCCTAAAATCAATTTCCAACCCGACAAAAAAGGCAGCCCCCCAAGCGAGACTGCCCTCCATCAAACTACCAAGGCATATTGGTCCGGATTTTCACCTTTTGCCGCCACGATGCCATCCGTTTTTTCTACTCCTTCTATCATTTTTTTGACTTCGACTTGAAAATGCCATTCATCTCCGAAATCAAATAAATGCAGAAAACACATCCCTTCGTAATAAGTCCAGTTTGCCGAGTGTTGCCTCTTGGACATAGGGCCCGCTGTAATCCATTGGGCTATTATATGCGTGTTTGCTAAAACGCTTGTCGTCCATAAAGAAACTGTACAAATGGTCATCGTCAAACGCAAAGCCATCCTGAATCAACCGATGTAAATCAAGCAGTGTTGCCGAAGCAGACAGCTGTATCTTTCGCCAGCACATTTGGCAGCCAGGAAACTTTAAACACAATCGTGCCTTCAAAAGGCTTGGACTTAGATTCTTCTAAAGCAGGAAGCGTGTAGACAACTTCTTCCGCAAAGAGCGGCTGCAGCAGCGCAAACAACAACGTATCCTCATCCTCATCCGTATCCACTGATTTGTTGCTCATCCATAATGGAGTCTATTCCAAGTATGGCACTAAAAAAGTCCTCCAACGTTGCATCTGCACTTCCCAGCATATCCATCACTTCCAGCAATGGTTGGCCAAGTTTTTGCATCAATGGTTTTATAGCAACAAATTTTATATTTATTTGCACGGTCTCGTCCGTATTTTCAATTGCCTCTTCAACGAATACCACATCGATCAAGCCAAAATAATCCCAGTAGCACAAAAAAGGACGAATATCATGCTCCCTTAGCTGTTCGATAGAAGAATCATCCAAAAGCACGCCATTCGATGGTAAGTTTTCCATTTCCGCGACTTGCTGCAGCAAAATGGAGATATCCCTATAGGCTCTTTTCGCGTGTTTTTTATCTAAATCTTTCCAATCCACTTTTTCCCAAAAAGCAGCAAGTCAAGTAAAGTAGCATATAGTTCAGCAGGTTCCAAAGACCGAAAAAGATCGAACATGTCCTTGTCAACTGTTAAAACTGTTAGGTTATTCATTTTTCTTCTTATTGCAATCCTTAGAGATAGTGCCAAATGAAACAGTAGATGAATTAATGGGTAATCATCTTGAATTCCGTAATTAGCGGTTCATGTTCTGTCAGTAGTAAATGGATTTTACGTAAATCTTTCTTCGTAATATAATTCCTTGTTTTGGTCAATTTGACAGGATGATCCTTGACGTAGTTTAAAAATATTTCGAAATCCTCTAATATGATTTTTGGATAATCATTTTCATTTACGTTTCCTGTATTCATTTTCGCCACGCGCATTCAACGTCTATTTGATGGAATCCTTATTTTTAACAAAACTGCACCCTTTATATTTTTCAACATATCACAACGAACGCAATTTTTTACAAAACTTGCATATATTTTAACACATTTTTCTTACAGCTTGTATTCCTTTATCCAGCAATTCAAAGTTTCAAAGCACATCCTTTTTTTACCCACTTGCACACTCCTCATGTCATGCCTAAAGAAGCGCTACAAAGTTTTTCCTATTAATTAAATTCAAGTGATTATGCCACACTAAATGTATAATAAGTGACGGCAGAAAAAGACATATTTCCAGAAACATGGCACATAATGCGCTTACATTGTAAAAACGGCTCGGATTGCTTGAAACCATTAGTGCAAACAGCTTACAATAAAGTTAGCCGTACGAAAGGAGAAATTTATTTATGTCTACCATTAAAGGCATTGCAGCCTCCAATGGCATTGCAATTGCAAAAGCCTACCAGCTTACAACCCCAGACTTATCTTTTGAAAAGAAAAAAATAGCCGATCCGCAAGCGGAGATTGATCGTTTGGACCAGGCTTTGCAAACTTCCAAACAGGAATTGGAAAAAATAAAAGAACATGCGTTGCAATCACTTGGTGAAGAACATGCAGAAATATTCTCTGCACATTTGCTCGTACTGGATGATCCCGAGCTCGTCAATCCGATGAAAGACAAGATTAAGTCGGAAAATGTGAATGCCGAAGTCGCCTTGAATGAAACCGCTACAATGTTCATCAACATATTTAAAGATATGGATAATGAATACATGCGCGAACGTGCGGCTGATATTGCAGACGTTACCCAAAGAGTGATGGCACATCTGCTGGGAGTGTCTATGCCTGACCCAGCATTGATTGATGAAGAGGTTATTATCCTGGCAAATGACTTGACCCCATCAGACACTGCACAGTTGGACAGACGATTTGTAAAAGGATTTACAACAGATATCGGAGGCAGAACATCCCACTCAGCCATCATGGCTAGGTCATTGGAAATTCCTGCAGTTGTTGGCACAAAAGAAATCACCAAACAGGCAGGCAACAATGATATGATTATTGTCGACGGATTGGAAGGAAAAGTGATTATCCAACCGACAGATGAAGAGCTTGCAACCTATAAGGACAAACAAGCTGCCTATGAAAAACAAAAAGAGGAATGGGCCAAACTCAAGGACGAACCCACGTTTACGAAAGACGGCGAACAAGTAGAACTTGTTGGAAATATCGGTACGCCTGACGATGCGGATGGCGTGTTGGCAAACGGCGGTGAAGGTGTCGGCCTGTACCGCACCGAGTTTTTGTACATGGGCAAAAGCGAAATGCCTACAGAAGAAGAACAATACCAGGCATATAAAGCTGTCCTTGAAAAAATGGAAGGCAAACCGGTAGTTGTCCGCACATTGGATGTCGGCGGCGACAAAAAAATCAGCTATTTGGATTTGCCGGAAGAGATGAATCCATTCCTTGGCTTCCGTGCCATTCGTTTTTGCCTGGACGAGCAAACCGTATTTCGCACCCAACTGCGTGCCCTGCTGCGTGCCAGTGCACATGGCAATCTGAAAATCATGTTCCCGATGATTGCCACACTGGATGAATTCCGGCAAGCCAAAGCTGTACTTAAGGAAGAAAAAGAAAAACTCAAAAAGGACAATATAGCCGTTTCAGATGACGTCGAAGTTGGTATCATGGTTGAGATTCCGGCAACAGCTGTACTTGCAAAACAATTTGCAAAAGAAGTTGATTTCTTCAGTGTTGGCACCAATGATTTGATTCAATATACAATGGCTGCAGACAGAATGAATGAACGCGTATCTTATTTGTATCAGCCATACAACCCGGCAATTTTAAATTTGCTGCATAATGTCATTGAGGCAGCCCATAGCGAAGGCAAATGGGTTGGCATGTGCGGTGAAATGGCTGGAGATCCGGTTGCGATTCCGCTTTTGCTCGCACTTGGATTGGATGAGTTCAGCATGAGTGCTACCTCCATTCTGCCGGCAAGAACACAAATCAGCAAGCTAGATAAATCAAAACTTGCTTCCCTTAAAGAAAAAATCTTGTCTATGGGAACCGCAGAAGAAGTTGTCTCCTTTATCAAAGAAAAAATAGGTGATTAATAAATGTGTAAAAGCTCCCAGGTTGAAATGATTGCCCGGGAGCTTTTTTATGGTTGCAGGTAATGGAAAGTTATGGAAGGTTAGGGAAAACGGTGCTGGAAGGAGCGCGGATTGGGAATCTGCAAATTGAGAGGGGAAAAATACAAATAGAATCCAGATACATGCAAAATTGGCGGCGCAACATGCGAAAACTTTCAATTGCATGCACATTTTTTTGTTAATATACCTCATCTACGTACATTCTCCACCCAATGCAAATATTCCACCACTATATCTTTATTTTTTCCACACCATCACCAAAAAACATAATAATTACATTAATAGGAAGGTGTGTATTTCTCGGTAAATTTTGCTCCTTATCCCGATTTGGACGTTTTTGGGAATGTTGGAAAGTTTTTGGCTACCTTGTGAGGGTAAATGTTACTTTTTTGTCTTGACTTCCCCAATGTGAAAAGTTTCTGATAGTTTGATATAATATAAATATCATATCAGTAGATGGATATCGTTTACCGACAAAGGGTAACCACTAGTACCGTATAGTTTTATCTATGTCGGAAGAAAAATCGCCCATCAAAGAAAAGAATTTTGAAACCTTTAAACGGGGTGATTGTCATGAAGTTGATGATTAGACATGGGAGTGCAAAATATGTAATTTTTGTTTTTATTGGGTTAGTTGTTACATCCATTGAAGGATTTTTATTACCAGAAACCATCCGACTTGTGATTAAAGGGTTGGAAAATGGAAGTAAGCAACAACTTGCATTTGGAGTGGGATTTGGTATTGCAGGTTTCCTAGTTGTTGGCTTTGGAGGGTACTTTTATCAATACAGCATATCAAAATTAATAAAAAATTTTAATGTCGGTGTGAAATCGACTGTTTATGAACACCACGTTCATAAACACCAAAAAGGCTCAGAGTCCAGATCATCTGATGTTCTTTCATTTATTCAAAATGATATAAAATTGTTGGGGACTAATTATGTTCAGGCTTGGATTATTGCAATTCAAACGATAGTTTTGGCTATTGTAGCGAGTGGTTATATTCTGTTTACCAATCTTGTTTTGGGAGTTATTTTTATCGTTTTTGCTCTAGTCACAATGATCTTTCCCAAATTGAATCAAAAGAAAATTGAAAGAAGTGCTAAAGATTGGAGTAAGGCCAACGAGGACTACACTGATGAATTAACGGAAGATATTAAAGGTGTTGAAACAATTATTGGTTATCAGCGTGAACAAACATTTTTTAAGCGTCTAAAGTCTAGTGTTACCAATGCGGAAGTTAAAAATGTCAAGATGACCCTTGCACAGACTTTGGCAAGTCTTACTTCCTATGTTGCATCCCATATCTTAAGCTTGATTCCAGTCTTTATCGGTGGTTTTTTTGTCTTTAATGGCCTGCTAGAAGTCGATGCATTAGTGGCAGTATACATCGCCAGTGACCGCATTGCTAACCCACTGTCCGTTGCTGCTGAAAATATTAACAAGCTGTCTACAACTAGGAGCATTCGTAAAAAGCTCTCAAAAATTGAGGAAGAAAACGAGGCATTTAAACAAAACGATATTCATTCTCTGGAAACTATTCTCCCTCTTGAAATTTATAATGGATCCGTTCAATTTGGAAATAAATTAGTTTTGGATAGTTTCAACCTGAAAATCGATGTTGGAGAAAAATTGCTATTACTTGGTGAGTCGGGATCTGGTAAAACGACCATTCTAAACTTAATACAGCAAAATATCCCTCTAACAGATGGAAAAATTACATATGCGGGAAAAAGCGAGCGAAGTACACGTGTTATTAATCGAAATATTAGTTACATACGTCAATCCCCCATGATATTTAATGACACACTGGCATTCAACCTCACTTTGGGCGAGGATTTTGAGTCAGAAGAGTTGAATCAAGCAATAAAAGCTGCTGGATTGTCATCTGTCGTTAAAGAAAAGGGACTGGATTTTATCGTTGGAGAAAATGGTCAAAACCTTTCCGGAGGACAGAACCAGCGGGTTGAGATTGCACGTGCGATCTTAAGGAAACGCGAGTTGTTAATTGCGGATGAGGTGACTGCAGCACTTGACAAAGAAACTGCAAAGGGCATTCACGAAACGCTTTTTAGCTTGCCTCAAGCAATTATTGAAGTTAGTCACCATGTTAAGGAAAAGGATTTGGCCAACTATGACCGTGTGTACGAGATTGAAGATAAAAAACTGAAATCAACAGCATACTTGAAAGAATTAGCAACTGAATAAGAAACTCTAGCTTTGAAAGTAAGCGTAAAATAATCCCCACCCGTTTTCGGATGGGGATTTCGTGTATACTTTATTTATATAAGAAAAATTAAATATTTACATTATTACAGAGACGTTTTGTGATAACTTCTGATTTTTTTCTCTCCTGGAACAAAATTCGACCAATTTCATCATCCTTCATTTTTTTTGCATTATCGAAATCGCTTTGAACGCTTCCTGTTTTTCAGGATCTGCCTTGGAATAAAAAAAGATGATCCCTATTCAATACAGAGATCATCTTTTAAAACTGCCTAGGCTTCTTTAACAATATCCTTTACAAAGAGAGACATCTTATTTAGAGCAATCCGCCTTTTTATTTGGTCAAACCAAACTTATTTCTTCAAGTTGTAGAATGAATCCATTCCGCCGTAAACACCAAGACCGCCTAATTCATCCTCAATGCGCAGCAGTTGGTTATACTTTGCAATACGATCTGTACGTGAAGGCGCACCGGTTTTAATTTGGCCAGCGTTTGTTGCTACCGCAATGTCTGCAATTGTTGCATCTTCTGTTTCGCCGGAACGGTGGGAAACAATAGCAGTGTAGCCTGCACGTTTTGCCATTTCGATTGCTTCGAATGTTTCAGTCAATGTACCAATTTGGTTTACCTTAACAAGAATTGCATTGCCAACACCTTGTTCAATGCCTTGTTTCAGACGTTTTGTATTGGTTACAAACAAGTCGTCACCAACCAATTGGACACGATCGCCGATGCGTTCGGTCAATAGTTTATGACCTTCCCAGTCATCTTCATCCAAGCCATCTTCAATAGAAATAATTGGATATTTGTCCACCAATTGCTCATACCAAGACACCATTTCTTCGGAAGTACGAACAACGCCTTCCCCTTTCAGGTTATACTTGCCATCTTCGTACATTTCCGATGAAGCGATATCCATTGCCAATTTAACTTCTTCACCAGGTTTATATCCTGCAGCTTTGATAGCTTCCACGATTGTTTCTAGCGCTTCTTCGTTGGAAGAAAGGTTTGGAGCAAATCCGCCTTCGTCACCAACAGCTGTATTATAGCCTTTGTTTTTCAGTACGTTTTTCAGTGCATGGAAAATTTCTGCGCCCATACGCAATGCTTCTTTAAATGTAGGCGCTGCAACCGGCATAATCATGAATTCTTGAATATCCACGTTGTTGTCAGCATGCTCACCGCCATTTAAAATGTTCATCATTGGCGTTGGCAGGGTTTTGGCATTAAACCCGCCAAGGTAGTTATAAAGTGGCAATTCCAGATAGTTCGCTGCAGCGTGCGCACATGCCATGGAAACACCAAGAATAGCGTTAGCACCCAGTTTGCCTTTGTTTTCTGTGCCATCCAATTCGATCATGATCTTGTCAATGATGTTCTGTCTCGTAACATCTACGCCAAGCAGTTCGGGAGCAATGACCTCATTAACGTTATGAACTGCTTTTTCGACACCTTTACCATTGTAACGGTCCTTGTCCCCGTCACGCAATTCCACCGCTTCATATTCCCCGGTGGATGCACCGCTTGGGACAAGTGCACGGCCGAATGCACCGGATTCGGTGTAAACTTCTACCTCTACAGTCGGATTTCCTCTGGAGTCCAACACTTCGCGTGCGTAAATATCAGTAATGTATGGCATAGCAAAAATCTCTCCTTTATTAAATTTATTTAATCAGTGAGTTTCCTGTCATTTCTTCTGGTTTTTCAACATCTAGCAAATCAAGCAATGTTGGTGACAAATCAGCCAAAATTCCGCTATCTTTCAGTTCCACGCCTTTTTTGGTGACAATCACCGGAACAGGGTTTGTCGTGTGGGTTGTCATTGGCTTGTCATCCATTGTCACCACTTCATCAGAATTGCCATGGTCCGCTGTAATAATCGCATGGCCGCCTAATGAAAGTATTTTTTCCACAATCTTACCCAAGCATTCGTCAACGGCTTCAATCGCTTTGATGGTCGGTTCCAATTTGCCGGAATGTCCAACCATGTCCGGATTGGCAAAGTTCAGGATGACAGCGTTCAATTCACCTTTATCCAATTCCTTCAGCAATGCATCCGTCACTTCGTATGCGCTCATCTCCGGCTTCAAATCGTATGTTGCAACCTTTGGCGAATTAATCAGGATGCGTTTTTCACCAGGAAATTCCTCGTGCCGGCCACCGCTCATGAAATACGTAACGTGCGGATATTTTTCGGTTTCAGCGATGCGAAGCTGGTTCAAATCATGTTGCGCCAGCACTTCACCAACAGTATTATCCAACCCAACCGGTTCATACGCGACATAGCCATCGATCGACTCATCGAATTTAGTCAACATGACAAAATCAATATCCTCCGGCGGATTTTCACCGCGGTCGAATTCGCGGAAATCCTTGTCGGCAAATGTACGGGAAATTTGAATTGCACGGTCGGGACGGAAATTATAAAAGATGATGGAATCTCCATCTTGAACCGTAGCGATTGGCTTACCATCCTTATCTGTCATCACGGATGGAATGACGAATTCATCATAAATGCCGTTTGCGTAGGAATCATCGACCAGTTCAAATGGATCCTGGTATTTCGGTCCCTCTCCGTAAACCATGGCATCGTATGATTTTTTCACACGATCCCAACGCTTGTCGCGGTCCATGGAATAGTACCGTCCGGAAATCGTTGCAAATGCGCCAACGCCATATTCCTGCATTTTTTCCAGGGTTTCCTTAATGTATGTTTTGGCTGTTTGCTGACCGACATCCCGGCCATCCAAAAATGCATGGACATACACCTTATCAAGCTTTTGCTGCTGGGCAAGCTTCAATAATGCGTACAAATGGTGAATATCACTGTGGACACCGCCATCACTCAGCAAGCCGAAAATATGCAAGGCCTTGCCGTTATCCTTTGCACGCTTCATCGCTTGCAAGAAAACTTCTTTCTCGAAGAATTCACCTTTTTCAATTGACAAATTCACACGGGTCAAGTTTTGATAGACGATTCTGCCGGCACCGATATTCAGGTGGCCAACCTCGGAGTTTCCCATCTGCCCTTCAGGCAATCCCACAGCTTCCCCGCTTGCTTGTATTTGTGTATGTGGGTATTCCTTCCAAAAACGGTCAAAATTTGGTTTTTTTGCCTGTTTCACGGCATTTCCTTTTACTTCATCGCGAATGCCAAAACCATCCAAAATTATGATGGCTGCTAATCTATTGTTTTCTTCGGTCATTTTATACCAGCCTCCACTAATTGCAAGAAGGAGTCTGCTTCAAGGCTGGCACCGCCAACCAATGCACCGTCAATATCAGATTGTGCCAATAATTCATCCACATTGGCTGGTTTTACACTTCCACCGTATTGGATTACCATGTTGTCTGCAGCATGTTGCGATACTTTTTCAGCAACGACTTTGCGAATATGTGCACAAACTTCATTCGCTTGTTCGCTTGTCGCTGTTTTTCCGGTACCAATCGCCCAGATCGGCTCATATGCAATAATCGTTGCGGCAACCTGTTCCTCCGTCAGTCCTTCGATTGCAGCACTCACTTGTTTTTCTACGTGCGTATTTGTTTCATTTGCTTCACGCTGTTGTAACGTCTCACCCACGCAGACGATCGGTGTCAATTCATGTGCAAAAGCTGCATGCACCTTTTTATTGACGGATTCGTCTGTTTCCGCAAAATATTGCCTGCGTTCGGAGTGACCGATAATCACATGCGTTACGCCAATATCTTGAAGCATTGCCGGGCTTACTTCTCCTGTAAATGCACCATTCTCTTCAAAATGCATGTTTTGTGCACTGATTTTCAAATTGGACCCTTTTGCTTCATCTACTAATGCAGGCAAATAAGGAAATGGCGCACAAACAATTGCCTCTACTTTTTCCGATTGGGGCAATTTTTTCGATACATTCGCAACAAATTGCTTTGCTTCATTGGGAAGCTTGTTCATTTTCCAGTTTCCTGCAATGATTCTTTTCCGCATGAAAAACACTTCCTATCATTTGGATTTGCTATTTTTTGCACGTGCTTCGTACAGCAAAATAGCCTTTTATTTTTCTTCTTTATCATCTAATGCCATGACACCGGGCAATTCTTTGCCTTCCATAAATTCCAGCGAAGCTCCTCCGCCAGTGGACACATGATCCATCTTATCAGCCAAATGGAATTTTTCCACTGCGGCAGCTGAGTCACCACCGCCAATAATCGTAAAGCCATCTGTCTTAGCCAAGGCTTGGGCTACAGCTTTTGTACCTTGGGCAAATGCATCCATTTCAAATACACCCATTGGTCCATTCCAAATAACCAATTTGGATTCTGATACGATTTTGCTGTATAATTCACTTGTTTTCGGACCGATATCCAATGCTTCCCAGTCAGCTGGAATTTGATCAATATCTACGACTTTTTTATTGGCATCTTCCGAAAAATCGTCGGCTACGACAACGTCTACAGGCAACACAAAACGCACGCCTCTTGACTCTGCCTTGTCCATAAAACGCGTTGCCATATCAATTTTATCTTCTTCCACAAGTGATTTGCCGATTTCATGGCCTTGCGCTTTTACAAATGTGTAAGCCAATCCGCCGCCAACAATCAGGTTGTCCACCTTTTCAAGCAAATTGTCAATTACACCGATTTTATCTTTGACTTTCGCACCGCCGATAATAGCGGTAAATGGTCTTTCCGGGTTTTCCAATGCCTTGCCAAGAACACTGATTTCTTTTTCAAGCAAAAATCCGGCAGCAGATGGCAATTTTTCAGCAACACCGGTTGTGGATGCGTGTGCCCGGTGAGCCGCACCGAATGCATCATTTACATACAAGTCAGCCATCGCAGCAAATGCGTCAACAAGTTTAGGGTCGTTAGTAGTTTCGCCTGCTTCAAACCGGACATTTTCAATAAGCAGCAAATCGCCATCTTGTAATTTGGAAATCGCCTCGTCTACTTCCGGTCCATAAACGGCATCTGTTTTCAGCACTTGCTTGCCAATTAATTCGCTTAGGCGTTGTGCAACCGGATCAAGACGCAACTCTTCCACCACTTGCCCTTTTGGACGTCCTAAGTGACTGGCGAGAATTACCTTTGCACCGTGTTCCGACAAATACTTGATGGTTGGAAGTGCCGCTTTAATACGTGTATCATCCGTTACTTTGCCATCTTGCATCGGAACGTTGAAATCAACACGTACAAATACTTTTTTTCCTTGCAAGTCAAGGTCCTGAAGTGTTTTTTTATGCAATGCAATAACCTCCTTTTCGTTCAGCCACTCCTATTATAGGACACGGCTGCCAGCAAACCACCTTTGATTTGCTTGGTTTGCCAAATTTACTTAAAAAAGGAGGAGGTATTTCCTCCCCCCTTTATTGCAATCAAGGTTTTTGATGAATTATAGACCTTTTTTACCGATGTAAGCAGCAAGGTCAACACAGCGGGAAGAATATCCCATTTCATTGTCGTACCAAGATACAACTTTGACCATGTTGTCTTCCAATACCATGGTAGAAAGACCGTCTAAGATAGATGAATGTGTGTTATCAACGATATCCGAGGAAACAAGTGGTTCCTCGCTATATTCAAGAATACCTTTCAATTCACCTTCAGCAGCTTCTTTAAACGCATTGTTCAATTCTTCTACTGTAACGTTTTTATCCAATTCCGCAACCAAGTCGACGATGGAGCCGTCCGGAGTTGGCACACGCATTGCCATACCATTCAATTTGCCGTTCAATTCAGGAAGTACTTTACCAACGGCCTTGGCTGCACCTGTTGTTGTCGGAATGATGTTTTGTGCTGCTGCACGTGCACGGCGATAGTCTTTATGCGGCAAGTCCAAAATCTGTTGGTCGTTTGTGTAAGAGTGAACAGTTGTCATCAATCCGCGTTTGATACCGAATTTATCATGCAGTACTTTTGCAAAAGGTGCCAAGCAGTTCGTTGTACAAGAAGCGTTAGACAGGACATGGTGTTTTGCCGGATCGTATTGGTCTTCGTTTACACCAAGTACGACAGTCAAATCTTCATTTTTACCAGGAGCGGAGATGATAACCTTTTTCGCACCTGCATCAATATGCTTTTGAGAAGAATCACGGTCTACGAAACGGCCGGTTGATTCAATAACGATATCTACGCCAAGTTTGCCCCAAGGCAGGTTTGCAGGTTCGCGTTCAGCCAACACTTCAATTTTTTTCCCGCCAACAATCAACTTGTTATCTTCGGCAGAAACATCTTCATTCAAGATGCCATGAACGGAATCGTATTTCAGCAAGTGTGCCAGCATATTGGCATCTGTCAAGTCGTTGATTGCGACAATTTCAACGTCATCATTGTGCAATGCTTGACGGAATACGTTTCTTCCAATACGTCCAAAACCATTAATACCTACTTTTACAGTCATTTTATATTCCTCCTAATAATTGTTGATATGTTTATTTATTTTAAAGGGGATTATCCCTTAAAATCACTTTTGCGGCAGCCTCGTCCGTAATCAGTACATCGCTTTTGCCGAGTTTGTAATAGGATGCGATCGCTCGTGCCTTTGACTTGCCGCCTGCAACGGTAACAACGTATTTCTTCTCATTGAGATCCTTCAGCTGCAGGCCGACGGTACGAATTTTATGGACGATATTGCCCTTCGAATCAAAATAATACCCAAAGGCTTCACCAACCGCCTCTTTTTCATGCAATTGGTCAATCACATCCGAAGCTGCATTGCGACGATGTGCCATCCTTATCGCGTCACCTACGCCATGGAGTACGATACTTGCCGATTTTATCTGGCCAAGAATCTCGTCAATGGCAGGTTCTTGTATAATGGATTTGTAAGATGCTTCACTTAATAAGTCTGGCACAAACAACATCCGATATGCACCATTTGTTCGTTTCGCCATGGTAGCAACAATCGTATTGGCTTGGTTTTCCACTTGTTCGCCAATACCGCCCCTGGCTGGAACAAAAAGGATATTGCCATCGAATGGAAATGGCTTCATTGCTTCTGCGACGGCAAACATGGTTGTTCCGCCCGTAACTGCCAAAATATCATCCGGTTTGACAATCTTTTGAAGGAAATGGAAGGCAGCCTTACCCATTTCTTTTTTCACCCAGGCATCTTCATCACTATTGCCCGAAACAATTACAACGTCCTTTAATTGTAATTTTTCCTTAAGTTGCATTTCTAAAACATTCAAACCGTTTAATTCGTTCATCCATCCGGATAACTGTTCCAATAATAAGGTTCCCTCTGTCGTCAAATGCATACCTTTTGGCGTGATGGCAATCAACCCTTGGGCTTGCAGAAGGTCAATTTCACTCCGAATATTGCGTTCTGTCAGGTGGGTCTGTTCGGCAAGTCCCCTCCTTCCAATTGGCTGAAACAGCTCAACACTATGTAGAATGCGATAGCGCTGCTGAATATCACATAAAATATCCGGATATATTTTTTTCAGCAAATCAACCAGTGCCGCCATGAAAAGACGCTCCTTTTCTTCGTGGTCGTAATCAGTCCCATGTGGTACATTTTTGCCCCACATCATGTAAAAAAATTTGAGAAGCAAGCTCCTTTTCCATGTATTATTCTATCACAGTACAAAAATTATACAAAGAATTTGCATGCGACTCGGGAAAATTGCAAGATTCTGGTGCTGGAGCCGGACAGGGCTATCAAAGTATTCGCAGCATCTCATGACAAATCTCGTTAAAATCTCTACTTAATGGGGACGTCATCATGGGAAAAACAGCCATCATGTCGTTTGTGAATAGGCCTGAATTGCCTGTTCCAAATGAGGCAAATCCATATGCTCGCAATCCAAATACATATCTCCTATTTGTACGCAAGGAATCAATAGCTGATATTTTTCCAGCCAATCATCGTTCGTATAAATGTCCCTTTCTTCTATATCAAATGCATATTCATTTTGCAGCATGCCCAGCAATGCCCTGGCATTGTCGCATAATGAGCAATTTTGTTTCGTATAATAAATGATTCGCAGCATAATCTGTCCTCCGATTATTTACGCTTCATGGAAGAAGGAATGCGCAATTGCTTGCGATATTTCATCACTGTGCGGCGCGCAATATCAATATCATAGTCATCTGAAAGTTTCTGTCTGATTCCTTCATCCGAGAGCGGTTTTTGTTTGTCCTCTGTTTGAATGATTGTCGCAATGATTTGCTTAATAGCAAAAGCAGCTGTCGTCTTGCCGTTTTTTTGTTCAATTCCGCGCGGGAAGAAAAATTTTATCGGCAATACGCCACTACTTGTTTGTATGTATTTGTTCTGAATGGATCTGCTGACGGTGGAAATACTGATGTCAAGCTCATCAGCAACTTCTTTTAACGTTAAAGGCTGCAGCCATTCAACTCCTTTATCAAAATACATGAACTGCTTTTGAATGACTTGGCGGATAATTCTCTCCAGGCTATTTACCCGATAGGAAATAGCTTGGTTCAGCCAATCAATTTGCTGCCGCTTTTCCTTCAAATAATCTTTTTCTATTTTTTCCAGATCGGTCATCTTTTCATAACTGTGATTGATCGTGATGGTAGGTTTGCTCCATTTATAAAAGGAAATTTTCCATTGACCTTCTTCTTTGACAATAGCAGCTTCCGGTATGATGTAATTTGCTTTTTGACTCGCGAGCAAGTTCCCAGGTTTTGGATGGCAAGCACGAATATTGTCTATTAAACCCGACGCGTCTTTTTCCGGGAGTCCATATTCTTCTGCGATCATTTCCACTTCATTATTTGCAATCCATTCCAGGTGATTTTCCAATACATTTGCAGCAATCTCCGTATTTGTATGTTCATCCATCGCCCGCAATTGCAAAATAATACATTCTTGAAATGACCTTGCCCCAATACCGACTGGCTCTAATGATTGTATGATGGACAATGCCCTTTCCGCTATTTCCAAAGATACATCGCAATCCTCTGCCCATGTCTTTAGCTCGCAGGACAAATACCCCGTCTCGTCCAGCGAATCGATGCCATAATTAACGATCGGAAGCATATTTTCCGGCACATCCAACGTGAACAACTGTCCTTTCAGCTTTTCATACATCGAGACTTCTGCCGGATTAATATCCCCTAAATCCGGATGGGTATCATTTCCTCTATTATAAGCGGAAAAATCGTAATTTGTCTCCACATCTTCAACCAGCGGGTTTTCATTTGCTACTTCTTTTATATAATCCATCAGTTCAGCACTGGAAAATTGCAATAGTTGAATCGCTTGCAATAGCGACTGATTCATTTTCCATTGCAGTGCTTGTTCCTGTATCAACCGTTGCTGCATGCTAACCACCCCGGCATTTCTTATCCTCTACCTTCATTTTGCCACAAAAACTGCTTTTCTCCAAGACGAAGTTTCCTGTCAAATGCGAATTGGTATTATCGGGAAAGTGCAGCAGGTTGCTGTTTGATTTAATACCGGGTACCCGGAACTTCTCAAGGATGGCTGCAGCTACCGGTAATCAAGGAACAGCGGTATCGCTGGGCTCCAAACAATTCCAGATGGCTTGGGCGCTTGGTGCGTTTTTGTTATAATTGGATTAATATTTATATATTGGGGTGCTTGGCATGAATGGGGAGTTCTTCGTTGGCTGGGGGACGTTAGCGTTAATCAACGCGGGTCTTGCCCAAGGGAAAAATCGAACCGGATTCAATTGGTTTGTGCTTTCGTTGTTTATAGGTCCATTGGCAACTTTCATATTGTTATTCGTGGAAAAAAGACGTGAATAGGTCGCTGTTTTTTGTCGGTGCTGTTTATATTAAGTTTGATGAAAGATATGATATGGATGCTAACAAAAGGTTGGGAACTGCTTTGATAAAATAGATTAGCCTTTTATTTTTATTTATATTTCATATTCCGCGGTGACACCCGTTCCGTCTCTCTTCTCAAAGATGAACTACGGAATGGTTGATTTTTTGCTTCGTTCCGTCGCTCATACACCGATGAACTACCGAATGAACGAAAATTTGCCTCGTTCCGTCGCTCATAACACCGATGAACTGCCGAATGAACAAAAATTTGCTTCGTTCCGTCGCTCATCAAGGGGGAAAAAGGAACCTACGAGGAAAAAACCAATCGTTGGACCCTCAGCGCGCGTAATAAGGATTATATAAAATCGCCAATTCATTTCGCCCATTTCCAATTTCTAGTTTCATATTTTTTAACCGTTCGGCGCTCCATTTTAACAGTTTTTTAAAAAGGTATTTAATTCAAGTGGCTCCTTTGTGCAAAATTCATAACCCCTGTCTATCCAAATATTTTCTTGAACAGCCTCCCAGTAACTTTTCCAGCAATCCTCCGGCGAATTCTTCTGCCCACTTTTCCTTTTCGGATTGCGTTTATGTCATTTGATATACGCAAGATTTTATAGAGTTGCGATTTTAGTTTCATTTTCATTTTACTCCTTTGATTTTTTTCAAGAGGGGTCTATCCCCGCCATGGAAAATCCTGTGGCAATTTACTTTTTCCATGGCGGTTGGAATAGATATCATCTTTATTTCTTTTATTACGGCAGCTCATTTCCTGCTGCACGGTATATCGCATACCATTCTTCCCGGGTCAGTTCAATGTCGGATGCTTTTGCAATTGCTGTAAGCCGCTCCGGATTCATGGTTCCCACAATCGTTTGAATCTTGGCAGGGTGCCGCAATATCCACGTCACTGCGATTGCCGATGAAGTGACATCATATTTCTCAGCAACCTCTTCAAGTTTCGCATTCAGTTTCGGAAATTTCTCGTTATCGACAAAAACGCCCTCAAAATAACCGTATTGGAACGGTGACCATGCCTGAATGGTCATGTCGTTAAGCCGGCTATAGTCCAAAATGCTGCCGTCTCTATTTACACCGCTTTCATGTTTCATATTCACAAATAGTCCGGCATCAATCATTCCGGTATGCATCACACTAAGCTGCAGCTGGTTGACAATCAAATCCTGTTTGACGTACTTTTTCAGCAACTCAATCTGCATCGGATTTTGATTGCTTACGCCAAAATAGCGTACCTTTCCACTCGTTTCAAGCGTGTCAAAAGCTGCAGCGACCTCTTCCGGCTCCATCAAGGCATCTGGACGATGAAGCAGCAACACATCGACATAGTCGGTTTTTAATCTTTTTAAACTGCCTTCGACTGCTTCTATAATATGTTCTTTGGAAAAATCAAAATATCCATCCCGTATGCCTGCTTTTGTTTGCAAAAACATCTTCTCGCGAATGGCCGGATTCATCCCAATTGCATCTGCAAATATTTCTTCGGATTTCCCGCCTGCATAAATATCTGCATGATCGAAAAAGTCCACTCCATTTTCCATTGCGTTGCGGACAACCTTTTCAGCATCTTTTTTCGACATGTCTCCCATCCGCATGCAGCCAAGTGAAATGTTGGAAACGTTCAAATTGCTTTTTCCCAGATTCATTTTTTTCATTTGCTTCTGCCTCCCTTGTCCATTTTCTATATACAGGCATTATATGCCATTCGATAAATAATCAGCATATGTATAGACACGATTTTCTTTCGGAAATGACACATCCATCCCTCAAGTCCGGACGTTATATACATTATATCATTAACAAGCAAACAGTTGAAGTCTTGTTATTTTTCAAACTATTGTGCTTCGTTGACGCAGGCTAATTGCCTTTATCATGTCCGAAGTTCTAAATTTTAAAAAGCAGCCACCCTAAGGGAAGCTGCTTTATTATTACAGCAAATCTTTGAGGATTTGCGCATGGGACTTTGGAGTCAAATAAGCAAATGGTATATCAAATGCTGTCTTTGCGCCTTTTCCGCCTTCCTGATTTAGGCGAAATGCGGCTCTTGCATAAGCAACCAGCACGCTTGCAGTGAATTCCGGATTGCTATCCAGGTTCAAAGAAAATTCAACCGTTTCCTTGTGTTCCTCGCTCGTCTTTCCGGAACGGATAACCACACCACCGTGTTTCATTTTCGTGTGATTCTTATTAAATTCTTCCTCGGAAATAAAGTTTACCGTTGTGTCATACGGTGCAAAATAATCGGGCATCGTCTTAATTTCCTGTTCAATACGCGCTTGGTCTTTTTCATCTGCTACAACATAGCATACACGTTTATGACGCTGGGCGGATGTCAAATCAGCACCCTTGCCTTCTCTTGCTTCCTGCAGGACCTCTTCAATCGGAACCGTGTATTGTACAGCCTTTTTCACGCCTTCTATGCGTCTTACAGCATCGGAGTGACCCTGACTTAACCCTTCACCCCAGAAAGTGAATGTATCTCCTTGTGGCAATACGATTTCACCCAATAGGCGGTTCAGGGAGAAAAGCCCTGGATCCCATCCGACAGAAATTACAGCAACTTTGCCGCTTTCCTCGGCAGCTTTATTGACTGCTGCAAAATGATCCGGAATTTTCGAGTGATTATCAAAGCTATCAACAATATTGAACGATCCGGCAATTTCCGGACTCATGACAGGCAAATCCGTTGCAGATCCGCCACATAAAATCATGACGTCCATATCATCTTTGAAATTACTCATTTCATCATATGCGTAAACAGGTGTCTTGCTTGCAGGAGTCAGGCTTTTTGGATCCCTGCGTGTAAAAATCCCCGCCAATGTCAAATCGGGATTTTTCGATATAGCTATTTCTACACCGCGCCCCAAATTACCATATCCAACAATACCTACGCGAATATTATTCGCCATGTAACCCCACATCCTTCTAAACGAAAACTTGGATTTTAGTATACCTTTTTTTCATGTAGGGCGCAAAAATTTCCGCTTTCGTTTTACCCATCAATAACCAGAAAATTCTTCCATACGGATATTATCTTCGTTTGCCCCGGCTTTGACAAGCATTTCATGCATGGCCTGTACCATGTCTGCGGGTCCGGACAAGTAATAAATTGGAGCAGAAACATCTTTTACGTACCGCTTCAGCATATCTTCGTCGATGTGCCCATGTTCGCCCTTCCATTCATCCTTGCTGGCCCTTGTCATTACCGGAACAAATGTGAAATTATCATGCTCCTTCGCCAACTGTTCAAATTCATCCAAGAAAGGCGCATCCTTTGGTGTTTTATTGGAATAAAGCAACGTCATTTGATGTGACGTGTTTTCTTTTAGTGCTTGCACAATCATACTGCGTACAGGCGTGATGCCAATACCGCCAATTACAAACACAGCCGGTGTCGTTTCTGTTTTATGCAGTGTGAAACCGCCATGTGGACCATCAAAGGAAACTTCTGTACCTTCTTTTAAATCTCGCAATACGCGTTTGAACGCCGTGTTACGAATACGCGTTGTTGTCACCAGTTGGTTTTCGGCTGGGGAATATACAAATGAAAATGCCCTTGTGTTGCCTTCTTCATCCGTTTCCGGGGGGTCAAGCAACGTAAAATCGCCAAATTGACCTGCTTTAAAAGTAAAATCATCAGGTACTTGCCAGTAGAATGCCATTGTGTCGTCAGCAACTTCTTCTTTCTTTTTCAATTTCAGCGTAAGTTTAGCCATCGTATCCAACTCCCTTTATACGTAATTTTTGCATGCCTGGCATGCTTTTTAGAAACATACTTATACCATTCCCTGATTTCGAAATTATTAACAGCTTGGAAAATAAATGCCGCTATCGTTTGCAGGGAAGTGTTATGTTTACTTTTATCGTAGCATATTTTTATATAATGGAACGAAAGGTATGCTTCATCAACCAAGTCGGAGGTGTCTTTGATGGATCTGAAGAATAGAAAAATACTGATGATTGGCGGGGACGAACGATATACGGAAGTGATTAAAAAACTTTCGCGATCGGATGCGGATGTTGTTTTAGCCGGGTTTGACCAATTGGATGTACCGCATGGAAACATTCGGAAGCAAGATTTGCATCAAGTTGATTTTCATACGATAGATATTGTGTTGTTGCCGGTTTCGGGTACGGATGAAAATGGGAATATCGGGATGGCATCTTATAGCAATCAAAAGCTCCGCCTAACTGAAGAAATGCTTGCACAGCTACCCGATACCTGCAAAATATACACCGGAGTGACCAGTGACTTTCTGAATCGTGCCGCCGGAAACAAAGAAGTTATTCCCTTAATTGCTAGAGAAGACGTTGCCATATATAATTCCATCCCTACTGCAGAAGGTACACTTGCACTAGCAATGCAGGAAACAAACTTTACCATTCATGGAGCTTTTGTGATGGTGATTGGATTTGGGAGGGTTGGCATCACGACGGCACGCCTATTTGCTGCAGTTGGTGCGAATGTCAAAGTTGCAGTTCGCAAATCTTCAGCTGCTGCGAGGGTGCGCGAAATGACCATGCAGCCAGTATATATGCACCATTTGCAAAATGAACTTAAAGATTGTGATATTATCATCAACACTGCCCCTGCAAGCGTATTGGATAAAGACTGCTTACAACATGTTCCAAAACATAGCATCATCATCGACCTTGCATCAGAACCGGGCGGTGTCGATTTTTCAGCTGCAAGAGAATCAGGTATACATGCGATTCACGCACTAGGTCTGCCTGGAAAAGTAGCCCCAAAAACGGCAGGAGCCATTATTGCAGATACATTCATTACATTGCTTGAAGAAGCAAAATATTAACAAAGGCGCAAGCGCCCTTACAGGATAAAAGCGCGACGTCCTGGGGCTGCGGTTACTCGCCCCATCAAAAAGCCCTGGGACTGCGATTACTCGTCCCACCCA
>NZ_JAROCA010000036.1 GCF_030732005.1 Tigheibacillus jepli | reverse complement strand
AAATGGTTCCAATCATCTGTTTTTGATGATCGGAACCATTTTTCAGTTATTTTGACTAGTTATGTCCCAGCCTCTTCTTATCGTATTTCCGTAGAATCAACGACTACGAGACATTGGGCGGCCTGTTTGCGGACATCAAAGATGAAATGACACAGAAAAATATTGCCGAACAGTTATGGGAAATGTTTGATGAGCTATTGGACGTTGTTATCACGGCAATATCCGAATCCGGTACTGTTAATATTCAATCCTTTAAGAAGTCCCCAGAATACAAATATCTGCAGGATTTATTTGAGGCATCGTTTTTGGGAAATCAGTTATTTGGGGGAGATAATGCCGCTTAAATGCACAAAATGGAATGATTGAATGACACCGTAAAAACAAGGGGAAACCAGTGCTTTTTTTTTGCCTGATGTCCCTTGAATTTAGGGGTGCGAAACTTAAGTCATAAAATTGAGTACCTAAAAACAAAAATATAACTGCTATTACCATTGGGACTTAAGCCGGTGTGATATGGTACTGGTTCCAACAAAAATGATGTGGTCAATATATCGGTGAAAGTGCGATTCATTCGGAAAGGCTTATTGCACGAACGAGCAGAAGAGAACGTAAAGGAGAATTTTAATTGCGTTTTAAAAGGGAAATAAGTCTGATATTAATAAGAAAGATTATTTTTGCTACAATTTCTGGTTCTTTATTCGCTATATTGTTGGGTATATTTTTGCCAGATCCATCTGGTGAAGGTATTAGCTACGTTGGTGAATATCTTCAGGAGTAAAACAGCAAAACTCCGATAATAAGTATCTTCATAGGGGTTATGAAGCTAATAAAACAGCAAAACTCCGATAATAAATATCTTCATAGAGGGTATGAGGCTAATAAAACAGCGAAACTCCGATAATAAGTATCTTCATAGGGGTTATGAAGCTAATAAAACAGCAAAACTCCGATAATAAGTATCCTCTTAGAGGGTATGAGGCTAATAAAACAGTGAAACTCCGATTATAATAATAAGGTAAAAACAGCTTTCGCGATTGCGGGGGCTAATTTGATATTTCCAAGTAATTCGTTGTAGGTACAAAAAACCTTCCTTAAATATTCTCGATAGTTCAATTCTCATTATGCCTCTGAATTATTTAACATATGTTGTAGAAATTTTATATTTTTATAAACACGAAGCACTATATGATATATGGTATTTAATTCAATTTATCATCATAATGGGCAAATGGACATATAATTGTGATGTTTTTGGATTTAAATGAAAGGTTAATGCTGTGACTGCCGCCTGGGGATCGCTTTAGCAGGCACGGACTCAACCGCCTGCAGAAAGCATAGTGTATTTTCCAAGCGGCGACCTATGGATTTTACCATGCAAAAGTTGTGTAATATGAATCTATTTAACCACGATGAGATACCAATAGATGTCATTTTTGTGTATGATAACATTTAGAAAACAAATTGATTGAAAATATATCAACATCATTAGGAGAATGGCAATGACAAAATTACATATCGAAGCAGCAGAAGGTTCACTTCCAACATTTTCCTTGGATGTAGGTTCTTCCAAGGCAACGGCGATATACAGCGATGTGGATTTGCAGGAGAAACTGATGCGGGAATTGCTGCGTAATCCGGAAGTGGATTTATTCGATTATAAGGAAGGACTGTATGAACGGCTGACCGTGCAGGATAATATCAAATTTTATAACAAGTGGTTTGGCTGCCGGACAACACTTCCGGAATTGCTTGTCATGTTTCAGCTGCAAAATTGCGCCAAAATGCCTTTGCGAAAATGCAGTCCATCACAAATCCGTCGGGTGCTTTATGCCAAGCATTACATGAGCAATGCTGCGTTAAATGTATTCCAAGAACCAATTCAGGGAGTGGATGTACTGACGATCAATACGTTTATCAATATGCTCAAGCAAATGATGGAAGAAAAAAGAAACATACTTGTACTCGTCTCCAGCATGGAGCACGCGCTGTTGCTTGGTGATGATGCCTATCATTTGCAGGATAGTGGCTTGATTCACTTGGAAACGGATGCAGAGGAAGAACAGGAAATTGCAAAAACAAGCAAGCAGACCAGCCTGACGGTAGAAAAGCTCTTTAAAATACCGGCAAAAATAGACGATAAGGTCATTTTATTTGATCCAACCGAAATTGATTACATTGAAAGCCAGGAAGGCAAAGCATTCATCGTCATCAATGGCGATGCCTTTCCATTGGACGCCACTTTGACGGAAATCGAAAAGAAACTGGAATTATATGGATTTTACCGTTGTCACCGATCCTACATTGTCAATTTGCAAAAAGTACGCGAAATCATTACATGGTCCAAAAATACATATTCACTAAAAATCAATAATAAAGTACAAGCGACCATTCCGCTGTCACGGACTAAAATCCAGACCATACAGGAAATATTCAACCTGAAATAGGTACAATTCAGTCGGTGTCGCACCAAATACAAGCAATTTTTACCCTTGAATACGTACAGTTCAGCTGAAATAACACACAACTCACCTTGATATGACTGCATTCGTCGTATCTATACCATATGATGGAGTCACAATAGCAAGGGAGGATTCGAATATGGAAAATAGCATCGAAGTGAATGGATTGCGCAAAACATTTGGTCATAAAAGCGCGATAAAGGATGTCAGTTTTGCAGTTAAACAGGGGGAAATTTTTGGCTTGCTCGGACCAAGCGGGGCTGGAAAAACAACCATGATTAAGCTATTGACGGGTGAGCTCGTCAAAACGGCTGGCGAAATACAGGTACAAGGCATGCCGCCAAGCAAGTTTCAGACCGCTGCATTTAAAGCACAAATCGGGATTTTATCCGATAATAGTGCACTGTATGAACGGCTGACCGTCTATGACAATCTGAAGCTGTTTTGCAGGTTGTACAACGAGCCTGTCAGCCGGATTGACGAAATGCTCATACAGGTTAACATGCAGGAAGAAAAGAAAAAAATCGTAGCCAAACTTTCCAAAGGAATGAAGCAGCGCATTTTATTGGCTAAGGCGCTCATTCACCGGCCAAAGCTTGTTTTTTTGGATGAACCGACTTCAGCGCTGGACCCGGGAAATACGGCACAAATTCATCGGGTGCTGCAAACTTTAAATGAAGCAGGCACAACGATCTTTTTGAATACGCATGATATGGAAGAAGCGACTGTATTATGCGATCGTGTCGCATTTTTACACCATGGTAGCCTGCAGGAATTGGATACACCGGAAAATTTGCGTTACCGGTATTCCACGCATGCCTTTCATGTGGAAACGTTCAGCGGAAATAAATTGGTGATTGAAAATAATGAAGGCGGTGCAGAAGAAATCGCCAAATTAATGAAGCATGGCTGTATCAAATCCATGCACACGGATAACCCGACGTTGGGACAAATATTCCTAAAGGTTACTGGAAAGGAGCTGGTTTAAATGAATGTACAGCGCATACAGGCAATATTCGAAAAAGATATGAAGGATTTCATGAAAAATACAATGATGTTTTTTACACCATTGTTACCCGTTATACTGGCTGTTTTCTATAGCAGGCTTGGCGAAGGGGAAGAAATGCCGTTAATGATGATTTACTTGATTGTTGGCGTTACGTATTCTGCTGTCACATCTGGAACGATGATGATGCTGATGGCAGAAGAAAATGAAAAGAAAACATTGCGCGGATTGATGCTCTCACCGGCCTCATTTTTAGATATTATTATTGGAAAAAGTTTGGCTGCGACATTGCTGACGGTTGTCAGTCTCGTTGTTTCATTATTGATTATGGGCATTGCGCCATTGCTGAACGCACAAGCTATTATGGGACTCGTATTGCTGTTTTTCTTTTTCCTGTTTTTAGGAATCGGCATTGGCCTGTTCGTCAAAACAGTCGGGATCACGACTGCATATTTGATGCCAATCATGTTTTTATTTGGTTTTACGCCAATGGTTACATTTTTGGGTTTTGCGGAAGACAGCTTAACGATGAAAATTGCCGGTGCTTTTCCTCTTCCGCAATTGATAGAGATGGATGAGACCCATTCCTGGCTTTCCATTGGTGTTGTGGCACTCTGGATGCTGGCTGCAGCATTGTTTGCCTTTATTTGCTTCAAAAAAGTGAAGCAAAATGAATAGCACAACATACTCCCATATTCTGTTGCAGATATGGGAGTATATTGCTTTGCAAATGAACGTACTTTTCCCTGAATATATGGTATGATGTACCCATTGCGCGATATACTTGCACCATTTTTTCATAGAATAGGCATGGTGTGCATAACTTTGAATCAATGAAAAAAGTTTGCATGCATAGCTTGTATTTTCTGTGAAATTCGTAAATACTAGAAATGAAGGTTTATTGACAAGCCATATTTTGGGTGAGAGGAATCGGAGAATGGATACATTAATGGAATTTTTTCATAAAAAAAGTGTGAAAAGAGCATTTATCTTTGTTTTGATTGTACTGATTCTTTTCAGTGTCAGAAGCATGATGAACCTCATTTTATTAACTTTTATATTTTCATATTTGCTCAATGGCTTGGTAGAATTTATTCTGAAACGGGTACGAATCAATCGGACGATTCTCGTTTTGTTCGTGTACCTGTTAATCGTCAGTCTGCTGACAATCGGGCTTGTGAAATATTTACCGCTGATCACATCGGAAATTAGTCAGCTTATCAAGCAAATTACCAACTTTTCCATTAAATCGCATGACAATCCAATCATTAATTTTGTAGAATCTGTTATTTCCAGTAATAAAATCACAACCTATTTGGAAAATGGTTTCTCTCTTCTTTTGCAATATTTCTCGGACATTAGCAAAACGAGCATCCAGGTGCTGATTGCGCTACTGCTGAGTCTGTTTTTCCTAATTGAAAAACCGCGATTGATCCAATTCACCAAAAAGTTTGAGCGCAGCAAAATTGCGCCATTTTATCATGAAATCGAATTCTTTGGGAAAAAATTTTCCCGCACATTCGGTAAGGTAATTGAAGCACAATTTATCATTGCGCTCGTCAATACCATGCTTTCCATTATTGTCCTGATCATACTGGGCTTTCCGCAAATTGCCGGTCTCGGTATCATGATTTTCTTCCTGGGATTGATTCCGGTTGCGGGTGTGATCATTTCACTGATTCCGCTGACGCTGATTGCCTTTACAATTGGCGGGATTTGGAAGGTCGTCTATTTGTTCATTGCCGTTATGGTTATTCACGCGATTGAAGCATATATCCTGAATCCGAAGCTAATGTCCTCCAAGACAGATTTGCCTGTTTTTTATACATTTGTTGTGTTGCTGTTTTCCCAGCAATTCTTTGGTGTATGGGGATTAATTGTCGGCATTCCGGTATTTGTCTTTCTACTGGATGTGCTCGGCGTTGTGGAAAGTAAATAGCACTGCTGTAAAAAAAGCTGCGTCCTCTTTTTAGGGACGCAGCTTTTATTAGGCCATATTCGGTGGTTCCTTCATGATACCATCGATTTGATCTGCAGAAACATGAACTTGGCATGTTTTCCCTTCTTTATTGACAAATTTGAAAATCCCGTTATTAAAATCCGTACCGATTTCCTTGTAGAAAATGCCCTCGTAAAGATTTTTGCTTGACCGGCGGAATGCAAGATGATATGTGTCGTTTTCTTTGTTTAAAAAGGCACGGACACCTTTTTCATAGTCTGTATGTTTTAAGCTTCTGTCCATAGGAACGTCTATTTTTCGCCTTGTTCTGTAACCTGAAAAAATCATTCCAGTGAAAAATGGTTTGGCTGAAGTACTGGCTTTATAGAAATTCGTCCACTTGCAGTTGGGACAGCGGGAAACAATTTTGCTGTACCATCACAGCAAGACAGAAATCAATCCATGACAGCGCGTTTTATTTTCTGTGCAAGGCGATCGAGATGAAGCATATCCATATTGGCAAACAAAACAATACCCAAGGATAATGCAGGTACCATTTCCATGTAGCTGCTTGCACCAAGCTGATTTCCCACAGCCGACAGGGTTAGATTTTCGCTTCTGTTGACGTACCATCCTTGCCAGAAGTCAGCTGAATTATCGCGAACGGTCTTGACATCCACTTCAGCTTGTTTCAGGCAGTTTGCCAGAAACACAGTCATATTCCGCAAGTTTGAAAAAATACCGCTGATTGGCGCGCCAATCGGGTTATGTGGCAGCGGTGCCTCGATAGGATCGCCAATGGTATGGATGTAATATGCTGTTGCATTTTTTTGGCGAACGGGATTGATGCACGTTGCATCCAATCTGAGCGGTTGCAAGATGTGTGTCGTAATATATTCCTCCCATGTCATCCCGCTTATTTGTTCCAGAATGACAGCTGCCAGCATAAATGGTTGGACATCGTATGCGGCAGTTGTACCAGCCTGATGTACCAGTGGCAGCCCACTTTGGACAAGCACGCATTCCTGTCTTGTCCGGATAGCCGGAAAATCCAACTTTTCCCGAAGTTGTTCCATGCTTTTCCGGTACTCTGGCATATCCTTTAAAAAAGCGTATTTTTCCTTATCCATCATGGGAACAAAAGGCAAATCCGACGCAAAACCGGTTGTGTGTGCCAGAATATGTGCTGCTGTAAGTTCATGTAGCCCCGGTTTGGCAAACTCCGGCAAATAGTCCTTGATCGGCCGATTCAGATCGAAATCCGTTCGACTTTGCAAATGCAGCATTGCTTGTGCCGTAAATAGGGTGGTGATATCCTCTAACGCAAAAAGGGTATGTGCATCAATCAGTGCATATGTATTTGCATTAGCTGTGCCAAGTGTGCGGGTATAAATGATTTCCCCATCCAGGATGATGCCTGCAGCAATACCGGGAATGCGGTGCGCTGTACGATATCCATTTAAAATATCTGTGACTTTTTCAAAAAGCTCCATGACATTTATCTCCTTTAGCGCCCGTTTCGAGGTAGCGGTCTTACCAAGGAAGCGATATCTTCTTCCAAGTTCATCATTTTTTGGTCAAGCATACCTTTCGCATCCTTTACCCCTTGATTATAAAACAGGGGACCGATTTCTTTGGCGATAAAAGCTGCCATGTTTTCAGCAGCCAAATCGCCAATTTCTTCTGAACGTTCGCTATAAAAATAGTCCTTTAATTTTGCGATAAAAACGTCGTGCTGTTCTTTTGGAAATTTCGAATACATAGCTTTCCCTCCAATTGTTTCTTTAACTGTATCATAACATTTCCCTTCTGTGAGCAGACATTGCATTGTTTTGAATGATTTGAAATGTAAAAAATAAATGGACATTTACCAGAAAGATGGTAAAATAAATAATAGAATCATAGAAAATGAGGTAATGAGCATGAAATTATGGCTTCGAAAGTTGGCTGTTTCGCTCGTTGCCATTGTGACGCTTGGGCTGTACGTTCCGCCGCTACATATTGACCCGGAGGCAAACAGCAATAAGAATGCATTAGCGTCCAAAGCAGCGGATGATGAGCGCCATGCAGCGTCTGTTGCTGTCGCCAAAGAGGGTGATTCTTCTTCACCTGCCGGCAGCATACAAACAGAACAAAAATATGACAAAGAAAAATATATTGATTCCCTGACGGATATTGCAAAACAACAAGCCACGTCCAAGCTTGGCCCTAAAATTGCAAGTCAAGTGGAGGATGAATTTTCCCGAGACATTTTGCCTGCAATGGAATCGGTGCTAAAATCTGTTTTGGAAGCAGCAGATGATGATGTGATGTTTTATTCCATCACCCAGCAGCCGGCGGGCGGGTTTGGTGAGCGGATTTTTCATGTCTATGATGAACGCAACGAAAAAGACATTGCGCGCTTTCACGTGCGCCGAGATAACCGCCCGATGGAAGGATACTGGTTCAATTTTCACTACCATCTCAGCAACGACAATTTCCAGGCCCATCACGAAATCGGTGAAATTTACTGGGATAAAAATATGCCACCAAAATGGATGGCATAGCAAAAAGCGTATCAGCAATAGGAAAAAGGATGCTTGCGGTTAAAGCTAAACCAATGAAGCATCCTTTTTTCCTATTGAAACACTTTAATTCCCTGCACAATATTCCAGACAAAAAATACAAAATAAACAATGACTGACAAGACAATCCCCACAACAACTGTATAAAAAGCAGCAGCATTGTCAAATAGCGCAATACCAAGCGCGATGACAACAATCACCAGGATAAATGGCAGAATATGCGACAGCAACGCCCTTTTCGCATGTCGGCGCACTTCTCCTGTTGTAACAAAATAAACGATTAATGGGAATAAAAATGGTGCAAAAAAGATACTGAAATAACATAGTGAGGCAATGATTTTATGTTCGATTTCCATGATGTCTCCTCCAAATATGAAGATTCGTATTTATCGTAGTATTAACTGGCTGTCCCCCCGCTTCAATTATTTGCGAATGAAGTGAAAAAGATAAGTGGGGGTCAACAGAAAGTCAAACGCCCGATTGGTTCAACTAACATTCACTGGGGGAGAAAGAGAGCCTCCCCACTGAATGAAGTTTCACTTTATTCTATGTTTAATTCAATGTTCATATCCAATACATATGATTACCACCTTTGAAGCGGATATAAACAAAGCCTTATCATTTCACTTTAATCCAAAACCGCCTCACCACATTGCCGTCTTCTTCTACAAAAGCTTCATCCTCGACCCCGCCATTGTTCAAGATTGTTTTGGCAGAACCGATATTATTATCTTTGTTGCATGTAACAAGGACACGGGTGATACCCAATTCTTTGCACTTCTTTAGCGCCTCAGCCAGAATTCGTGTTGCATAGCCTTTTCTTCTTTCCGAAGGGCGAACACTATAGCCGATATGCCCCCCGACATGGTATAGATTGCCGCCAAGCTCATGACGTATGTCAACCATGGCAAGTACGCGATCCTGTTCGTTAACCAAAAAATAATTGCTGCTTGGCACCCATTTGCCATGGCCGCCTTCTCTGCGTGCCTAGGCTTTTAAATAGGATGCATAACTTTCATGCCCATCCAAGTTGAAGCTGCTTGGTGTCATTCTTGATTCGTCCCATTCCTTCCATTGCAATCCCGGTCTTTCAAGCCGCATTCCCTCATCCCCTTTTGTTGTAAATTAAGGAATATTATACCGCATGGCGCACATTGTGAAAACGATAAGTATTATCGTATATAATTTTGTCATGTTTTGGTAAACTATAAGGAATTATTAAAAATGTACGGGAAGAGGTACACAGCATGGAACAATATGCACTTATCAGTATTGTTGTCATATTAGTACTCGGGATCTTTTCACAGTGGATTGCCTGGCGGATCCAATGGCCCTCTATTGTAATTATGTCTATTGCAGGGCTAATTATTGGTCCTATATTTGGCTTGATTAACCCGAAAGAAGCGCTGGGGGATTTATACAGCCCGCTGATTTCCCTGGCTGTTGCGGTTGTACTGTTTGAAGGCAGCTCCAGCTTGGACATACGCGAATTAAAAGGGATTTCAAAGTCTGTTTTTCGCATTGTCACGCTCGGTGCATTTTTGGCATGGATCGGTGGGTCGCTTGCTGCCCATTTCATTGCGGGTCTCAGCTGGGAAGTTGCTTTTATTATCGGGGGCTTATTTGTCGTTACAGGTCCTACGGTCATTATTCCTTTGCTACGCCAGGCCAAGCTTAAGCCGCGAACTGCTGCAGTCCTGAAGTGGGAAGGAATCATTGTCGATCCCGCCGGACCGCTTTTGGCATTGTTTGCTTATCAGGTCATCAAGGTACTGACAACGAGCATGTCGTTGCAGGCCTTATTGCAATTTTTCCTAGGTGCCATATTTGCATCCATTCTTGGTTATATCATCGGAATGCTTGTTTCGGTCATGGTCAGCAGGGGTGTCTTTCCGGAATATCTGAAATCGCCTATCATACTGTCATTTGTGCTTGTCTGTTTTACAATTGGTGAAGTGATCATGCATGAAACCGGTATGCTTGCTGTAACCGTCATGGGACTGACAATTGGTCGCAGTAAAAAATATGTCAGTTCAATCGAAAATATTGGCCATTTTGTAGAAAACATTTCCGTATTGCTGACATCCACCATTTTCATCTTGCTGACAGCATCGTTAACACGCGATGTGATTGGACAAGTATTCACAGGCCCTATTCTCGGCTATGTCGCTGTGATGCTTTTCATTGTACGGCCGTTGTCGATTTGGCTGGCAACGATTCGGACAGAATTGACCATCCCGGAGAAAACGTTGATCGGCTGGATTGCCCCAAGGGGAGTCGTAGCGTTGACCGTTTCCGGGTACTTTGCTGCACTTTTGCTGGATGATGGTTATCAAGATGCAAGTTTGCTGACAGCATTAACCTTTGCCCTTGTATTTATTACAGTGTGCGCGCACGGTTTTTCGATCGGTCCAATTGCCAAGAAACTGAATCTGGCAAGTTCTGCGCCTCCTGGGATACTGATTGTCGGTGCCAGCAGTTTTTCGGTGGCATTGGCAAAATGTTTAAAGGATTTTGGCATTCCTTCTCTCATCATGGATACATCACAAGATCGGCTACAGCCTGCCGTGGAAGCCGGAATCCAAACATATCAGGGAGAAATTCTTGCGGAACACACCAAGTTCGATGTGGATCTGACACCATATAATACACTCGTTGTAATGACCGGTGATGCGTCGTACAATGCACTAGTTTGCCAATCGTATGTACCTGAATTTGGTTATCAAAATACATTTGCCGTTCCGGTCGAACAAAGGAAGGAATCCACAGATAAAAAAGTGCCTTTTTCTTTGCGGACCCATCTGCTTTTCGGTGAACAGGCGGCATTTAGGGATTTAAATCGAAAAATAAATACGGGTTATACGCTGCGTGCGGTCGAAGTAACGGAGAAAAACAAACTGATGAAAGAGGATTTGCCTGGGACAGGGATACCAATTTTTATGAAAAAAGCAAATGACACGGTGAACTTTGTAACGTTCAGAGAGAAGATTACATTGGAAGCCGGCGATTGGCTAGTCTTGCTGGAAGGACCGGATGCAAACAAATGACATAACAGGAAAAAGCGCACAACTGACCCAAGCAGGATGAATCATGTATAATGAAAGTGTACAAATTTAGAAATATCGGGAGAGATGGACATGACCCAAAACTATATTGGTTATATCGGAACCTATACACGTGAAAACAGTGAGGGCGTTTACCGCTTTGTATTAAATAGCGCAAAACAAAAGCTTGAAGGTGTGCGGCTCGTAGCAAAGCTGGAAAACCCGACGTATCTTGCAATCAGTGAAGACAAACAGCATGCGTATGCGGTTTGCAAACAAAATGATATGGGCGGTGTTGCTTCGTTTGAAATTCAGCCGGACTCAGGGGAGTTTCGTTACCTGAATCGTCGCCTGCAAAAAGGCGCGTCACCTTGCCATGTCGATATAAAGGGACGGGAGGTTCTTACCGGAAATTATCATGAGGGAACAGTAACATTGTATCAAGTTAATAGACAGGGCAGCCTCGACAGCGATTATGTGGTGCTGCACCACGAAGGTAACGGCCCGCATGAACGCCAGGAAAAATCGCATGTGCATTTCACCGGTCACACGCCAGATGGAAAATTCACTGTAGTATGCGACCTTGGCACAGACGAAATTGTGACCTATCATTCCGTCAACCAAACACTTGAAAAAGTAGCTTCCTATCACGTAAAACCTGGGAGTGGTCCCCGCCATATCGCCTTTCATCCAAATGGCAAATGGGCATACGTGATCACAGAGCTAAGTTCCGAAATAATTGTACTGGATTATGATGCAAAAACAGGCAGTTTCCAGGAAAAACAAACGGTTTCCACCATTCCGGATACATTTACGGAAACAAATGATGCAAGCGCAATTAAATTGTCTGCGGATGGAAGATATGTGTACGCAGCCAACCGTGGGCATAATAGTATTGCTGTTTTTGAGGTGAATATGGAAAACGGCGAGCTGCATCATCGGCAGCAAATTGCGTCCGGTGGTGATTTTCCACGTGATTTTTCCTTGGACCCGACTGACCAATTTGTCGTCGTTGCAAATCAAAAAAGTGATAATCTTGTTCTGTTTTCCCGTGACAAAGCATCAGGTAAATTGACGCAACTCGCTTCAGAAATCCGGGTACCGGAAGGAGTGTGCGTGACATTTCTTGATGACGCCGATTGAAGAGAGAGGAAAAGTGAAATGTCTGTAATGAGGAGGCTCGCTGGATGGAAATCAAGCATTTAGCTTACTTTTTGGAAGTAACCCGTGTAGGTAGCTTTACCAGGGCGGCGGAAAATTTGTATATCACGCAGCCTGCATTGAGCCGAATCATCAAATCATTGGAAGAGGAACTGGGCGCCGCACTTTTCATTCGGGCGCGCAAAAATTTAATCCTGACAAAAGCCGGTAATATCCTTTTGGCGCATGCCAAGAAAATGCAAAAACAATTTGAACAGCTGACATCTGAACTTAACGAATATGTTTCTAAAAAGGAAGGCGAAATCCGCATCGCGCTTCCAACCGTTGCCGATGTAACCTTTTTTTCCGAATTGATTTCCGCTTTTCATAAACTGTATCCTGATGTCATTTTTCAGTTGGAGGAAGACGGCTCCAAAGCAATTGAGGAAAAAGTGATGAAAGGGCAACTGGACTTCGGTGTTGCTGTTTTGCCGGACGAGCATGCCAGTCTGGATTATTATTCAATTATTGAAGAAAAGCTTTGTTTGGTTGTTCCGGACATTCATCAGCTTGCACATCAGAAACAAGTCGCACTTTCTGAATTGGAAGCGGAACATTTTATCATGTTCACCCAGGATTTTTCCCTGCGGAACATTGTAGTAACTGCACTAAGAAATGCGGGACTTGAACCAAAAATTGTATCAGAAACCTCGCAGCTTGATTTCATTGAAGAAATGATTGCCGCCAATCTGGGGATTACGCTTTTGCCTGAGAGTGTTGCCAATAAATTGCCTGATCATCTTGTTGCTGTAGAAGTAAAAGACCCGCATGTCGAATGGAATTTGGCCTTTATTTGGAAGAAGAATGCGCATCTTAGTCAGGTTGCCAGGAGATTTATCCAATTTACCCACGATAAGCTAATTGAAAAAACGTATCATGCACCATACTGTGATGAATAGATGAGACCTCTAAAGAAGAGGTCTTTTTTTTATGGAGAGGCAAAAGCGGTTCCATAACAAGTCGTTATCCAACCATAGCCAAATGGCATTGTACAGCTGTGTGATGCAAGATTTATAATAATCCTGTAAACAAAAGTGATAAACAACATCTTCAAATAAAGGTGATCAATGATGCAAGTACGGAAAATGAAAGATACACGTGTCGTTCAGACCGACCAGGTGCTGATTAACGACTTGAATAACTATCACACGCTTTTCGGCGGTGTTCTCATGAAAAAACTTGATGCCTGTGCAACATTGTCTGCAGGCAGATTGTCAAGAGTAAAAGAATGTGTGACAGCTTCAACCGATGAAGTGCAATTTATTGCACCGATAAAACAAAGCGACTCGGTTTGTATAGAGTCAATGGTGACCTATACCGGCACAAGCTCAATGGAAATTTTTTGCAAGGTCGTTGCCGAAAATATTGTTACCGCCGAAAGAAAACTGGCAGCTACCGCATTTTTAACATTCGTTGCACTTGACGAAAACAAACAGCCCACACCAGTACCGAAAGTTATTCCTGAATCAGACGAAGAAAAATATCTTTATAAAACAGGTAAAGAGCGTGCCGAAATAAGAAAAATGAAAAGACATCAAAACAAGGAACTTGTTGCCAGGTTAACATTGGAAAAACCTTGGGATCAATTTAGCCGGGAAGACGGGGAGGTGATTGGATGATGACAAGCTTTCAAAAGATATCGCAAGTGAAAAAGGTAATCGACGATATCAAAGCGAATAAGCCAACGATTTATTCAAAATTTATCAATATTGTCCAACTGACTCGTCAGCTGCAATATCGTTTTCAATATATGGGAGCGTTAATCCTTGAAGAAGAGGCAAAGAAATATGAACCCGCTCATCAAAATGCGTACGTTATGCGACTATATATGCAGGAAATAAATAAATTTAAAGAAGATGAGAATGCATGGGTTATTCAAAACCTTCTTGCTGACTATAAAGAACTTGGCTATGCAACGATCAGCCGTCTCGCGCTGGGTACCAATCCGCGCATATTGATAGGTCCTGTAGTTATTCATTAATCTCTAAATTTGAAGGCTGTACCAGATCCTTATATGGGGTCTGGTTTTCTTTTGGAAAGAACAGCAATATTTAAAACACTGTTCAGCCAGATGCATAAACTATAGCAGTTATAACATTCATGATTGACTCCCCGCTCAAAAGCCTTGCCTTGTTGGAATATTTATTATATACTTAATTCAACAATGTTGAATGCAGATAAACAAAAGTGAATAACATGATAAAAATAAAGTTTTTTTACAAATAAAATGAAAGCGCAATCAAATATGTCGAATTAAAATACCAACCCTAAAGGAGGTTTCTCAAAATGGCTCGTTTTCCGGAGTTTGTTCAAATTAAAGAAGTCGGACCGAGAGATGGCCTGCAAAATGAAGAAAAACGTGTTCCGACAGCAGACAAGGTTTCCTGGATTGATTTGCTGTCGGCTTCAGGCTTGCAGGAGATAGAATATTCTTCTTTTGTCCACCCTAAATGGGTCCCGCAACTTTCCGATGCACATGAGGTAGGAAACAAAATCAAGCGCAACCCCAATGTACGCTACTCCGCACTTGTGCCAAATCGAAAAGGACTGGAGCTTGCATTGGAAGCAGGCATTGATGGTGCATCCGTTTTTATGTCTGCCAGTGAAACGCATAATAAGAAAAATATCAATAAATCGATTGCCGAAACCTTTCCGGTACTTGGCGAAGTGATTCGGGATGCCAAACAGGAAAACAAGCATGTGACAGGTTATGTCTCCACCGTTTTCGATTGCCCATATGAAGGCAGAATCAATCCCGATAAGGTAATCCGCGTTTGCGAGCAACTGTTTGAATACGGTGTAGATGATATTTCATTTGGCGATACAATTGGAACGGCAGTACCGCCTCAAGTGGAAAACCTATTAAATATGGTGCTGGCACGCTATCCGAAAGAAAAAATCATCCTGCATTTCCATGACACCAGGGGCATGGCGATCGCCAATATTTTACAATCACTGGAATACGGCATTTATCGGTTCGACAGCTCTGTGGGAGGACTTGGCGGCTGTCCTTATGCGCCAGGAGCTGCGGGAAACGTTGCTACCAATGATGTGCTGTATTTACTACACGGGCTAGGCATCAGAACAGGTGTGGATGAAAAAAAGATTCAAGAAGCGACACGCCATATCCAAAAAAAATTGGGAAAGCCCCTTCCTAGTAAATCCTTTGCTGCCGTGGCCGGCGAACAGCTCGGTTAAATGTCAAAAAGTCGGAGGATCCAGTTGTTTCCGCTTGAAGCAGTTGGGTCTTTTTCATGTTGGCCTGCCTTGACGAAGGTGTCGCGCTGCCTTATCATTGAATCATTCGATAAGGTCGATGAAAGGGGCGAAGGACGATAGAACTGCATCATATTGGGACGAAAATCAAACAGGCGCGCCTGCGCAGCAAGAAAACACAGCAACAGGTTGCAGATGAATGCCAGATTTCCAAAAGCCTTTTGTCCAAAATTGAAAACGGGCAGACATCCTCTGCAGTAGCAACACTTTCCAAAATAAGCGATGCCTTGGACATCCCGCTTTCGTGGGTATTGGATGAGCATGTGGATGATGATCTGGTTTTGCTTGCCAAGTCCCAGCGGCAATCGAGAATTGGTGATGAGAGCATGGGCTACACATATGAATTGCTTGCGAATCGGCCGCGTTTTTCCGGCGTAGAGCCAACGATTGTTCATGTCACGCCAAAGGATAGCAATTTGCGGCATGAGCCCTACACCCATTCGCAGGATGAATTTATATATATTATTGAAGGCTCCATCCAACTTTTATATAATGGAAAAAAGCATTTGATGCATCAAGGAGATACAGCTTATTTCAGGGGAACCAAACCGCATCTGTTCATCCCCGTCGATAATGCAGGTGCGAAAGTGCTGACACTTTTTATTGACAATAATCTTTGAGATAACGCAAACAAATGGGAATGCAATATCAAAGCGCAAAAGTGGAGAGGCAGAAATGTTGTCCGCCTGCTTTGATGTGTTTGCTTGTGCCTGTTATTCATGAAAGGATTTGTACCATGAGACATTTTATTGCAGTTAATGGGAAAATACGAACGTTGACCAAAGAAGAGAAAGAAAAACTGGATATGCATTCACCGGAAACGAAAGCGGATCTGCTGCGAAGTAAAATGCTTGAAAAACTTCGTGAAAAATACCTTGGCAGCTCACACCGTTTTTCAGAATGCATGAACAAACGCTATTTCTTATATTTAAGACGCTAACCTGAAAGCACGATATAAAAGCATTAGAAAAAGCAGGCATTTGTCGCCTGCTTTTCTTCATGCGTAAATATAAAACAAAAATTCCTGCCCGTTTTTAATTGGCTCTTGTGCAAAACAATACTTACTTTTTTTTATTTCCTGCGGGATGTTGCGAAAGGATGAGGGACAATCCGTAACCACCATAAGCAGCTGTCCTTTTTCCATATCTTTTAGTGCATCCATCGTATAGATGACTGGATATGGGCAGGATTCTCCTCGCAAATCCAATGTGAAATCAGCTTGCATCTGTGTTGGCATGAGTTTTCACCCCTTTCCAATCGGTCATACGGCCATTTCTTTCGCGATAGACAACATATAAATAAGCAAGACCTAGCATAAGCAATGTGGCAATAATGGCACCGAGCGGACCAATCGTTGCGACAAGATTTATTTTTGCGCCGCTGGCAACGAGTGTATGATAGATTCCAAGATGATCCCAGGCATACGCCAGGAAGGTTGCCCCGATGACATTTCCGACGAATACGGTCGCATATAGCACCTGACCTTCCATCAATCTGTACATCATCCCGGTTTCACAGCTTGAGGCAAGAACAATACCCAGTCCAAACAGTACACCGCCAATAAACGTACTTGGAGCTGCAATTTGTGTAATGGCAGACATACCATAAACACCAATGACAATAATGGTGATGACAGAGCTAAGAGCCATGCCGGCAATAATTGCTTTTGCCATCAAGCCTTGTCTGAGCAGCCACAAATCACGAAAGGCTGACGTGAAGCAAATTTGTCCCCTTTCAATCAAAATGCCAAAAATTGCTCCAAATAATGCACCTAACCCAAGCAATGGTTTTCCACTTGTAAAGAAGTAAATAATTAACGCGGCATAAAGAATGGCAATGATTGTGCCAACGTAGGGCTGTATCATGCGCTGTTTCGCTGCAGTTGGCGTAATATTGCCTTTAGACAACTTTGGTTTGCCTTTCCACCAGCGTGTTTGTGATATTTTCGCACCAATATATGTTCCAACTCCGGTTGCCACAATGAAAATCCAGGAATGGATGGAGAATTGCGGCACGCCGGTAAAAAATGCAGCCAGATTACAGCCAAGTGCAAGTCTTGCTCCAAATCCGGCGATAATGCCTCCGACCAATCCTTGGATATAGCGGCGTTTTTGACGTGGAATGCGGATTTTAAAATTGTTGCTGCATAAAACGGTGACAAGCGCACCAATAAACATTCCCCACACAATCCAACCATCCGGGCGTGTCCATGTTGTTCCTTTCATATGAACCATCTCAAAATAAGCCCAATTGGAAATATCTACGCCAAAAAATTGCAGGATATGCCCGCCAAGACGTGTGAACTCCCCGGTGACCGCCCACACGGTCCCGGTCAAGCCGAAATATAGCGCACTAAAAAGCCCTGCCAGAAGCAGTGCAGTATATGGATTCCAATAGTGCTGGAAAACCTTTGAAAATGTATTTTTCATAGGAGATGCCACCTTATAAATATATAAATTCATACTATCTTATTTTAATACGATTCGTTTCATGTGCAAGTTTTTTTGAATGGAAAGACTTCCGGGGTTTAAAGAGGGGCATCGCTCATTTGAAATTGTTCTATACTTGGCAACTATATCCTACGAGATGAAAAGTAATGCAGTGTAATAAAAAAACGCAAATATTTCTGAATAATTATTAATTTATTCGATAATTTGTTGTATAATAAGCTTAGATAATACAGATGGAGTGGATGCACATGAATAAAGAGAAGCTGAAACAGCTGCGGGAATCCAGGGGATTAACGTCGGAAGAACTTGCCAAAGAATTACGGTTTGCCAAGAGCATCATGTGGAGTTATGAACTTGGCAAAAAGGAACCAAGCATTTTGCATTTGAAAAAAATAGCCAGCTATTTCAATGTTTCAACAGATTATTTACTGGATCACCACGCAAAGCAATTACCCATCAATCTTGAGAACGGAAACGACATGAGCGGCTATTCTTTTTTGATTGATGATGAACCGATTTCAAACGAGGAAATGAATGAGGCCATTGCATTTATTCGAGCGAAACGGATGATGAGAAGTGTAGGTATGGAAAATTAAATGGGTTTGTAAACAAAGAAAGCACCTTTTTTTATGGCTGTGTACAATTATGATGAATTTATCATTCCCCGCCCTTACAATTATGTTATACCTCAAACCTGCTGACATATCTCCTGTAGATATGTCAGTTTTTGTGCGAGTGGCAGCACATACGCTATAGGGTGCAAGTCCCGAATGCGCCGAGCAGCCGGTAAGCATTAGCCGACAGATAGTGCGTTGATCGCGAGGTAGCGTGCGGAGGATCTGAAGGCAAACCTCTGAACAGAGCTGATATCCCATGTTGGCACGAGAGCCGGATGACTGTGCAAGAAAACAGGAAGTCCAAATGGCTGGTGGGTTCGAAGTGTTAGGAGGGCTGGGTTAGAGGGAAAGTGTATGATGTGACCCATTGAGGTCTCCCTCTTTCTAAACAGGTATTGATGTCACAAGGCTATGCCAAGGACATTGAGATGAGCTTTAAAGGGAGAAGTCAGAGATCGCCATAGTAGTGAAGAAGCTCATGCCTATGACCTTTTGGTAACAGAAGCGAGGACAGCACATGAGTGAAACTGTACATAGATACAGTTGGGAACCCTTGCCCAAAAGGCAGGGATTTCGTGCGAAGGGCGTGACCCATGAAGACCAATGTAAGTAAGCTAGCCCATGTCTGTGGGAATGGATAGGAGCTGGACAAGAGTCAAGAATCGACTGATGCCAGGGTGGAACAAACGGGTACACCATCCATCGCCCATGGGAAGAAAGTAGGGACTGCGTAGAGCTACTAGCCTTATGGAACACCCATGACCAAGGAGAAACAGAAACAGGGGAGAGACAAGAAAGCATTGACGTAAGGGGAATAAACAGATGAAGAAGCGAGTATGGTATAGCCTGTATGATAAAGTGTGCAGGAAGTCCAATTTATTGGATGCGTTCTATCAAGTGCGAGCGAATAAGGGCGCGCCCGGGGTAGATAACGTAACGATTGAGGACTATGAATGGATGTTGGAGGACAATCTAGAAGTGCTTCAACAGAAATTAAAAGAAAAGACATACCGACCGAAACCCGTAAGACGGAAAATGATTGAGAAAGGAAATGGAAAGATGCGACCGTTGGGAATCCCAACAGTTGAGGATCGGGTGGTACAGGCAGCTATACGAAATATCCTTGAACCGATATTTGAAGGAGACTTTCTACCGTGTAGCTATGGATTCCGTCCGGGCATTGGCGCCCATATGGCCATTAATAAAGTAACGGAACATCTGCGCAATGGATATGAGTATGTCATTGATGCAGATTTGCAGTCCTACTTTGATACGATACCGCACGATAAGTTGGAAGAACAAATACGCCAACGAGTTGTGGATGGATCCGTCATTCGGCTGATTAACCAGTTCTTGAAGGCGGGTGTAATGGAAGGGGAACTGTATGAAGATACACCCCAAGGAGCACCTCAAGGCGGTGTGTTAAGTCCGTTATTATCGAACATTTATTTACATCAGCTTGATCAACTGATGACCAAGCGGGGACATCGCATAGTCCGATTCGCCGATGATTTTATTATTCTGTGCAAAAGTCAAAAAGGCGCAACCCGAGTGATGAAAAGTGTCACAAAATACTTGGAATCAGGCTTGGGATTAACGGTGCATCCGACGAAAACGAAAGTGGTACACGCGAGATATGAGCCATTTACGTTCTTGGGCTATGAATTCATCGGGAACATACGTAGAATCGACCCAAAGAAGGAAGCAAAGTTCAAGAAGCGTATTAAGGAGATCACCAAGCGTAATCAGACAGTAGATATCCAAATACTAATCGAAACAAAACTGAACCCATACATCAGAGGATGGGCAAATTATTTTCGGCACGGGAATGTAAAGACCAAATTTAAATCATGGGATGCGTGGATACGAAGACGGCTACGAATGGTACAACTGAGAAGTTGGCGGTATGTGAAGAACCTTCACCGGGAACTAAGGAAGAAAGGGTGGAGAGAAGAAAATCTGCGAGGTATCAGAATGTTTGCATGGCGGAGTTCAAAAAGCCCTATGGTGCATGCTGCCATGGATAACCAATTCTTTTTGGAAGCTAATCTCGTAAGTTTAACATCTGTTTATGATGAACTTTATCTCTAGAAGGGATATATGTGGAGGAGCTACATGCGAAGATCCGCACGTGTAGTTCTGTGAGAGGCATAGTCAGTAATGGCTATGCCTACTCGATTAATAAATTTCATAAAAAAGATATTGACGAAACGGGTCGAAAGGGATATGGTATTGTTTAGTCATCAGATGACCTTATCAACATATAGCCAGTTGACCAAATGATTAAATGTAAACGCTTATAAACAAAGGGGATGTTTGATTTATGTTTTTGCTTGTGGCATTAAGCGCAATAATCGCGCCGTTTGTATTTTTGGTTTTAATCCACAGAACAGGCAACCGAATGGCTTCCTCTTTTGCAATCTTGCCGTTTCAAGTAAACTGGAACATAGGATTGAGATGGAGGAAAACGCCGTGGAAATGAAACGAATCAAACCAAAAAAGATATACGAAGAAGTTACCGATATAATTATTGATAGGGTGAAGACTGGGGAGCTCACTCCAGGTGACAAGCTTGATTCCGTGGAACAGCTTGCCAAAAATTATGGTGTGAGCCGTTCTGCCATTCGTGAAGCACTTAGCGGCTTGCGGGCAATGGGTCTGGTTGAAATGAAGCAGGGGGAAGGAACATTCATTACAAGTTTTGATGCATCCGCTTTTTCATTGCCGGCTGCGACAGCATTGATTATGAAACGCGATGATATCAAAGAGTTGGCCGCAGTCAGAAGAATTATTGAAATTGGTGCAGTTGCACTGGCGGCTGCCAGTCGTCATGCGCAAGATCTGGAACCGATGGAAAAAGCATTGCATTTGATGGACGATGCAAAAGGAAAAGGGGAGCTTGGAGAAAAAGCCGATCTGGAATTTCATTTGGCAATTGCAAGCGCAACACATAATAAAATGTTGTACAATCTTATGTCCAGCGTTTCGGATATAACGCTGGAGGCCATGCGGGAAACACGCAGACTTGTGCTTTATTCCGATAAAGGCATGGCGCAACTATTGAAAGAACATCAGCGCATTTTTGAAGCCATTAAAGATCGGGATCAGCAACGGGCACAGCAAGAAATGCGCGATCATTTGATAGCGGTTGAAAGAATCCTGGCAGCATATCTGCATTAATCAGCTGGAAGCGTTTCAGATGGCAAGGTGTGGGGGAAAGAAGATAGTAAATGGAGTTTGATTAGAAATAGAAAGTTTTGACCCCATCCTCGGAACCATCCCAGAGGTATTTAAAACAATCTGCAATTGATTCCTGAATCGCTTCATTCATTGGCAAAACAAACGGGAAGGATAACCAGGTCTAAAAGGGATGCTTAAAAATGAAAAGACTAATGTCATTATTCACTTTCGGAACTGTATTTTTTCTTGGACTCTATTTCGTTTACAGATTTAAAGGTATTCATTTAAATGGATTTTTGTATGCTTCGATATTATTTTTTCTCGCTTTAATAATCATGATTGGCGTGTATTTCAGGAAAATAGCGCTTGAAAATAATTCGGGGTCGTCATAAAGCCGTCCAAACGCCAATCAATAACTGCAATTATTTTTTAATTCAGTCATATGATGACCTGCTTTACTAGGTGTATAATAGCTTTTGGAGGCGAATTTACAATGAAGGTTTCACTAATGATTACATGTATGTGCGATATCTTTGCATCAAATGTAGGCAAAGATACCGTAGAATTATTGGAACGCCTTGGCTGCGAGGTGGATTTTCCCGAACAGCAAACTTGCTGCGGGCAGCCGGCATTTAACAGCGGTTATTTGGAGGATTCCAAAGAAGCGATGAAACAGATGATGAAAGCCTTTCAACATAGTGAATATGTTGTTGGGCCATCGGGGTCCTGTATTGGCATGCTCCGCGAATACCCGAAAATATTTGAAGGTGATCCGGTTTGGGAAAAAGAAGCAAAGGCTTTGGCATCCAAATCTTATGAGGTAACCCAATTCATAGTGGACGTATTGGGAATTGAGGATGTCGGCGCCACCTTTAGAGGAAGAGTTACATACCATCCATCCTGCCATATGACACGCATCCTTGGCGTAAAAGATGCGCCGCTGAAGCTGCTGCAAAACGTCAAAGGTCTGGAACTGGTTGAACTGCCGGTAAAAGAAGATTGTTGCGGGTTCGGCGGGACATTTGCAGTGAAAAATGAAGCAATTTCCAGTGCCATGACAAAGGAAAAATCACGGCATGTATCCGAAACAAAAGCAGAGTATCTAATAGGCAGCGATATGGCATGCCTGATGAATATCGGCGGCATGATGGAACGCGAAGGCAAATATGTAAAAATCGCGCATATTACAGAGGTGCTGAATCATCATGAATAAAATGGAGGGGAAAGCATGAGCATCAAAATTAGTGATAAACCATATGAAAGCCGTGTGGAAGAAGGTTTGGAAAATGATTTTATGCGCCAGGCGGTTGCCTCGGCACAAGGCAGATTTCGAGACGGACGACAAGCACAGGCAGACGAATTGGGCAACTGGGAAGACTGGCGTACACTTGGGGCGGAAATTCGTACGCATACCATCGAAAATCTCGACTATTACCTACAGCAGCTCAGCGATAATGTTTCCAAACGTGGCGGCAATGTGTTTTTTGCACAGACTGCTGAAGAAGCAAACGCCTACATTCAAAGCATTATTAAAGAAAAGAACGCAAAAAAAGTGGTTAAATCCAAATCGATGGTGACAGAGGAAATCGGTTTGAATCAGGCTTTAGCGGATGTTGGTGCGGATGTCGTTGAATCGGATTTGGGCGAATGGATTCTGCAGTTGGATGATGACCAGCCATCTCATATTGTTACGCCGGCTTTGCATAAAAACAAAGAACAAATTCGCAAAACCTTCGCAGAAAAACGCGGTTATACAAAATCGGATAAACCGGAAGAACTCGGCTTATTTGCCCGCGAACAGCTGCGCAAAGAATTTTTATCCGCTGATATTGGCATTACCGGATGCAACTTTGCAGTGGCTGAATCCGGGGCGGTAACGTTTGTAACCAATGAAGGAAATGCCAGAATGGTAACAAGTCTGCCGGACACACAAATTACAGTCATGGGTATGGAGCGGATCGTACCGACATGGGAAGAACTGGATGTGCTCGTCAGCCTGCTGACAAGAGCAGCCGTTGGACAAAAACTGACGAGCTATGTCACGTCGATTACCGGCACCAAGCTTGCAGGTGAAAGTGATGGTCCGGAAGAATATCATTTGGTCATTGTTGATAATGGCCGGTCGAAAATATTGGGAACCGAATTTCAATCGGCTTTGCATTGCATTCGCTGTGCTGCTTGTATCAATGTCTGCCCTGTTTATCGCCAAGTTGGCGGCCATGCATATGGATCCATTTATCCCGGCCCAATCGGTGCTGTTTTGACACCATTATTGGATGGATACGAAGACCATAAGGAATTGCCATATGCATCCTCCCTTTGCGGTGCATGTACGGAGGTCTGTCCGGTTAAAATCCCGCTTCATGAACAATTGATTCGGCACAGGCAAATCATTGTGGAACAGGAGCATAAAACCCCAGTGGCTGAAAGGGCGATGATGAAAGGGTTCGCCAAATGGGCATCCACACCGGCCGCTTATAAAATAAGTGCAGCCGCAGCTCGCCCGGCGTTAAAGCCATGGTCGAAACATGAGAAGATTACCAATGGGCCAGGTCCGCTAAAAAACTGGACCAACACACGCAATTTTCCTGCTCCTTCCAAACAAACTTTCCGTTCATGGTTTAAGGAACGTGCAAAAGGAGGTGCTTCCAAATGACAATCGCCAATCGCGATCGATTTTTGGATAATTTGGCAGCAAATCTGGGGAGGAACCGGCGTACAGAAGGTGTTGAACGTCCAAAATGGAGTGTACAACCGCAGTATGACGTATTTGCTGGATATTCACCAGATCAGCTGGTGGATGAATTAGAAAAAATATGCACAGTGATTCATACGGATTTAAAACAGACGAATCAAGCAGAATTGCCGGAGATATTGAAAGAAACCATTACAAGTTATGGGGGCAAGCAGGTTGTAGCTGCAAGCGGCAATAGAAATAAACAATACGGACTTGACGTATTGTATGACAGTCTGGCAAAAGATGGCGTGCATGTCCATCTTTGGAATGAAACAAAGGGCAAGGAGAACCAGGTAGTGGCGGAAAAAGCGGACGTCGGAATCACGTTTAGTGATGTTACGCTCGCTGAATCCGGGACAGTCGTCTTGTTTCATGATCAATACAATGGCCGCTCGATCAGCTTGCTGCCAAGAACATACATTGCAATTATTCCAAAAAGCACTATCGTCGCGAGGATGACACAGGCAACAAAGCAAATTCATGAAGCCGCCGTGGCTGGCCATGATGTCTCCAGCTGTGTCAGCTTTATTACCGGTCCTAGTAATAGTGCTGATATCGAAATGAAATTGATTGTCGGTGTTCATGGCCCCGTAAAAGCTACGTATATTGTTGTCGAAGATGCATAAGTAGATTGCTATAATGGAATAAAAGATTTTGTAATGCACCGCGGGGTGACAAAAAATGAAACCGAAATTAGTGGATAGCGGAAATATTTATGCAACGCTAGTCAAGGAACTGGATAAGTTAATCGCAGGAGAAGTCATCGTAACGGATGAAAATGGTATCATTGTGGCCAGCACGGACCCCTGCCGGATTGGTACATTCCATGAAGGTGCACAGCTTGCGATGGAACAAAAGTGCAAGATGACCATGACCAAAGAACTTTCAGAACAATTGGAGGGAGTCCGCAAAGGTGTCGTGCTGCCAATTATCATCAATGACAAAGCATTCGCTGTACTAGGTATTACCGGAGATCCCCAAGTCGTGGCGCCCTATGCGATGCTCGTGCAAAAAGTCGCAGAATTATTCATTCAGGATACCATTCACCGGCTGGATCAAGAAAAACAGGCACGGGACTTGGAATTTTTCGTGGTTGATTGGGTCAATCAATCCAATGACCTGCAAACATTAGCTGAAAGAGGTAAATTTTTTAATATAAATATCGACACATTCCAACAGGCCATTATGTTTCAAGCATCTGATCCAACAATGAATTTATCTTATCGGCAGCTCGCAACGCTGCGCACATTATGGGATCAAAAAGGTGATGCCATTTTTGTCAGGTGGGGTCAGGGGAAATGGCTGCTGTTGGATAAGCCCAGTCCTACTCACATGTTAAGGCAGCGATTGAAGCAATTTTTATCAGATGTTGCACAGTTACTTCAAGTGGAGGTGTTTGCCGGTGTTGGGCAAACAATTGGTTCTGGTCAATTGCGGATTTCCTGTGAGCAGGCAAGCAGGGCATTGCATATCGCTTCTTCTGAAAACCCATTTGTGTTTGAAGAGGATTTGCGTTTGGATATGCTCCTGCTAGAATTGGACGAGTCCGTCAAGAAAAAATTTGTGCAACGAACGATTGCAACTTTGCAGGATGAAATATTTTTGCTGGAGACTCTGCAGTATTGGTTTGAAAATGACATGTCTGCCAGTAAAACTGCTGCAAGCATGCATGTGCATAAAAACACGTTGCACTACCGCCTCAAGCGGGTGGAGGAATTGACGGGATTGCAACTGAATAAGATTGACCACTTGGTAATGCTGTATTTGGGTTATTTGTTTTTAAGGTAAAGCATAGTGGGAGGATGCCCACTTATTGATTAAAATTGATATTCCAAAATGATGATAATGATTTGTAACGTCTTAAAAATCAACTAATCTTTTCTTAAAGCTAGTCTCAAGGTGTATAAGGAAATGCCTAGTGCAACAAGTGATATTACAAAAGCAATCCAAATCATTTCCAATGCCCCCTATCCCTTGATTAATATGAATAAACGGTATATAATAAACGTAGAATATGGGTAGGTAAGAGGGGCTAACCTCTTACCCGTGTAATGAGTTAAGACTTCCGCTTTACCGAGCGGGGGTCCTTTTTGTTTCCCCGTCTGTTGAAAATGACAATTGCAAGGTTGATGCTTGCAGTTGCCATATTCATGACAGATGTCAGGAACATCATTTCATACTCCACATCCTACCACCCCCTTTCGTATAGGGGCTGCATATATTGTAGCATAGGAGTCGTCCTACGCCAATAATTTTAAAAATATTCACCCACTTTTCCCGAAGAAGCACATTCGCAGGTCTAAATCACAAATAAAATAATATAAATCGCTTCCATTTTGTGCAAACAAACATTTAAATTTCCACTCGCAAAGCATAAAATAGACTTATAGAAAATTATAGGAGAAATGTATATGCTCGCAAAAGAACTCAAAGCGAAATTGCAAGATATCGTAGGAGCGGAAAATGTGGAAGATGATAATGCAAGTTTGCTAGCGTATTCCTACGATGCCACGGCGCGCTTTCAGGCGATGCCGGATGCCATGGTCGCACCGAGAAATAAGACGGAAGTAGCTGCCATCGTGAAGTTATGCAATGATCATCGCATCCCGATTATTGCGCGTGGTTCAGGGACGAATCTTTGTGCCGGAACAACGCCGGCTTCAGGCGGTATTGTATTGACGTTCAAGCATATGAATCGGATCCTGGAAATTGATGAAGAGAATTTGACGATGACAGTTGAGCCAGGTGTATTCACAAAGGATATTTTCGACACCGCGCAGGAAATAGGGTTGTTTTACCCGCCGGATCCAGGCTCGATGCATATCTCGCAAATCGGCGGCAATATCAGTGAAAACTCCGGAGGCCTGCGCGGGCTGAAGTATGGCGTCACTCGGGATTATGTACTCGGTTTGGAGGTTGTATTGCCGAACGGAGAAATCATCCGCACGGGGGGAAAGCTTGCCAAGGATGTTGCCGGCTATGATTTGACCAGGTTGTTTGTCGGCTCGGAAGGAACATTGGGAGTTATAACGGAGGCGATTCTGAAACTGATTCCACAGCCGGAAACCAAAAAAACGATGCTTGCTTTATACCATAATCTGGATGCAGCAGCAGAAACCGTTTCAGCCATCATTGCCAATCGCATCATCCCCGCTACTTTGGAATTTTTGGATCAGGCTACTGTCAAAGTAGTAGAGGATTTTGCCAAGATTGGACTGCCTACAGAAGCAAAAGCTGTTCTTTTGATTGAGCAGGACGGTGCGCCAGAAGTAGTGGAACGTGATGCAGAAAAAATCGTCAAGCTTTGCAAAGAAAATCATGCATTTGATGTCCAAATTGCGAAGACAGATGAACAGGCAGAACAATTGATGACCGCACGCCGGTCGGCGCTATCTGCCTTATCGCGTCTAAAGCCGACAACCATACTGGAAGATGCCACGGTCCCCCGGTCACAAATTCCGAAAATGGTAAAGGCAATCACCGAAATTGCCGAAAAATACCAAGTGACCATTTGCACATTTGGACATGCGGGGGATGGGAACTTGCATCCGACCTGTTTAACGGATGCAAGAAATACGGAAGAAATTGCTTTGGTTGAAAAAGCGTTCGCGGAAATATTTGAAAAAGCAGTTGCACTCGGTGGAACGATTACCGGCGAACACGGCGTCGGGATGATGAAGCTGCCTTATTTGCATTTAAAGGCTGGAGAAGCGGGTATTGCGGCGATGCAAAACATTAAAAAGGCACTCGACCCAAACGGGATCATGAATCCTGGAAAAATGCTGGCAATCGCCGAGAAAGAAAAGGCTGGTGATTTGCAATGAATACGGCGGAAAAACAAAGGATACAAGCTGCTTTTAAAGAAAAAATGGATTATGACGAGCTAATGAATTGCACACGCTGTGGCTTTTGTCTGCCGAGCTGTCCGACTTATATTGAAACAGGCAGGGATGAGGTCCATTCACCAAGGGGTCGGATCGCTTTAATGAAAGGCTTGGTCGATGGCGTCATTGAACCGAGCGATGAAGTGAAAAAATCCATCGATATGTGTCTTGGCTGCCGTGCATGTGAAACGGTATGCCCGTCCGGCGTGAAATTCGGCCGTTTGTTGGAGCAGGCACGTGATGCCATTTACCAAAGCAATAAGCAATCACTGCCGGAAAAAATGCTGCGCGGAACTTTTTTCAACCATGTTTTTCCATTTCAAAACCGGATGATTGGTCTGACCGGGCTGCTTGGCTTTTATCAACGCTCCGGTGCGCAAAAGCTTGCGAGATCGATCGGAGTCATGAAACTATTTCCGGAAAGCATGCAGGCCATGGAAAAAGTGCTGCCGCAAGTACCGAAGAAAAAGACGATGAAAAACAGACCGCAACACGTGCAGCCTTTAGCCAAGAAAAAGAAAAAGGTCGCATTTTTTACCGGCTGTCTCATGGATACCATCTTTATGCAAACGAATGATGCAACCATCAAGTTACTGCAGTACGCAGGATGCGAGATTGTCATCCCTAAAACGCAGAATTGCTGTGGTGCATTACATGGCCACAGCGGCGAGGTGGCAAAAGCAAAAGAAATGGCGAAAAAGAATATCGTAGCCTTTGAAGAGGCGCAGGTCGACTACATTATTACCAATGCTGGTGGTTGTGGCGCATTTTTAGTCGAATACGATCACCTGCTGCGTGACGACCCGGAATGGAAGGAGCGCGCGGAAGCTTTTTGCCGTAAAATTAAAGATATTACAGCTGTGCTCGTTGAATTAAATTTTCATAAACAAGCATTAAGCATGCCGGACCAAATTGTAACATATCAGGACTCCTGTCATCTGAAGAATGGGCAGAAAACCTTCATGGAACCGCGTCAATTGCTGGAATCCATAGACAACGTAACCTATGTGGAAATGAAGGATGCAAGCAGATGCTGCGGCTCAGCAGGTATCTACAATATTGTGCAATCCGAAATGTCGATGCAAATCCTTGATTATAAAATGGTACAGGCACAACAGACGAAGGCGAAAACGATAGTGACAGCAAATCCCGGCTGCCTACTGCAAATGAAGCTTGGCATTGAACGCGAAGGTTTATCCGATCAAATGCAGGCTGTGCATATTGTCGATTTTTTGCTGGAAGCATATGAAAATGCAAATGGTATCGTTTCGTCACAGAAGGAAGCAGCGGCTGCGGGAATGAAATAGAACGGCTTGGTTCTGACAATTGTTAAAGGAAAAAGACGATAAAGTTTTGACTTCAACAAGTGTAACCCCGTTCCGATTCAGAGCGGGGTTACAATGAATATGCGTTACCTTGCTGATGCAGTTTATGAGGAAACTACCGGATTACAATTCATTGTGTTTTTCCTTGTAGGTAACGAAAATATAAACTTGGGCTGTATTAATGTCATTTGCTATGACAGCCACGTCCGGCTCCAGCGCCCAGCAACTAGCAAATGGTTTTCGATGGGACGAGTAATCGCAGTCCCAAGGGTTTTGGGTGGGGCGAGTAACCGCAGCCCCAAAGTGCTCCAGTTTGTACGTTGCTAAACGGGCGTTTGAGCCTTTGTTCCTTATGTATTGTTGGATTTACTTAGGCAGTTTCCTTTCTCAGTAAACGTAGAAATTGCTTTCCATCACTTGGATAGCCACGTGGATCATTACAAGGAATAAGGCAAATCAGAATTAGCAAGCTGTTCATGAAGTTTAGGTAACCTATATATTCCGTCTTGAAAAAGAATGATAGCCAGTACAAGACACCGATAAAAAGGGCGTTAAAGAAGACGCCCCCTAAATGAACGAAAGCCTTTTTAATCTTACTTACATGATCCGGTCGTTCATAAGAGCACAAACCGCCAATGAAAAACATTTTATTTACAGATAGTTTGCCGATCTTTATAAGTGTATCCCCCCACCCTACTTGGATGTTTGTTACCTTCCAACCCCACAGCGTGATAAAGAAAGCATGCCCCAACTCATGGACAAGTATGCAAATAGGGAAAAAAGCAAACCAAATGAAAAGGTAAGCAAAGTTAAATTCCATCATAGACCCCCATTTTTATCCCATTGCTTTTTTGGAAAAGCACAATTTGGAAATACGCATAAGTAACTTCACAGGGATGTCTTTTTAGTCCCAAATGTAGCCGCAGATTTCACAACTAATAATTTCCTAATGTTTTCAAAGTATCATATTAGTCTGCTTATTTCAAACGCAAATCCTGGGAATTAACTGTTATCTCCCTATTTATATTCGATTCTCGAAAAAATTTCTATACCGTAATGATCGATATGGTCCTTTAAATTTTTGATTGTAATTGGCGAAGAATCTTCATTAAGTTTGTCGTGAAGCTTTTCCACACTTTGCCGGGTCACTTGGGTGATGCAATCCTATTTGCACAACATGATATAATAGGTGAAAAACCAGGTGATTATCTTGCAGCCATTCACTGAAAAAGTAATTCACATCATCCAAAACATACCTTCTGGAAAAGTCATGACATACGGCCAAATTGCAACTCTTGCTGGAAGTCCGCGTGCTGCAAGGCAAGTGGTCCGAATTTTGCATACGATGAGCCGCAAATATGAACTCCCATGGCATCGCGTTGTGAATAAACAAGGGGCCATCGTATTAAAAGACGAGGAAATGGCATGGTTACAGCGAGAGCGGCTGGAAAGCGAAGGGGTGGAAGTCTCATTTCAAGGACAGCTGGACCTGTCTGCTTATCAGTGGAATGACTGAGGGCAATGGAATAATTGCAGTTTTTGCCGGAAAATGATTGTATAGAAAGAAATAATAATGAAAAAGGATGGGAGATAACAAAATGGCAACGATTGACGATTTTACCAAATTGGATTTGCGAATAGGGACAATTATGGAAGCACAACCCTTTCCAGAGGCCCGCAAGCCGGCAATCAAGTTAAAAATTGATTTTGGGGAACTTGGCATGAAACAGTCTTCTGCACAGATTACGAAACGTTACGAACCCCAACAGCTCATCGGGAGGCAGGTTGTTTCCGTTGTTAATTTTCCGCCGATGCGAATTGCTGGTTTCAAATCGGAAGTGCTCGTACTTGGCGGCGTACCGGAGGCAGATGATGTCGTTTTGCTTAATATAGATGAGCCGGTACCAAACGGCACAAAAATATCATAGAGAACTAGGTTAGCGTGCATTTTAATCAGGTAATATGCAGGGGCAGTTCCTATGCAAACGAGCTGGGGGCTGCCCTGAAAATTGGAGACGATGGTTGTGAATGTTGTCCGAATAGCAGTGCAAATTTTATTGTTATACGGCTTGTATCTAGTAGGAGATTTTATTCAACGCACACTTCATTTATTCATTCCCGGCAGTGTAATTGGCATGGTACTTTTATTTATACTTTTGGTTTTCGGTGTAGTGAAGGTGCGCTGGCTGGAGGCCGGTCTGCAATTTATGGTTCGGCATCTGGCGCTATTTTTTATTCCGGCAACAATTGGGATAATGAATTACTTCGATTTATTCAAAGGTAAGGGCATGTTGTTGATTGCTATTGTACTTTTTAGTACGGTGCTTGTCATGGGCTCGTCAGGATTAACAAGTCAGTGGCTTGTCAACAGGAGAGAAAAGCATGCGAGCAAAAGGAATAATGCTGTGCAAAGGGAGGAAAAGGCATGACAGAAGGCGTGATTGCTCTGGGGATGTTCACTGCGACGGTGATAGCGTATTTAATTGCAGTAAGCATTCACCGCAGATTTGGCAAGCCGTTTACGGTACCGGTATTAATTGCCACTATTATCATGGTTGCTGGCCTGCTGATTTTTCATATTCCATATGATACATATATGGAAGGCGGAAAGTGGATTGACCGGCTACTTGGTCCGGCAGTTGTTGCGTTGGCATACCCGCTTTATCAGCATCGCAACTTGCTGAAAGAATTGATGGTTCCTATCCTGGTCGGGACATCCGTCGGGGCTGCCATTGGTCTTGCAAGTGGTATACTTTTGGCGAAATGGGCAGGATTTGACACGGTTATCATCCACTCGCTCGCACCAAAATCAGTTACGACACCAGTTGCGATGGTGCTTGCCGATTCTCAGGGAGGCATTAAGCCACTTGCAGCAGTATTTGTTATGATTGCGGGTATTGGCGGTGCTATTTTTAGCACATGGATTAATAAAATATTTCATGTCCATCATTATATTGGCTGGGGTGTCGGTGCCGGAACCGCATCGCATGCGATCGGCACGGCAAGGGCAATGGAAGTGAGTGGAAAAGCTGGATCAGCCAGTACAGTTGCCATGAGCTACAGCACCGTTTTTGTGTCAATCATTTTTCCCTTGTTTATCTGGCTGTTTGCCTAGGTCGGATAAGCAGGGTTTTTTTAATGATAGGAAATTGGCTTGGCCACAAATTTGCAAGCTACTATCTATTTGCAGAATCCGAGCTTCAATTTGCAGTTATCGCGCTTCTATTTGCAAAACCCCAGATTCTATTTGCAACTTTTCCCCTCCATTTGCAAACGCAAAATGTGTATTTGCGCTCACCCTTTCAAAGCAATTGTATACGAGCCACCCACAGCAAAGAAATCCAGACTTACGAGCCAAAACAATATCATTGCGCCATTTTTTAAAAAAGTCACTTTTTACCCTTGCATTTCTATTCAAGATATTGCATAATAATTCAAAAGGAAGAATAAATATGCAAGCATGAGGTGATCAAATGGCAAAGGATAAAGTGGTTTTAGCATATTCAGGTGGTCTGGATACATCCGTGGCAATTAAATGGTTGCAGGAAAAGTACAGATACGATGTGATTGCGGTTGCGTTGGATGTCGGGGAAGGCAAGGATTTGGATTTTGTACAAAAGAAAGCACTGCAGGTTGGCGCAATCAAATCATATTGCGTTGATGCAAAGAGCTTATTGGCGGAGGAGTATGTGTTGCCTGCGCTTCAGGCAAATGCGTTGTACGAGGGAAAATATCCGCTGATTTCAGCCTTGTCCCGCCCGCTGATTGCAAAAATTTTAACAGAAATTGCGCAAAAGGAGGACGCAGTTGCCATTGCACATGGCTGTACCGGAAAGGGAAATGACCAGGTTCGTTTTGATGTTGCATTTACGGCGCTCGCACCGGAATTGAAAATAGTTGCGCCGGTACGTGAATGGGCGATGTCACGTGAAGAAGAAATTGCCTATGCAAAGGAACATGACATTGCAATTCCGATTGATGTGGATAATCCATTCAGCATCGACCAAAATCTTTGGGGTCGCAGCAATGAATGTGGTGTATTGGAAGATCCCTGGGCAGAGCCGCCGGAAGTCGCTTTTGAACTGACAACTGCTCCGGAAGATGCACCAGACAAACCGGAAACAGTGGAAATCACATTTCAAGAAGGAAAACCAGTTGCGTTAAACGGGCAGTTTTTGCCGCTGGATGAACTGATTTTAAAATTGAACCAACTGGCTGGAAAACATGCTATCGGCAGAATTGACCATGTGGAGAACCGCCTTGTCGGAATTAAATCAAGGGAAATATACGAAGCACCCGCGGCACTTACGCTGATTGCTGCTCATCGGGAACTTGAAGCATTGACACTGCCGAGAGAACTTGCAGCATTTAAACCAACGATTGAACAAAAACTGACACAAGCCATTTATTACGGACTGTGGTACTCCCCGCTGACAGATGCCCTGAAAGCATTCATCAAAGAAACACAAAAAACTGTCAGTGGCAACGTGCGCATGAAACTGTATAAAGGTCATGTGCAAGTCATCGGCCGCAAATCGGAACAATCCCTGTACCAAATGGATCTGGCAACCTACACAAGAGATGATAGCTTCGACCATGAAGCAGCCCTTGGATTTATCAAGCTTTGGGGCCTGCCGACAAAGGTATATGCGACGGTGAATGATGAGGCAAATCAGCAACAGCTTCTCGATAAAACCAAACCCAATATAAAGGAAACGATTCAATCATGAAACTATGGGGCGGACGTTTTACAAAACCAACCAATCAACTTGTTGATGCATACACCGCATCGATTTCATTTGATAAACGGCTGGCGGTGCATGACGTTATGGGGAGCCTTGCGCATGTGGAAATGCTGAAGCAATGCCATATTCTAAAGACAAATGAAGCGGCAGAAATACAAGCAGGCCTGAAAAAAATTGCCGGAAAAATCGCGGCCGGCCAAGTGCAAATGCATGCGGAACATGAGGATATCCACATGAACATTGAAAAGCTATTAATAGATGAAATCGGCACTGTCGGCGGAAAGCTGCATACCGGCCGCAGCCGCAATGATCAGGTAGCATTGGATATGCGCCTATATTTGCGTGAGGAATTGCTGGAGCTGATTGCATTACTGACAAAACTGCAATACGCTTTGACAAATACAGCAAAAGAACAAATCGACACGCTCATGCCAGGGTATACCCATTTGCAGCGAGCACAGCCGGTGTCATTCGCCCACCATTTGCTGGCGTATGTCTTTATGTTGCAGCGTGATGTGGAACGCCTGCAAGACAGCTGGAAAAGAGTGAACCAGTCGCCGCTTGGGGCTGGAGCCCTTGCCGGAACCACTTTCCCGATTGATCGCCAGCTTGTCAGCGAACTGCTGGGCATGGATGGTATTTGTGACAACAGCTTGGACGCTGTCAGCGACCGAGATTTTGTCGTTGAATTTTTGGCAAATGGCTCGCTAATGATTGCGCACTTGTCCCGGCTTTGTGAGGAGCTCGTTCTCTGGTCGAGCGCCGAATTTCGTTTTATTGAATTGGATGATGAATTTTGTACCGGAAGCAGCATGATGCCACAAAAGAAAAATCCGGACGTTGCAGAACTAATACGCGGAAAAAGCGGCAGGGTCTATGGCAATCTGATGGGTATGCTGACAACATTAAAAGGGCTCCCGCTTGCTTATAACAAAGACATGCAGGAGGACAAAGAAGGCATGTTTGATACCGCAGATACATTAAATGGCGCATTAAGCCTGCTTGCACCAATGATAGCAACGATGACGGTAAATAAAGAAAGAATGCAGCAGGCTATACGTGATGATTTCTCGAATGCAACAGACCTTGCCGACTACCTTGTAGCCAAAGGACTGCCATTTCGAAAAGCACATGCGGTTGTCGGACAGATTGTTTTATACTGCATCCAGGAAAACGTCTTTATTCTTGATTTGCCGCTAGATGTACTGCAAGGATTTTCTTCGCTGATTGCGGCGGATATTTATCAAGCGCTGACTAGTACAGCTGTTGTCAACGCCAGAAACGTTCCAGGAGGTACAGCTACCAACCGTATTCAGGTACAATTGGAAAAAGTAGACCAGCTTCTGGCTGCATCAGCCTGCTGGTTAAAAGAGAAAGAAGCCCGGATAACTTCCATAAAGGAAGGTGCATTGTCATGAATGTCGTTTCAACTAAAGTGACTCCCACACTTCAAGGAGGGGATTTGTTATCCCTTTTGGATTATGATGCCAATCAAATCCGACACATACTTGATGTGGCAGCAAATCTAAAAGCGAAACAAAAACAGGGAAAACCGATGAAGCTGCTAGAAGGCAAGACACTTGGAATGATTTTTTCCAAACCATCGACACGAACACGAATTTCTTTTCAAACCAGCATGTACCAGCTTGGCGGCAATGCGATTTTTCTAAAGGAAGATGATATGCAGCTTTCCAGGGGAGAAAGCGTTGCAGACACAGCAAAAGTTCTTTCCGGCTATCTGGATGGCATCATGATCCGAACATATTCCCAAAAAATGATTGAGGAATTGGCGGAACACGCCACAATCCCCGTGATTAACGGGTTGACGGATATGTACCACCCTTGCCAGGCATTGGCTGATTTGCTGACGATTGAAGAACAGAAAGGCAAGCTGGCAGGCAATAAAATAGCCTATATCGGAGACGGCAATAATGTAACCCATTCATTGCTGATTGCCGCAGCGACTATGGGAATGGATGTAGCGATCGCAACTCCCCCGGGATGCGAACCCGATGCAGCCGTTTTACATCAGGTAAAAAAAATCACTGCCAAATCGGGTACCGGCATAACCGTCTGTCATGATCCTGATGTAGCTGTTCAGGATGCTGATGTCATATACACGGATGTCTGGGCGAGTATGGGTGAAGAAGATAAAGATATCAATATATTTTCCCGATTCCAGGTAAACCGGGGGCTAATGCAAAAAGCTAAGCCCGACGCGATTTTCATGCATTGCTTGCCGGCACACCGCGAACTGGAAGTCACAGCAGATGTCATTGATTCCAAGCAATCGGTTGTTTTTCAACAGGCAGAAAATAGATTGCATGCGCAAAAAGCAGTGCTGGTATTGTTGCTTGGTGATCAGCCACAGGAATTGCTGTATTCTTGAGTAATAATTTTTATCATCCATTTTTTAATGAGGTGGATGTTTTTCTGAGCGTTAAAGGAAGGAAATGCCGCGACGATTAAGTTCGTGGTAGGCGCAAATTAGATTGGAATACCTCCTTATCCAGCGCTCTTTTGATAGCGAATTAACGTCAATAGGTCGCTGATAGGCGTTATCAGTGCCCTTTTGGTAGCAAATTAGTGTCAATAGGTCGCTGATAGGCGTTATCAGTGCCCTTTTGGTAGCAAATTAGTGTCAATAGGTCACTGATAGGCTTTATCAGAGCCTTTTTGATAGCAAATTAGTGTCAATAGGTCGCTGATAGGCTTTGTCAGAAGTCAAGTCCCAAATCCTGTGTAAATAGTTACAATGTTAACCACGTATGGTGGCAGAAAATACAGCCAAAATTACAA
>NZ_JAROCA010000035.1 GCF_030732005.1 Tigheibacillus jepli | reverse complement strand
TACACTTCAGCATAATGTAATGAAAACCGGAGAAAAACAGCGATATTTTGAGAAAACAAAAGTATATTGAGGGAGGAAAAGAAATAATGAATGGAAAAGTTTTTATTCTTGCTTTATCCACGATTGCAGCGGGACTTGTCGAATTGATTGTCGGCGGCATCTTACCGGAAATCGCCGATGACTTTCATATTTCACTTAGCAGTGCTGGCCAGCTGATTACCGTATTTGCACTGATTTATGCCATTGCCGGACCAGTATTGCTTGTTTTGACAGCCAAAATTGAACGCAAAAAATTATACCTTATGACACTGTTCATTTTCTTTTTGGGCAATATCCTGACCTATTTTGCTCCCAATTTTAGTGTGATGATGATTTTACGCATCATCTCTGCAATGAGTACAGCACTTATTGTAGTGCTTTCTTTAACCATTGCTGCCAAAATTGTCTCTCCTGCTCACCAGGCTAAAGCGCTCGGACTGATTTATATGGGAATCAGTTCATCGCTTGTACTCGGTGTGCCGGTTGGCATTCTGATCTCCAACACGTTTGGATGGCGGATCATTTTTCTGGGAATTGCTGTCGTTTCCATTGGTTCGATGATATTAATCGCTTTGTTTTTGGAACGTATACCGGGCGGGAAAACAGTTCCGCTGAAGACCCAACTTAAAGCGGTAGCCAGTGCAAAAATAGGAACAGCTCACTTGGCAACATTATTCATGCTCGCGGGCCACTACACTTTGTATGCTTATTTTACGCCATTTTTGGAAACGAATCTGCATCTGAGCTCTTACTGGATCAGCATTTGTTATTTCGTTTTCGGAATAGCTGCAATCAGTGGCGGAGCGTTTGGAGGCTCCCTTTCGGATAAATTGGGACCAAAAAAAGCAATCATCATCGTTATCAGTACATTTGCAGTTGTGCTTGCTGTTCTGCCGTTTTCCACATTCTCTTTAGTTGTCTTCTTGCCAGTCATGATGATCTGGGCAGCGTTAAGCTGGGCATTGGCACCGCCGCAGCAGAGTTATTTGATTCAAACGGATCCGGAAACTTCGGATATCCAACAAAGCTTTAACAATTCCGCCCTGCAAATTGGTATTTCGCTCGGTTCCGGTATCGGCGGCGTTGTTTTGAATCAAACCGGAACAGTTTCCAGTACGGCTTGGTTTGGCAGTGCCATTGTCATTATCAGCCTGCTGTGCGCTATATTTTCATTGACAAGACCAGTTATTAGCAGAAAAACGAGTAACCAACAATCAGCATAAGTTACAATTATCATGTCACGTCAAAGGTCCACTGACACAACAACACATATCAAGTCAGTGGACTTTTTTATGTCATAAGAAATTATAAAATTCAGGCTGTATGAACTCACTTTTGGGTGACAGTCACGTCCGGCTCCAGCGCCCAGCAACTAGCAAAGTTTTTAGATGGGGCGAGTAACCGCAGCCCCAGATGTTTTGGTGGGACGAGTAATCGCAGTCCCAGGACGTCGCGCTTTTAGCCTGTAAGGGCGCATACGCCTTTGTTCTTATCAAATTATTGTCCAGCTTCTTTAAACCCGTCCTCCTGGCGTTAAACCAGAAAAAGCCGAATGCCTTACAAGGAAAGCTTTGTTGGTTCAGTAGTTCATCTCTTTATTCAAATATCAGCTGACTCATTCTTTCTCATTAAAATTGTTGTCCTATAAAGTACTGGAAGGCGTATCAATGTTCAAATGAAGATAACCAAATGCGAAAAGGTAACCGATAAAGCGTATCAGTGACCAAATGTAGTTAAACAGATGCTAAAAAGGCACTGATAATGCCTATCAGTGACCTAATCCTGTTAAACAGATGCTAAAAGGGCACTGATAAGGATACGGATTGTTTATCATAAAAAAGTCTGTTTTGCCAGTTCCTTGATAAACAAGTCAACCTGTGGCAATTTACGTACACCCTCCTGATAACATAGCCATGTATGTCTTGTAACCGGCTTTCCGTCAAGTTCCAGTGCAATATGCGGATAATCCTTCTTCATCGAATCGGACACACTTTGTGGCAAAACAGCCATCCCAATTCCCTGCTTCATAAATTGCTTGCATGTTTCTATCTGATCCACTGTAATAGCCTTTAACGGCTGAATCAAATCATTATGGTGATAAAGCCAATTATCGACCAATTCATGCATGCTGTCATCGCTTTTAAATGAAATTAACGGACGCTCTTTCATACGATTCTTTGGAAAAGGTTCCGTATCAAAGATGTACAGCGGGTCTTCAAACAAGCTGATACAAGTGCTCTCCTTCAATTTTTGCCCGCGAATAATACACACATGGTAATCCTTATGGTTGCGCTTGATATCTTCGCTGATCCCGGTTACCAAATCAATGGTGACATTGGGATATTTTGCTGTATATTCACCAAGGATGGCGGGCAGGAAGCGTTGACTGATTAAAGATGAACATGCAATGGACAGCGTTCCCTGTATCGTATTGCTGGACTGTGCCAGTTTATTCATTATAGCTGCTTCTCCTTTTACAACCTTTTGCGCATGTTTCAAAATAATTTCTCCGCTCGGTGTGGGAACCAGCTGCTTTGGTGTCCGAATAAAAATAGGCTGTCCAAAGTATTCTTCAATATATTTCAATCGTTGTGTTACGGCAGGCTGGGAAATTAGGATTGCTTTGGCTGTTCCGCGAATGGTTCCTATCTCCTGCAATTTTAACAGCAATTCATAATCATCTATTCGCATGTAGGACTCTCCTCTGATAACTATTTTTTATCTACTTCGATTATATAACAGTATTTTACTTATTGGAAAGAACCAGCTATGCTAGTAAAAAAAGGGTATGATTGAATGCGGGAAAAAGACCTGGTCAAACAACAGTTTGGAAAAAATTCACAGTCTTATGTGACAAGTACAACGCATGGAAATGAAGCGGATGTAGCCAATCTGGTTCAACTGTTGAAACCCATGCCAAATGGGCTTGCCTTGGATATCGCTACAGGGGGTGGGCATGTTGCCAAGCAACTTGCCAAATTTGTAGACCGGGTAGTTGCTGCTGATCTATCAGAGGCGATGCTTGCAAATACAGCCAAACATCTTGCTGATTTGCCAAATATTGATTATATCATTGCCGATGCAGAACAACTTCCTTTTTTAACTGACAGTTTTGATATTGTTACTTGCCGTATCGCGGCGCATCATTTCCCCCATCCGGATAAATTTATTGCTGAGGTTTGCCGTGTGCTCAAGCCTAAAGGAAAATTTTTGCTAGTTGATAATATCGCCAGTGAAAATAGCACGTTCGATACATTTGTTAATAAGTTGGAAAAACTGCGTGACCCCAGTCACGTTCGTTCATTAAGCATATCGGAATGGAAAAATCACTTTTACCAAAAAGGGCTGCAAATTATGTATGAACAAGTTAGAAAAAAATCATTGCCCTACAACGAATGGATCCATCGCATGCTTGATAAGGAATCGGATATGCAAGCAGTGAATCATTTTATTCGGAATGCGGCCCGGATGTAAAGGAATACTTTCGCGTAAAAGAAACAAATGGGGAAATTACCTCGTTTGAGATTGATGAATGGGTTACTGTTTGTAAGTTTTAATATGAAATCGAGGTCAGCTGTCATTGCAAACTGATCTCGATTTCATATTACCTACAGATTTTGCCGCCAGCCAAGCAGTTCTTTTCGTTCGTCAATTGTTAATTTACCATCCGTCTGAAGCAATTCCAGCAATAGGTCAAAATTGGATATTGCCATATACGGAATATCTGTTGCTGCAAAATTTTGTTTTGCTTTTTCCAAACCATACGTAAATATGGCGAAAACGCCAAGTACATGCAAACCTTCCTGTTGCAAGCATTGTGCTACTTTGATGGAAGATGAACCGGTTGAAATCAAATCTTCAATAACCAGCACCTTTTGCCCTTGTTCCACCTTTCCTTCTATTTGTTTTCCTTTTCCGTGCTGTTTTGCTTCTGAACGAACATATACAAGCGGCAATGACAATGCATCCGCAAGCCATGCAGCATGCGGGATACCCGCTGTTGCACAACCGGCAATAACATCTGGATGCCAATCAACTTCTTGTAGCATGTCTACAAAACACTGCGTTATTTTTTTGCGAATCTCCGGATAGCTCATTGTCAGGCGATTATCACAATAGATTGGGGATTTAATCCCCGAAGTCCATGTAAACCAATGCTTCGGATTAATCTGTACCGCTTCAATGGCCAGTAAATCTTTTATGATCGTATCTTTCGTTGTCATTTTTTTATTTCCTCCATCACTTTTTCGTATGCTTGCTTCGGATTTTCAGACAAGGTTACGCTTCTGCCAATCACGAGGAAATCTGCACCATTTCGGATTGCTTCGCTCGGAGTTGCAACCCGCTTTTGGTCATCGGCGTGTGAATGTTCCAAACGAATGCCAGGTGTTACGGTTAAAAAATCATTCGTGCATGCATTCTTAATCATCGCCGCTTCACTCGCAGCACAAACGACTCCGTCAGCCCCGCTATTTTGAGCCATTTTTGCCAAATGGATCGCTTCATCTGCAACACTGCCCGGTATTTGGAGCTCGGAATGCATCACATTGGTATCCGTTGATGTAAGCACCGTTACAGCAATTAGTGTGGCATTTGTTTTGCCACCTTCCAAAAGTCCTTGCTTTGCTTGTTTGATCATTTCACTGCCCCCGAGCGCATGAACGGTTACCATATCAACACCTAAAACAGCTAGATTTCGCATGGCTTTTTTCACTGTTGTCGGAATATCATGCAGTTTTAAATCCAAAAAAATAGGATGGCCATTTTGTTTTAGTCGCTGAATGACTTGCGGCCCTTCCCGATAAAAAAGTTCCATGCCTACCTTAACAGGAACTCCTTCCAACCCATTTTCCTGTATAAACGATGTAGCCTGCTTCCAATCCGGAAAATCCAATGCCAGAAAAACACCGCGCTTCATTGCAAAATCCCCTTTCCTATTGCCTCAGACACGGATGAAAAACCATACCTTTCCAACACTGCAGGCAATTCTTCAATTATTTGTGGACATACCAATGGGTTTTGAAAATTGGCTGTCCCGACTGCAACCGCACTTGCACCAGCAAGCAGAAATTCGAGTACATCCTGCGCCGTTGCAATGCCTCCCATTCCGATGATTGGGATACCAACAACCTGTTTCACTTCATAAACCATCCTTAATGCAATCGGTTTGATGGCAGCCCCGGACAACCCTCCCGTTTGATTTGCCAATAACGGCTTACGTGTAGCAAGATCCATTCGCATGCCGGTCAATGTATTAATCAGTGATAACCCATCCGCTCCGGCATCGGCTACTGCAACAGCCATGTCTACAATATTTGTTACATTGGGAGACAATTTTACGTAAACCGGTTTATTGCTTATCGCTTTCACTGTTTTTGTCACTTCGGCAGCCATGGCTGGATCTGTACCAAATTGCATCCCGCCTTTTTTTACGTTGGGACAGGATATATTCAATTCCAGTGCATGTACATCATTTGTTTGATTAAAAGCCGCTGCTACAGCCGCATATTCCTCCAGCGTGCTTCCCGCGATATTCGCAATAATGCATGTATCAAAACCCGCAAGGAAAGGTACTTCCTGCTCAATAATTTGTGTTACTCCTGGGTTCTGTAGTCCAATTGCATTGAGCATGCCTCCACCAGTCTCTGCAACCCTTGGCGTCTGGTTCCCTAATCGCTTATGCTGGGTAGCTGCCTTCATTATGACTGCTCCAAGCTTGCCAAGGTCATAGTACGCACTGTATTCTCTTCCAAAGCCAAAACAGCCGGACGCAGGCATCACAGGATTTTTCAACGCTAGCCCTGACAAATTTACCGCCAGCGGATTCATAGGCATACCTCCTTCGCAGAAAAAACCGGGCCATCCTGACAGATTTTTTTATAGCCGCTATCATTGTTTGCAGGAATCATACAGGCCATACATGCCCCTATCCCGCATCCCATCCGTTCTTCCAATGATAAAAACCCGGACACATTTTGCAGCTTGACGGAAACTGCCTTTAACATTGGCAGCGGTCCGCAAGCATAAAAGGTGTCAATCTCTTTATTGGCGGGCAATATGCTCGTTACAAATCCTTTCTCACCCAAAGAGCCATCATCTGTAACGACATCCGTTTGACAAATCGCCTCAAATTTGTCCGCATAAAAAGCATATTCTTTTTTTTGGAAGCCCAAAACTGCATGAATATTGCAGTTTTGGCTTGCCAAATTTTTTGCCAAGAAATAAATTGGTGGAACGCCGATTCCTCCGCCTATTAAGAGAATGGAACCATTTTCCTTTATTTGTAATGGGAATCCTTTTCCTTGAGGTCCAAGAACATTCAAATGCATTCCTTCTGTGAAATATGCCAATTGTGCCGTACCTTCTCCACTTACTTTAAACAAAATGGTTATAGTTCCTTGCATTCGATCTACATCAGCAATTGAAATCGGCCTTCTCAGTGTGCAGCCCGGTATGAGGATATGCAGGAATTGCCCCGGCTTGGCTTGATCGGCAATTTCTTCATTCCTTAATAGCATTTCAAACGTATCTCTAGCTATCTTTGTCTTTTGCTGAATAATCATTTCCCGCACCATCTTCACAGCTGGACCAACTCCTTGCCATTGATGGGGTGAATCGTCAATGCATCGTTTGTTAACAGCCTTGTGAATGCTTCTGCTGTCTCTACATTTGTCATGCAAGTCACTCCGTGGTCTGCTGCTTTGCGTCCCAGTTCAAACAACGTATGGTCCGTGCTGTTTTGGGCATCTTCGGTATATACAACATAGCCTGCAGTTCCATTTTCCAGTTGTCTCAGCATGTAATCCAAATCGGCAATATCACTGTCAATTCCCGCATCTTGCAAAAAGCTTGCTGTCTCGGCTGATACTGTAGGTTTATACCCGGCCAAAATAAGGTTCTTTGCGATTTGGATGCCACCATTGCCTTCTTGTTTTGAAATAACCAGCAACGCTTCGGATTTATTTGGCTTTTTATATCCCGCTGCCAATAGTCCCTTGTACAATGCGTTTTCTGCTTGCTTATCCGTTCCGATCACCTCGCCCGTTGATTTCATTTCAGGCCCAAGCACTACATCTACATCGGCCAGCTTCGTGAATGAAAACACCGGAACCTTTACCGCTACTTGGTTTATTTCAGGAAGTAGCCCTGTCGTATACCCTATATCGTTTAAACGTGTTCCAACAAGGCAATTTGTTGCCAATTTCGCCATATTCACGCCTGTAAGCTTGCTTAAAAACGGGACTGTTCTGCTTGCCCGCGGATTAACTTCCAGTACATACACATCATTGCCCTTCACAATGAACTGGATATTGATCAATCCTTTTACCGGCAGTTCTTTGGCAATTTTGATTGTAGCATCAGCAATCTTTTGCTTGCTTTTTTCGCTGATTCGCTGCGGCGGAAAGACTGCAATCGAATCTCCAGAATGAACTCCCGGACGTTCCAGATGCTCCATGATTCCTGGAATAACGGTTGTTTCACCATCACTGATCGCATCGACTTCCACTTCAATACCCGTAATATATTTATCTATCAAAATCGGATGTACATCGTGAACTGAAGCGCTTTTTCTCATATAAGCCGTCAGTTGTTCCTCACGGTAAATTAAGGCCATTCTGCTGCCGCCAATTACATAAGATGGACGAACAAGGACGGGATAGCCAAGCTCATTTGCAATCTTGATGGCTGTATCTTCGTCAAACACCGTTTTTCCTGCAGGATGCGGTAGACGTAATTTTTCCAACAGATCTTCAAATTCCTGGCGGTTTTCGGCACGATCGATTGCAGCCAGATTTGTCCCAAGAATCGTTACACCGCGCGCTTGCAGGTCTGCGGCCAAATTAATGGCGGTTTGCCCGCCAAACTGCACGACAATACCCACTGGTTTTTCCAATTCAATCACATGCATGACATCTTCAACTGTAAGTGGTTCAAAGTATAATTTGTCAGAGACGCTAAAATCGGTAGAAACCGTTTCGGGGTTATTGTTAACAATGATTGCTTCATACCCCATATCCTGGATTGCCTCAATTGAATGGACGGTTGCATAATCAAACTCCACTCCTTGACCAATTCGTATCGGTCCCGATCCAATGACGACAATTTTCTTTTTGGAAGATACTGTAACATCGCCCGTACGCTCTTGAAATGTACTGTAGTAATATGGGGATATCAGCGAATGATTCGCTTCAAATGTATCTACCATACGAAACGCCGGCATCATTTGCTTGTCTTTGCGAAGCTGATAGATTTGTGCTTCTTCCGTATTCCAGCATCGCGCAATCGTCGCGTCTGAAAAGCCGACTCGCTTCGCCTGATGCAGGTAATCGATGGATAATGGATTCATTTCCAATACTTTTTCTAATTCTACCAGACTTTCTATGCTTTCCAGGAAATAGTGATCTATCTTCGTTAAATGATAGAGTTCACCAATATCCATCCCCCTGCGGAGTACTTCTGCAATGATATAGATCCGTTCATCATCCGCAACTTTTAGGCGGGCTTTCAGTTTCTCCATACTGCTTTGTTTCAGCGTATCCAAATATAAATCGTTTGTATGATATTCCAGTGAGCGCAAGCCTTTTAGCAATGATTCGTTAAAGTTTTTACCAATAGCCATAATCTCGCCCGTTGCTTTCATTTGTGTTTTCAAGCTGCGATCGGCTGCAGGAAATTTGTCATAGGCGAATCGCGGCAGTTTTGTTACGACATAATTTACCTCCGGCTCCTTATATGCATAAGCTGTTTTCGTTTCCGGATCGACTATTTTGTCCAAGGTTAGGCCGACTGCGATTTTTGCTGCAATTTTTGCGATTGGATAGCCGGTTGCCTTGGAAGCAAGCGCGGATGATCTGGAAACACGCGGGTTCACCTCGATCACATAGTATTGCCCGTTATCAGGGTTAAAGGCGAGTTGTACGTTGCATGCTCCTTCTATTTCCAACGCACTGACAATTCTCAGCGCCGCATCGCGGAGCCTATTCGTATCTTGTTCATTCAATGTCAGTATCGGCGCGACCACAATGGAATCGCCGGTGTGTATACCTACCGGGTCCACATTTTCCATACCGCATACGATAATTTCCTGGTCTTTTTTATCTCGAACTACCTCAAATTCAATTTCCTTGTAGCCAGCAATACTTTTTTCAATCAAGCATTGACCAACAGCTGACAAAGCAATACCCGATTGTACAATTTGTTCGAGTTCTTTTTCATTTGCACATAAGCCGCCTCCTGTTCCGCCAAGTGTATAAGCCGGTCTTACCATTACCGGATAACCAATTTGGTTAGCAAATTCCAATGCCTGGGAAACAGAAGTTACTGTTTTGCTCTCGGGAATTGGTTCTTGCAGCTGATACATTAGCGAACGAAATTTTTCTCTGTCTTCTGCATTCTGAATGGCAGCAAGGGACGTGCCCAAAAGTGCGACTTGATGCTTTGCAAGAATTCCTGCTTCGTCAAGTTCCACAGCAAGATTAAGCGCAGTCTGACCTCCAAAGGACGCCAATAGTGCGTCAGGCTGTTCTTTTTCAATTATTTGTTCCAAAAATTCAAGCGTGAGTGGTTCCATATATACGACATCGGCAATGGTATCGTCCGTCATGATTGTCGCCGGATTTGAATTTGCCAAAACAACCTGGTAGCCTTCTTCTCGTAAAGATTTGCATCCCTGTGTTCCCGAGTAGTCAAATTCCGCCGCCTGACCGATCACAATCGGCCCGGATCCAATTACCAGGATTTTATTGATCATTTTGTCCTTTTGCATATTTCCTCCACCCTTCAGCAATTCATTTTTTGTATATTTATGCAACTTTATTTATTTTTATAAATTATTATACACTATTTTTCCTTCCATGACAGTCAACTTTGGAATTCCGAATACTTTCCAACCCTCGAAAGGAGTGTTTTTTCCCTTTGAATAAAACTTTTGCTTGTCAATTTTTTCCGAACTGTTCAGGTCAATCAGCGTTAAATCTGCCAGTTTTCCGATTTCCATCGTCCCGTATGGAAGTTGGAAGGCCTCAGCCGGCTTTATCGTCAACCAGTCAATTAGCTGGCGTAATGATACTTTTTTTGTTTTCACAAGATTCGTGTACAAAAGCGGAAATGCGGTTTCCAGTCCGACAATGCCAAACGGAGCCTTCAGGAACCCGAGAGCTTTTTCTTCGGTCGCATGTGGTGCGTGATCCGTAGCAATCATGTCTATCGTACCGTCCAGTAACCCTTCCAATAATGCTTCTTGGTCGGCTTCGCTTCGCAGCGGCGGGTTCATTTTGAAATTGGCATCCGCATCTTTTATATCCTCTTCGTTAAGTAGCAGATGGTGCGGTGTCACTTCGGCTGTGACCTTGATGCCTGCCCGCTTGGCATCGCGGATGACGCGTACTGACTCTTTCGTGCTGACATGACAGACATGGTAGCGGCAATTTGCCGCTTCCGCCAAAAGTACATCCCTTGCTATTTGCACAGCTTCAGTGACGGAGGATATACCCGGCAGATTGAGCCTTTCACTTGCCAGTCCTTGATGGACCACACCACCATGCAGCAAACTATTATCCTCGCAATGGGCAACAATCGCTTTGCCCGCTTTTGCCGCCAAACGCATTGCAGAAAGCATTTGATCTGCTGTCTGGATACCTACCCCATCATCGGTAAAGGCAAATACATTTTGTTTTGCCAATTCGGTGATCGGCGACAGTGTTTCTCCTTGCAGTCCAGTTGTAATGGATGCATAGGGAAGCACGCGTACCTTGGCATCTGCTGTAATTTTTTCGTGCAGGTTTTCTACGCGATCGATACTATCTGGAACCGGGTTGGTGTTTGGCATGGCACAAATTGTTGTGAACCCTCCACGGGCGGCCGCCTTCGTGCCGGTTTCAATCGTTTCCTTGTGTTCTCCGCCCGGTTCACGTAAATGAACATGGACATCAATGAATCCCGGTACAAGCAAATTTCCCCGGCAATCGATTATTTGATCGGCGGTAGTTGATTCTACGTCTGTTTTTATTGCGATGATCCGGTTATTTTCAATCAGCACATCACATGTTTGCAACTGTTCCTTTGTTTGCAGTAATTTGGTATTTTTTAAAAGCAGGCGCATGGTACATCCCCCATTCTTCCATCATTTTTGTAATAATTGCCATTCTTGCGTACACACCATTTTCCATCTGCTTGAATATACGGGATCGCTTGCACTCTACCAAATCGGAGTCGATTTCTACCCCTCTGTTCACGGGCGCTGGATGCATAATAATTGCATGATTTTTCATCCTGCTCTCCCTATCCTTTGTCATCCCAAAATCCTGCAAATAATAAGCAATATGCCAATGGCCTTCGTGTCGTTCATGCTGAATGCGCAACAGCATGATAACATCACATTCATCCACGGCTTCATCGATGGTTATATACGGATACGGCAAGGAATCATCTTCAAATCCCGGGGCAGCGCACAGATAAACGGTTGCCCCCATGCGCTTTAGTGCTTGTGCATTGGAATGTGCAACCCGGCTATGGATAATGTCACCGCAAATGGCAATTTTGAGACCGCGAAACGTGCCAAATTCCTGATAGATGGTCAGCAAATCAAGCAAACCTTGTGTTGGATGCTCCGTTTTGCCTGACCCCGCATTAATAACCGGAATTGTAAGTCTGCCGCTAAGTTCTTCCATCCAATTGTCATCTGCATGCCGGATTACTAGCATATTCGCACCGATTGCCTCCATTGTTTTCGCTGTATCATATAACGTTTCGCCTTTTTTCACACTTGAGGTTTCCGCCTGGAAATCGAGTACTTCCATGCCAAGTTTATGTTCTGCCATGACAAAGCTGCTCTTTGTTCTGGTACTCGGTTCAAAAAACAGGTTAACTGCAAACGTTTGCCCCATCAACGGACGGTATCCGGATTTAAGTTTATCTGCAAGTTGCAGCAGATCGGTTATTTCGTTCACTGAAAATTGATGTAGCGATTCAAAATGTCTCACGTAAATCCCCTCCATTTTTGTAAGGGCCGCTAAATTCGTAAAAAAAACCTCTTTGCGTTTTTGGTCGCAAAGAGGTTTGCATGCAAAATTTTTGCACATCAAAGCTTAGCGACCTTGTAAATCTCCCGGATTTGCTTAAAGGTCTTGCTATCGTTTATTTTTCGTATAAATCTACTTGATCGTCTTGATCTATTTCGGCGAGTTGTACCATCACAATTTCTCTGTCAGAAGTAGGAATGTTTTTTCCCACAAAATCAGCACGGATAGGCAATTCCCGATGGCCTCTGTCAACAAGTACTGCCAGCTGAATGGCAGCAGGTCTGCCAATGTCCATCACGGCATCCATTGCTGCGCGGACCGTACGACCCGTAAATAGTACATCATCTACGAGCACTACCTTTTTATTGTTGATATCAACCGGTACATTTGTATCCTTAATCTCCGGTTCATCTTGTGCCACAGCTTTTTCCAAATCATCCCTGTATAAGGTGATATCGAGTTCACCGATCGGTACACTAACATTTTCAATGGTTTTGATTTTTTCTTTCAGACGCTCTGCCAGGGGTATTCCTCTTGTTTTAATACCGACAAGAACAATATCATCGCTACCCTTGTTTTTTTCTAAAATTTCGTGTGCGATCCTTGTCAGCGCCCGATTGATAGCAGGCTGGTCAAGTAAATTTGTTTTCTTTTTCATCCAGTCATCATCCTCACATCATGATACATGAAAAAAGAGAACTTCCAGCCCCAAAGATAAAGGAAGTTCTCTTTCATCAAGCAAATTTCTTTCCGCCTCCTTTTAGCCTCTCTGGACTATCTTTAAAGGGTCTGTTCACTTTCGTATATTATTTCAAACTTCTTGTATTCTGTCAAGGCATTTTTTCTACATATGCCAATGCCTTTTTGAATACTTCAGGTGGTTCCGCCTCAAAATGCAGCCATTTTCCCGACGCAGGATGCGTAAAACCGAGTACTCTGGCGTGCAATGCCTGCCCTTGTACATCCAAAGTCTTGCGCGGACCGTATTTTGGATCCCCTGCCAGCGGATAGCCGATATAATTCATATGAACGCGTATTTGATGTGTTCGACCTGTCTCTAGCCGGCATGTAATATGCGTAAAATTTTCATAGCGATGGATCACTTGAAAATGTGTGCGCGCGCTTTTTCCCGTTTCCACGACCGCCATTTTTTGCCGATTATTTGGGTCTCGACCGATCGGGGCATCAATCAATCCTGTATCGTGCTGCAGTACCCCGTGTACAATCGCTTCATACTTCCTCTCCACGTCCTTGTTTGCAAGCTGTTCGCTTAAGCTGACGTGGGCTGCATCGTTTTTTGCAGCGACTAGTAATCCGCTGGTATCCTTGTCAATGCGATGTACAATTCCCGGACGTATGACACCATTGATTCCGGAAAGGTCACTGCAATGATACAAAAGCGCATTAACCAATGTATGTGAATAATGTCCCGCGGCAGGATGGACTACCATGCCTTTAGGTTTGTTGACGACAATCACATCCGCATCTTCATAAACGATATCAATTGGAATGTTTTCCGGTTCGACAGTTAGTTCCTCTACCTCAGGTGTTGCCCATACAATGTTATCTCCTGCTTGACATTTATAATTTGCTTTGATTGTTTTGCCATTTACGCTTACCAACTTTTGTTCAATCCAGGTTTGCACCTGGGAACGAGAAACATCCGGTACAATTTCGCTTAATAGTTTGTCAATCCGTTTTTGGACATCCGCATCTGATACGGTATATGTTTCAGCCATTTAGGACATTCCTTTCCTATTCTTACGCTCGTCAATCAATGTTGCAATGATAATAAGGACTACCCCGACACAAAGGCTGGAATCAGCCACATTGAAAATCGGAAAATGATAGTTAAAAATGTAAAAATCAAGAAAATCGACAACTTCACCGCGCAATATCCGGTCGATAAAATTCCCGATAGCTCCGCCCAATATAAGACTTAATCCCAACCCAAGCCATATACTATCTTTCGCATAGCGGGACATGAAATATACGACCCCGACGATCACGATCAATGTTATCACATAGAAAAAAATCATTTGCCCCTGCAATATTCCCCAAGCGGCACCTCTGTTTCGTGAAGAGGTGATATAGAAAAAATCCATTATGACCGGAATGCTTTCGTACAGGTCCATTGTCTTGACGATGATCCATTTTGTCAGCTGGTCCAGTACAATAATGATGATGGAAAGCAAATAATATAAATACATGCATTTTCCTCCAACTATGTATATTCAAATTACTACGGTATCGCAGTATTAACTGACTGTAAGACCCCCCACTTCAATCTTTGCAGATTAAATGAAAAATGATAAGTGGGGACAACAGAAAGTCAAACGCCCGATTGGTTCGGGACAACAGGATGTTGGTCACTCGGGTGTTGCCAAAGGATGTGGCGGTTTTAACCAGAGTTCATTACTTCATCAGAGGAGAGATCCCCCACTGAATGAAGTTCCACTTTATTTTACCATATTTTTTGTTGCCAGTTTGAATGACCCATCCTAATAGGTAAAAAAGAAAAATCGACAAAGCCTTTCTCGTTGTGCTTCGTCGATTTTTCACCTAAGCCGGGGCTTTTGGAAACATCCCTTATCCGTTTTACCTTATTCGTGATAATGGTTGCTGACGACATCTGCACATCGTTCACACAGTGTCGGATGGTTCGGGTCAGAGCCAACTGATTCTGAAGATACCCAGCAGCGTTCACATTTCTCACCGGGATGTTTTTCAACTTTGACTGCAACGTACTGATATTCTTTCGCTTGTTCGTCTGAAGCAACTACTTCTGCTTCAGACACAATCAGTAATTGGTGCAGATGTTCGATGTTTTCAAGCACTTCTTTTGTTTCGTTATCTTTTGGAACAATTGTCAGTTTTGCTTCCAGTGATTTACCGATAATCTTTTCTGTCCGTGCTTCTTCCAAAGCTTTCAGCACATCATCTCGCACGTTCATAAAGTGATTCCATTTTGTCTGCATTTCCTGTGAAAATCCGGCAATTTCACGTGCAGCCGGCATATCTGTCAGCTGTACACTTTCTTCTGCAACCCCAGGAATGTAATCCCACACTTCATCCGTTGTGTGCGGAATGATCGGTGTCAGCAATTTCACCAATGTTACGAGGATTTCGTAGTATGCTGTTTGAATGCTGCGGCGCCGCTTATTATCAGCTGCTTCAATATATAATACGTCCTTGGCAAAATCAAGGTAGAATGAACTTAAATCATCTGCACAGAAATTATGAATACCATGGAAAATCGGCGAGTATTCATAAGCCTCATAGCTTTCATGCACATCTTTTACAAGCTGCTGCAAACGATGCAGCATGAACAAATCCACTTCTTCCATTTCCGCCGGGGCAAGTGCATCTTTTTTCGGATCAAAATCACTCAAATTCCCAAGCAAAAAACGGAAAGTGTTGCGGATTTTGCGATATGCTTCAGAGGTTTGCTTCAAAATGTCATCCGAGATGCGCATATCTGCCTGATAATCCACAGACGCAACCCATAAACGCAAAATATCTGCACCAAGCTGCTTGATTACCTTGGATGGCACAATCACGTTTCCAAGCGATTTACTCATTTTTCTACCCTGGCCGTCCATTGTAAAGCCATGACTGATAACCGTTTTATACGGTGCTTTTCCAGTCACCGCAACAGCTGTGGAAATAGACGAGTTGAACCAGCCGCGATATTGGTCGCTTCCCTCCAGATAGACATCTGCCGGACGGCGCAGTTCTTCTCGTGTGCAGAGTACTGCTTCATGCGAGGAACCGGAATCAAACCATACGTCCATAATATCTTCTTCTTTTGTAAATCTGCCATTTGGACTATGTTCGGAAGTAAACCCTTCAGGTAACAAATCTTTTGCCTCACGTTCAAACCATACGTTTGAACCATATTCCCTAAACAGTTCAGATACATGGTTGATCGTTTCGTCCGTAATAATCGCTGCACCGTCTTCTCCATAAAATACTGGAATTGGTACACCCCATGTACGCTGGCGGGAAATACACCAATCTTCCCGATCACGAACCATATTGTATAGTCTTGTTTCTCCCCATTTCGGATGCCAGTCAACTTTTTTGATTTCGTCCAGAATATCTTGACGAAAATCCTTAATCGAAGCAAACCATTGCGAAGTGGCACGGAAAATGGTCGGTTTTTTCGTCCGCCAGTCATGCGGGTAAGAATGCGTAATAAACGTCAATTTCAGCAGCGCGCCGTTTTCTTCCAATTTTTCCGTGATTGGCTTGTTTGCTTTGTCGTAAAACAGTCCGGCAAACCCTGGTGCTTCTTCTGTCATGACACCTTTTTCGTCAACAGGGCAAAATGGTTCAAGGCCATATTGTCTGCTGACATAAAAGTCGTCTTCCCCATGACCTGGGGCAGTATGGACACAACCCGTGCCTGCTTCTGTTGTCACATGTTCACCCATCATAACAAGAGACTCGCGATCATACAATGGATGTTGAGCAGTAATTCGGTCAGCTTCTCTGCCTTTAAATGTCTGCACAACTTCATAATCATTCCATTCCAGTTCTTTCGCAACGGTCTCCAGTAATGCTTGTGCAACAACATAACGATCATCGCCAACTTTTACAACGACATATTGCAAATCTGGATGTAGACAAATACCCAAATTAGCCGGAATTGTCCAAGGTGTTGTGGTCCAAATGATGATTTTATCGTCTTTCTGTAAAAGTCCCTTCCCGTCATTTACAGCAAATGCAACATAAATCGACGGAGAACGTTTGTCTTGGTATTCGATTTCCGCCTCAGCCAGCGCAGATTCTGAAGAAGGTGACCAGTAAACAGGTTTTAGTCCTTTGTATATATAGCCTTTTTTTGCCATGGCACCGAACACTTTAATTTGTGCCGCCTCATAATCTTTTGTCAATGTAATATACGGGTGATCCCAGTCGGCACGTACACCGAGTTCTTTAAACTGGTTGCGCTGGTTATCCACTTGCTTCAATGCATATTCCGCACATTTTTGCCGGAATTCTGCGATACTCATCTTTTTTCGATCGACTTTTTTCTTTTTTGACAATGCTGTTTCAATCGGCAATCCATGTGTATCCCAGCCAGGTACGTACGGTGTAAAATAACCGGACATAGACTTATAGCGGGTAATGAAATCCTTCAAAATTTTGTTTAATGCGTGCCCGATGTGTAAATCCCCATTGGCGTATGGAGGTCCATCATGCAAAATGAAGGATGGCCTGCCTTTTGTTCGTTCCAAATCCTTTTCGTAGATTTTTTCTTCATCCCATTTTTCTCTCAGTTTTGGTTCTTTGTTTGGCAAATTACCGCGCATTGGGAATTTCGTGTTCGGCATAAGCAATGTATCTTTATAATTCACAATCTGTTCCTCCTTGATTGACATTTTATATTTTTAAGTTCTATTTGTAGTGATTGTTGCTTTTGATATAAATCTGACGTAACAACTTTTTTGTTGAAAAATTCTTAAATCCTATCACCATTTAAATTGATAAAAAGAAGAGCTTTAGTGAATCTCTTATGCTGTCGCAAATGAATCACTCGCTTTCCGCGGGCGGCTGGTGAGCCTCCTCGAGCTATCGCTCTGCGCCCCGACAAGGGGTGTGCAAGCGTTGGCCGCAAAGGCCGTATTTAGCTTGCCCACATAGATATTTTCACCGATGCTTTTTCCCGCAGGACAAGGAAGGCTTCGGCAGCGTTACATCACACGCAGAACAAGTAGTTTTCTTCTGAGGTGGCTGAAGCCGTGCCCACAGAAAGCGACCACTCGTAGCGGAAATCAAGCTAGCAGTTTCGCCGCAGTATAAATCAACTCATCCATACAATTAAAGCAGCCTAAAGTATAAAAAAAGCCTTCTTATCCCAAAAGGGACGAGAAGACTCGCGGTACCACCCTTATAAATTTAAATGATTGCTTAATTTAAATTCACTCTGCATCCTTAACGCGAATCACACGTCCGCCACTAATAGGCATATGGCACCGTTCATGGGGAAATTCGGGAGTGATGGTTTCAAAAGCGCTTCTGTATCGGGCTCACACCAACCCCGACTCGCTTAACAGGCGTTCTTTTAAACAGTCTCCGTCTTCACATTTATCGTATTCATAACAATTTAATAAGCATTATATGCAAAAATTATTGGATAGTCAAGTTATGCTTCAGAATGGGCTATTTCCGCTTCTTCATCAAAATCAGTATCAAGCACTCTTTCCCAATCGTCATCCTCAATTAAGTCCAGCTGTGCTTCTACTAGCATTTTCAATCGGGTACGAAAAACTTTCGCCTGTTTTTTCAACTCTTCTACTTCCATGCTGATTCTGCGCGATTTGCTTAGCGCCTCATTGATAATGCGGTCAGCATTTTTTTCTGCCTCTTTGATAATCAGTTTTGATTCTTTGGCTGCATTGCCCTTGACTTCCTCGGCGGTTTCCTGTGCAACCAAAATCGACTTGTTCAAGGTTTCTTCAATATTGGTAAAGTGACCAAGTCTTTCCGTCAGTTGTTTTACCTGCTCTTCTAAGTCTTTATTTTGCCGAATGACCGTCTCATAATCTTTAATCACTTGATCCAGAAATGCATTTACTTCATCCTCATCGTAACCCCTGAAACCTCTGTTAAATTCCTTATTATGGATCTCCAATGGTGATAATGGCACCATCGCCACCTCCTGACAATTATTTCATATCGTCATTCTATCATAATTTCCTCGACAAAAAACGGCTTTTTTCGATTTGAACACATCATTATCTTAACATGCCTACAGTTACCCTGAGACGATCCTTTTTCGTCGTCCCGTCTACGCTGATAAGTTTGCTTCTGCCCTTTGACCTAACAGAAATTATATCGTGTTCGTCAAGCAAGAATGCAATATTGTCGACAACCCGATGATTAACCTTCACCATCTGTTTTTTAATAAGATCACTCGCTTCTTTTCTTGACACATGATATATTTCCTTGAGCATTGTATCAAGCCGTAGGGAAGATACCGTTTTTCCGGTTTCCTCCCATGTCTCGGGTTTGCCGAGAAATGCAGCCAAAGGTGCGATTCCCAAACGGATTTTCGCATGTTTGACCATCGTCATTTGCATCATGACAAATTTCGCAATTTCATTTGCAACGATTAATTGCATACAGCCTTCACCTGCATAGATGTCACCTAGTTTATCCCGTTTCAATCCCAAGGATATAAATGTACCTAATACATCACGGTGGGTTAACGTTACGAATTTTTCCTGGTATGTAGCTTGCAACAGGCAAATATCAAAATCATCCGCCTCAATTTGCTCATAAAAAGGGGCAATTATAGCCCTTTTTCGCTCATTGTTTTTGCCGCCGCCGAATTGCCATAATTGTATATCACCATCTTTGCTACCGATAAGGCTTTGTACAATATATTGCTGGCGAGGATCAAGAAAATCGGTCAATTTGGGCCTATATGTACGCGCTACGTACTCTTTCCAGGACAATATCTGATCAATAAAAGCATGCTCTTCCTTGCGAAAATGTTGATAAATTTCCATATACGCATTCCTTTTTAAAACAAGTAATACAATGTACGCAGTCCGCTTTGTGCAAGCTGCAACACAATTATAGCCACAATCGGAGAAATATCCAGCATGCCGATTGGCGGGATAATTTTCCGAAAAGGCTCTAAATAGGGTTCGCTCAATTTGGCAAGCACTTCACCAAATGAAGACTCCCTTGCTCCCGGAAACCACGACATCAGTATGTATATAATCAAGACGAAACTATACACATTCAATGCCGTTTCCAGGATACTCAGTAATTGATACATACGATTTACCATCCTTTATTATATTCTGCTCGTTCTTCCATTGATTCCGAAATGGAGCCGGTAATTTTCAAATTGTCAGGAGCACATAAAAACGTATCGGCGCTAAGTTTCTGCATGACACCATTCACAGCGTAAACGGTACCGCTCAAAAAATCCAGCACCCTTATTGCCTGTCCATGATCCAACCGTTTTAAATTCACGACGACTGCCCGCCTATTGACAATATTATCGGCGATCTCCTGGGCTTCATTATATGTCCTAGGTTCACATAAAACAATTTTGACATTTTGCTGCTGGATACTGGCTAAATTAACCACGTTTTTCTTTGGCGAATCATCATTTGGGGCATATGCGGGCTCTTCATTCTGACGCTCATTTTCTTCTACGTATTCGTATTCATCATCCAATGTAAAATACGACTTTATTTTATTCTTAATACTCAATTGCTTTCACCTCGCTAATTGATTTATTAAGCTTGACATCATTTTCCCACCAGTTTTGTGCCAATTCGTATATGCGTAGCCCCTTCTTCAATTGCAATTTCATAGTCATTGCTCATGCCCATGGACAGGTAATGACATGGCGCATGGGAAAGATGCTGATGTTCAATCGTTTCTTTTAATTCGCGCAATTGCCGAAAAACGCTACGGATCAATTGCTTGTCCTCCGTATGCGGTGCCATCGTCATCAACCCGACCACACGGATGCGCTCATATTGTTTTACGTCTTGAATAAAACGTAAAACCTCATCCGCTTTTATGCCATGCTTGCTTTCTTCCTCACTGACGTTTACTTGTACAAAGCAATCAATCGTTTTCGTTGCACGTTTATTGATTTCCTTGGCTAACGAAAGCCGATCAAGTGAATGAAGCATGTCGACCTTATCAATGACATTTTTTACCTTTCTGGATTGCAAAGTTCCGATAAAATGCCAATGAACATTCGCATCTTGCAAACAGTCATATTTTTCTATAAAACCTTCCAAGCGGTTTTCGCCAAGATTGTGTATGCCTGCCGCAATCGTTTCCTTTGTTCGCTCTATTGTAACATATTTCGTGACACCGATAATGGTAATATCTTCTGGATTCCGGCTACTTGTTTTACATGCTGCTGCGATTTTGTCTTTGATTTTTTGTAAATTTTCTACTACTTTCATGCTTGTTGTATCTCTCCTCCATTATAATCACGATATCCAATGAACGCGAGCATTCTGCCGGTTTTGCCATGGTCTCGCCGATGAGAGAAAAACAGATTTTTATCACGGTATGTGCAATAATTTGTCACTTCAATATTTTTTTCAGGAAGTCCCGCATGTACAAGTATTAACTTATTCAACAACTTCAGGTTCAGTAAATAATGACCGTTATGCAAGTCCTTTGCGACAGCGGAAACATCCTTGTCTTCTACGTACTGCATCACATGCTCGTCCACTTCATAATATTCTTCGGAAATACATGGACCAATTACTGCCAGCAAGTCGGAAGTTTTTGCGCCGGAATCAGTCATTTTTTCGACCATTTTTTCGCCTATCTTTCCTGTTGTTCCTTTCCAGCCGGCATGCGCTATTCCAATCAGCCCGGTAACCGGATCGAAAAACAACAATGGTACGCAATCTGCAAAAAATGCAGTACACAGTACACCTGATTCCGTAGTAAACATGCCGTCAATCCCCGGCAAGGATGAAGCATAGCTTTTTGCTCCCTTGCCTTTATCGTCTCGCCCAACTTGTTTGATAACAGTTGAATGCACTTGTTCACCAGCTACAAAGGAACCAAATGGCAATTGCAGTTGTTTTGTAAGATGCTGACGATTTTCCACGACAACTTGCGGATCATCGCCGACATGCAGTCCCATATTCCATGAATCAAATGGTTTGCTGCCAAAACCGCCTCGCCGTGTCGTAAACCCAGCCACTAAACCGTCAGACCTGTTTTCCCAGTTCTCTATATGTAATATATTGTCCTTAAGCACAAACGGTTCAGACAATAGTCATTCCTCCCGAACTTCGTCTAGCTATCATTTTACCATAGATAAGGTAAAACTGCGAAAATTCTTGTCGATTTTCCAGTCTAGCTTTCAGTTATAAACAATTTGGGCTGATGCTGTTCACTGATTAATATCACATCTGCGCCGATTGTAACAATTTGCTCCCAATAAATGACCATTTCTTCCGGCTTGGCAAACAGTCCGCCTTTTTTGCTGCGAGGATAAACAATCAGGGCTATAATTTTGCCTTTGTCCGGATCTATTTCCAAATCGGAAATGTTACCAAGTTTTCTGCCATCAGCTACGGCAATTACTTCTTTTACCTGCAAATCGGATAATTTCAGCATGTCAACTCACCCCTTTCATTATCTATATGCATAAAGATTGCCATTCTTTCTAAGTTTTTGTAAGGAGAAACGCCAATAAAAAAGAGCTGTCCCAAAAGTCTTGTGCAAGACTTGGAACAGCCCCTTAACAGGAATATCATTTTGGTATAAATAGCAGTTTCATTCGAACATTTCTTTGTTCATATGGCTGATTGCGGCTTTTTCCAATCTCGATACCTGCGCCTGTGATATACCGATTTCCTCAGCCACTTCCATTTGTGTTTTTCCCTGAAAAAACCGTTTATTTAAAATCATTTTTTCACGGTCATTCAAACGATGCATGCCTTCCTTTAGGGATAATTTATCAACCCAGGTGGAATCTTTATCTTTGTCGTCACTGATTTGATCCATGACGTAAATTGGGTCTCCGCCGTCGTTATAAATCGGTTCAAATAATGATACCGGGTCTTGAATGGCGTCCATTGCAAATACAATCTCGGAATGGGGAATTCCCATTTCCTCGGCAATTTCCATTGCTGTTGGTTCCTTCGACGTTTTATTAATCAGTTTTTCACGTACTTGCAGCGCTTTGTACGCTGTATCGCGCAAGGAACGAGAAACCCTGATTGGATTGTTGTCACGAAGATAACGGCGTATCTCGCCGATTATCATCGGCACAGCATACGTTGAAAAGCGGACATTGTGACTTAAATCAAAGTTATCGATTGATTTCATGAGTCCGATACAACCAACCTGGAATAAATCATCGACATATTCCCCCCGGTTGTTGAATCGTTGAATGACACTTAATACCAAGCGTAAATTGCCATTGACCAGCTTTTCTCTTGCTGATAGATCTCCAGCCTGCATTTTTTTAAACAGAATTTTCATTTCATCGTTTTTAAGTACTGGAAGTTTTGATGTATCTACACCGCAGATTACAACTTTATGTCTAGTCATTTCGTACCCTCCCGGTTGGAGATGCTGTTTCAAAGGTCAGTATCTCCTCTGAAGGGTACTTTTATGCAGACAGGTTTTTGCCAAAACTGTCAAAAATTGCGTTCAAATGAAGCAGGACAAGGCTATACCATCTTGTTAAATTCTTTTTTTAGCCGTCGAATAATTTTCTTCTCCAAACGGGAAATATACGATTGGGAAATCCCCAATAAATCGGCTACATCTTTTTGCGTTTTTTCTTCTTGACCGACAAGTCCAAAGCGCAGTTCCATAATCTGTTTTTCTCGTGCATTCAGCTGCTCCAGCGCTTTTTTTAGCAAGGATTTGTCTACCTTTGATTCCAAATCTCTTGTAATAATATCATCATCCGTCCCCAATACATCCGACAGCAGCAATTCATTGCCATCCCAGTCAATATTGAGTGGCTCATCAAAAGAGATTTCCGACTTCACTTTATTGTTTCTGCGCAAATACATCAGTATTTCATTTTCGATGCACCTGGAAGCATATGTAGCCAGTTTTATTTTTTTCTCCGGATTGAATGTATTCACAGCCTTTATTAATCCAATTGTGCCAATGCTGATTAGATCTTCAATATTTATTTTTGTGTTTTCGAATTTCCGTGCGATATAAACAACCAACCGCAAATTTCTTTCGATTAACAGTGCCCGCGCAGATTTATCCCCTTTGGGCAGACGAATAAGCAGTTCTTTTTCCTCCTCTTTCGAAAGAGGAGGCGGCAATGCTTCACTGCCTCCAATATAATATATTTCATCCGATTTTAATCCGGTTTTTATTAAAAACTTATACCACCATAACTGGAAACGCAATTTCCATAATCGCATGATTGAATCCCCTTTCTTTTCATGTTTTATGCAATGTTGGTCGCTGATAGTTTCACAAGCTGCGGGTGCAGCAGACAATGATACATTTGGTCGTTGGCAAGTTTGCCAAATTGAATACCAATCAATACTTTATCGACATTGATTTCCTGCGAGCCATAGACGATGTGTAGCTTTTCGGGACGTATTGCAAATAAAAAACCATTTTCCCCACCTACCCCCCGGTATGGAACGAGTTGTATATGTTCTTGCCAGGAAGCCGGTATACTTTCCAAATTCAGATCATCGAATGCCTGCTTTAATGCTTCCCAGTCATCGTCTGCAAACCAATTGCGCAGAAACTGCTCATCACAAATAACAACACACCTTTTTGTCAATGGATCAATCAGCTGATTGCCACTGTCAATATAGCCATCCGTCGAAAATTGTTTACCTTTGATTGTGATGGCCACCCGGTAAATCTGATCATATTTGATTTTAGCTGCAGCATGCTTGTCCATACGTCGCTTCGTGAAAAACCAAACGAGAGGGAAACCGACAAGGACAAAAATCCAGCTGACAGGGTCTCCGAAACCATGGTTTAATGTCAATACACCACTTGCATTGATACCCACCGGCTGCTGGCTGATAAAGTGAATGGCAATCATTCCGCCTCCAATGGCAAACGTTACAAAATAAAACATGCTTAACAGTTTCAAGGTACGTTTTATTGCATAAAAATGGAATGCAATCAAAATAATAGCAATGGAATAAAGCAGCTTTCCCGTGACACTATTGAAAAATGAATCAGGATATATGACAGTAACCGGAACAAGCAGTGAGGCAAATACTGCAGCAGCAAATATCCTTGTTTTTTTGGCTTTTTCCTTTGTCAAAGCTTGCGTCAGCAAAAGCAGCATCCAATCCAAAAGCAAATTTAGTACCCAGACAACATCCAAATAGATTGCCACACCACACTCCCTTTCCATGTTTTTTTCAAATGGCCAATTGACATTCCATAGACTTGAAAAGTTGGCCACCTTCTACTTTTTTTAACTTAATTGATATGGAAAACTAAACCCAGTATAACCATTACCAGATGCAAAGTCTGTCGTATCCTGTGTGCAAGAATGCACTAATTTAAACTAGTTATCAGGGAGTTTGTCGGTCCTTTTGTAAAGTGTCTGTCGCTATGGATAAAAGCGTAAGCGCACATATAGGCTAAAGGCACGACGCATGGGGCTGCGGTTACTCGCCCCCTCAAATAGCTCTGCTAGTTGCTGGGCCTGGAACCAGACGTGGCTGTCGCAGAAATTAAGATTAATCAGCCTGAATTTATACCCTCTCTTATAGCACATGAAAAAAGCGAACAGACACGCTAAGCGTCTGTTCGCTTTCCATAAAACCTATGCGATTATTGGCGGCGATTTCGGTGTCGATTGCGCAGAAACGCCGGAATATCCAAAACGTCATCCTCTTGCGTTGGTGCCTGAGGCTGTTTTTGCTCCCTTGGCATATCCTCGGGTGCATTCGTAGCGGCATGCTGATGATGATTGATAGCTGGCCGCTGCTTCGGCTGCTGACGAACATTTTTCTTTTCATCAAAGCCCGTAGCAATAACTGTTACAACAATTTCATCTTTTAAGTTTTCATTAATGACAGATCCAAAGATGACGTTAACTTCATCATCGGCAGCATTCGTCACTAAATCTGCTGCCTCCTGGACCTCGTACAAACTTAAATTGTTTCCGCCGGTAATATTCATTAAAATGCCGTGAGCACCATCGATTGAAGTTTCCAGCAATGGCGAGGAAATCGCCTTTTTGGCTGCCTCGGTTGCTCGATTTTCCCCTGTCGCTACCCCGATTCCCATAAGAGCCGATCCTTTGTCAATCATGATTGTCTTCACGTCAGCAAAGTCAACGTTGATCAATCCTGGTTTTGCAATCAAATCGGAAATACCTTGCACACCTTGACGAAGCACATTATCCGCTTCTCTAAATGCTTCAAGCATCGGTGTATTTTTATCCACAATTTCGAGCAAACGATCATTGGGAATAACAATTAGCGTATCGACTGCATTTTTCAATGCTTCAATTCCACTGATTGCCTGTGTCGACCGTCTTCTTCCTTCAAATGAAAATGGCCGTGTTACTACGCCAACCGTAAGTGCACCAAGCTCTTTGGAAATTTGGGCAATAATTGGAGCAGCACCAGTACCCGTTCCGCCACCCATACCAGCGGTGACAAAAATCATGTCCGCACCTTGCAGTACTTCTTCAATTTGTTCCTTGCTCTCTTCGGCCGCTTTTTTTCCTACTTCAGGATTGGCGCCAGCACCGAGTCCTCTGGTCAGCTTGCCGCCGATTTGCAGTTTAACCTCTGCTTTAGACAAATTCAATGCCTGTGCGTCTGTGTTGACGGCGATAAATTCCACGCCTTCTACACCATGTTCGATCATGCGGTTAACGGCGTTGTTTCCACCGCCGCCGACTCCAATTACTTTAATTGTCGCTAATTGTTCCATATTCATATCAAAATCCAACATATATTCTTTCCTCCTAATTAGCAAAATCAGCTGGTTTTTCCAAGCAATGTGTTAAAGATATTACTATATTCTTCAACAGTCTTCAGTCAAAGAAATATTTGAAAAAGTTGGCAATTCCGGATTCCTTTTTCTTCGATTCTTTCGTTTCTTCTTTATGATTTTGCTGTTTTTTAGCTCTTTTCGGTTTTGCCTGCGGAACTTCTCCGGAAATCGAAGGAAATAAATCTTTCCCTTGTATTTTTGCATTGCGATAGGCAAATTGTAAAATGCCAACGCCTGCCGTATACTGTGGCTCACGTACTCCTATGTAGTCCGGAATAGCGATACGGACGTTCGCCTGAAACACATCCTGGGCAAGTTCCAAAACACCCGGCATTTTCATGGTGCCGCCGGTTAGCACATAACCACCCGGCAGTTCACGATAGCCCATCTTCCTGATTTCTCTTTCCGCATAAGCATAAATTTCTTCCAATCTAGCTTCGATTATATCAGCTATTTGCAACTGATTGAAGGTTTCTTTTTGGTTGCTGCCGATAATAGTAGCCTGGAAAACCTCATCTTCCTGTGCCTCGTCATACAATGCATGGCCATGATCCTTTTTGATTTCTTCGGCTTCAGCAGTGGACGTCCGCAAACCCATAGATAGATCTTTGGTTATGTTATCACCGCCGAGTGCTACCATTCTGGTTCCAGCTATATGATCATTTTCGAAAACAGAAACGGTCGTGCAGCCACCGCCGATATCTATCAAAGCGACACCGAGGTTTTTTTCATCATCTGATAGCGCAATGGAACCCGATGCCAATGGCTGCAAACAAATATCTGCAACCTGCAGATTGGCGCGTTCTACACATTTTAAAATGTTATGCAGTACCGTCTTGGAACAGGTAATAACTGTTCCTTCCATTTCCAGACGTACACCAATCATCCCGCGAGGATCCGTGATTTCATCCAGACCATCTACAATAAACTGCTTGGGAATGACATCGATGATTTCTCTTTCAGGGGGAATGGACATGACTTGTGCCCCGTCAATTACCCTTGCGATGTCTTCATTGTTTATTTCCCTGTTTTCACTTTGTACAGCTACAATACCATGGCATGGTGTGAGCTCCACATGGTTGCCGCTAATTCCGACGACCACGCTGTCGATATGCATTCCAACCATTCGTTCGGCTTGTTCCACTGCATTTCTGATTGAATTGACAGTTTGATCGATATCGACAATCGCACCTTTTTTCATTCCATTTGAATTCGCTGTTCCAACACCGATTATATTAAGCGAATCATTCATCACTTCGCCTATAATAACTTTGATTTTTGATGTACCTATATCAAGACTGACCAGTACTTCACTATTGTTCAAAGAAAGGCACCTCCGATTCTGTAAAACAACATTCATGTTTCCAAGTTTCCATATCAATTTTTCAGTTAAAAAAAGTCACATATAATCTATCATTTTAAAGGACTTATCCATAAAAAGAAATATCTATTAAGTAATTCCACAAAAAACCTTGAATTCCTTTATTTGCTAGAAGCGGATGTTCAAAAAGTCCGATAACCATGACACATCGATGAAAGTGGACCTTCTGTGCCTGCGATTACTCGGCACAAAGAAAGATTACTAAAACCGCCCACGTCCTGTGGCAACGAAGAAGTCACCACATCCTATGATAGCTCGTTGACTTGCTTTTTCAAAACCGCTGCACCTCTGCGTCTACAAGCATATTCTAAGAAGCTGTATTCTTCGCTGCAAGGCAGCAAAGAAATATATCGCGGAAGTAGCCTTACGCATACACTCCATTCCTTGAAAAAGAAAACCGCTTATTCTACTTGCGATGCAAATTTTAAGAAACAAATACTTGTGCTCAAAGCTGCGCTGCCTCGAACATCTCGGTCCTTTTTATCCTCCTTTTTGGATGTGCACTAGAACAAAGTATTAAGGTTGTTTGCTAAAAATAGTTATTCGTAACCAGCGGCCGTTGTCCGACTGTTTGATACCACAAATAAGAGATAAGTGAAATTTCATTCGGTGGTAGTTCATATCCCCTACTGCATGCCAGTTGGACTGATCAGGAATTTACGAAGCTGTTATCTCCCGCCTTCTGCGTTTTGCTTTACCCACCGTAGAAGCAAGGGTGTTACGGCTGCGTTTATGCGTAATACATTCACACTTGCAAGGTCATTGGGAATTATTTATCTTTATTGCTGAATTCTTCAAAATAAGCACCTACCCCAATATGCACAATTCCTTTTTTCTTCGGATCCAGCTGTGCGACGATGGAAGGATAAATTTGCATGTTCTTGGAAAAATTATTGATTCTTCCTAAAACAATATTGCCATCATTCATGTACAACTTGATCTTACTTTCATCTTTTTTTGTCGGCGCCCAGTGTATTTCCGATATCAAATCAAAAATTTCATTAGGCAGTTTTTGCAATTGCTTTGTCATTTCCTCCAAATATCCAGTCTCCGTAAACCCCTCCAGAGTCGGTGCGCTTCCATTATTTGTACTTTTTGCCCGATTCTTTAGTATGGATCCATTATCCAAAATGGGAATGTAGCGATTTTTTTCGCTAACATACCCGACCATCTGGTGCTCAGTTACGTTAATTTGCACGGTCCTGGGGAATTTTCGTTTCACGGTTGCGCGCTTGACAATAAGATTTTTTTCCAATTTTTTGGCGATGTCCTTTGGATGAACAGACCAAATGTTGGTATCGTTTGTCAATGTGCTCTGCCGCAGGATCTCTTGTTCTGACAAAAAAGAATTGCCGTTGATTGAAATATTTTTCACTCTGCTTAAAGGGGATTGAAGATAGACGATGATAGATATCAAACAGAAGAAAATACATAGATAGCTAATCATTCGTCTGTTTGCTTTCTTTTTTCGCGCTTGCTTCAATTTTGGAATGCGATCCTCGATTGAAACAATGTTTTTTTTCTCCATCTCTTTGTCCATCCACATGTCTTCCTTTTACAATTAATCGTGTGGCAAAAAGCAAATATGTCCGATTTTTCGCGTATTATGATTAAATCACATATGTATATCGACCAAAAAACGATTAATTAAATGCTTTTTACCACAATCTAAAAGAAATATAGGTATAACATCTCTTTTACATAGAATTATAACATAATGGACGCGCAAACAGATAGTGACATCGCATGTTTTTGCAAAAAAGAGTAGTATAAATTCATAATTGTTAATCTACCTTTTCGGGAAACAATTTCAGGATTGGAGAACAAAGGCGTAAGCGCCCGTTTAGCAAAGTACAAACTGGAGCACTCTGGGGCTGCGATTACTCGCCCCACCGAAAACCATTTGGGACTGCGATTACTCGTCCCATCAAAAAGCTCTGGGGCTGCGGTTACTCGCCCCACCAAAACCCTTGCTAGTTGCTGGGCGCTGGAGCCGGACGTGGCTGTCATAGCAAATGACATTAATATAGCCCAATTTTATACTATCTTTACCTATGAAAAAACGTGGTACGACTAAAATATTCTTGGGGAAGCTTGCCAATCGTATCGGCAGTTGTCTCAATTTATAGATACCCGCCTGCTATTTGCACAGGAATGGATTCTATTTGCAGAAGACGCTATTCTATTTGCAGGAGACATGGTTCTATTTGCAAAAAACGTGATTCTATTTGCAAAAGATGCCGTTTTATTTGTAGAAAATGTGATTCTATTTGCAGTTGCCCTCTTTCAATCTATCAATTTGCAAAGCGGGAAAATACAATCCTTTTCACCTTGATACTTTTTATGAACAGCGTCTTGACCGGACAAAAGATGGGCTGCCCCCAAAATACTGGAACAGCCCATCTTGGCTTCAAATTATATTTTCGTTGTTCTGCTTATATTCAATAAAATTCCCGCTGAACATAATGTCAGTGTGAGTGAGGAACCGCCGTAGCTCAGAAATGGCAACGTGATTCCGGTTACAGGGATAAGGCCAATCACAACACTGATATTGATCATTGCTTGAATACATAACATGGAAACAATACCCAATCCCAAAAACCTGCCGAATTCGTCTTCCGCTTCCAATGCAACCTTAATGCCACGCCAAAACAACAATGCAAACAGCAAAATGATCATTGTACCGCCAATAAATCCGAGTTCTTCACCCAAAATAGAAAAGATGAAATCGGTTTGAGGCTCAGGCAAATAAAAATATTTTTGCAGACTATTGCCAAGCCCTACGCCGAGCAGATGCCCCGGTCCAATGGCATACAAGGACTGTATAATCTGGAAACCATCACCAAGGGGATCCTCCCAAGGATTTAAGTAGGCAGTAATTCTGCTTATACGATAAGGAGCCGATAGAATAAGCAGTACAAAACCTGCGGCGCCGACAACGCCTAGTAATGCGAAATGCCAAATTCGTGCACCGGCAGCAAAAAGCATCGCCATGCAAGAAAGAACAAGCACTATCCCTGTACCAAGGTCAGGCTGAAGCATGATCAGTCCAAAAGCCGTAAAGATTAGCAGCAGCAATGGCAAGAAACCTTTTGTAAATGATGTGATATATTTTTGTTTTGCAGCCAAGACGGCCGATAAAAAAATGATAAGTCCAAGCTTCATAAATTCGGAGGGCTGAATGCTAAAGGCACCAATACCGATCCAGCTTTGTGCGCCGCCTCTAGTCATACCAACTCCCGGAATAAGCACAATCAATAGCAGACCAAAGCAACTCAATAAAATGATTTTCGCATATTTTTGCCATGTACCATAGGGGATCATCATCGTAAAATACATTGCTGCAACCCCGGCACCTGCAAACAAAAGTTGCCTTTTTAAATAATAGTACATATCATCATATTTATATTCCGCCCAGACATACGAGGAACTGAATACCATTATAATGCCGATTACAAGCAAGGCAACAATGGTTCCAAATAATATATAATCTGGTTTTTCTTTCATTTTCATTTTTTTGCGCAAAAAAACACCCCTTTGCTTTTAATGCCAGGGGCGTTTTTGTTTTGTATCAGGAAAGTTCCATATATTTGAACAAGCCCCTACTCTAATGTATGCACGGCTTGGACAAACATGTCTCCTCTTTGTTCAAAAGTTTTATATTGATCCCAGCTCGCACAGGCGGGGGATAATAATATAACATCTCCGGGAGCTGACATGGCATATGCCTTTGGTACAGCATCTTCTACATCGTTTGCAAATGAAACCTCGGTGATGCCGGCATGTTTTGCAACCTCATGGATTTTATTTGCCGTTTCACCAAAAAGCACCATTGCTTTCACATGATTTAAATAAGGCGCCAATTCTTCAAATCCATTACCGCGGTCCAGACCACCTGCAAGCAGGATGGTTGGCTGCTCGAAAGCGGATAGCGCTTTGGAAGTGGCTAAAATATTTGTGGCTTTTGAGTCATTATAAAAAAAGCGGTCATGGATCTTGGCAACGTATTCCAAACGGTGTCTGACGCCGGCGAAGGTTGCTAGAACTTCTCCAATTGCTTCGTTCGTAGCACCCGACAGTTTTGCAGCACTAATCGAGGCCAGAATGTTTTCCAGGTTATGCGAACCGACGAGAACAATATTTTTGCGTTCGGCAATTTTTTCGCCTTTAAAATAAATATAGTTTTCATCTGTCCATGCTCCGCTTTGCAGTTGCTGTTTTGTAGAAAACGGCACCTTCTTCGCTTTTGATTGCTTGACAGCTTCACTGACAATTGGATCATCTGCATTATATATAACATAATCTTCGGTTGTCTGATTGCAAAAGATTTTCGACTTGGCTGCAATGTAGTTTTCAAATGTTTTATGGTAGTCCAGATGTGCCGAAAAAATGTTCAGCAAAACGGAAATATGGGGACGAAACTTTTCTGTCCCTTCCAATTGAAAGGATGATAATTCCAACACAAGATTTTCTCCTGTCCCCATTGTTTGCGCCGTCTCAGAGGCAACGATACCGATATTTCCCGCTACCTTCGTAGGTAAATCACTTTGCGCGAGCATTTTTGTAATAAGGGTAGTCGTTGTCGTTTTTCCGTTGGAACCCGTAATGCCAATAATCTTTGCCTCCGTCAAGTAATTAACAAGTTCGACTTCCGTAACGATTGGAATATTGATTTCCAGCGCTCTTGCCAAAATTGGATTTTCATAATGAATGCCGGGATTTTTAATAATCAAGTCTACCCCGTCAAGTAATTCCAGTGGATGAGACCCAGTGAATACATTCGCACCCATTCGGCGCAATTGTGCCACCATTTCATCCGTTTCACTTGCATTTTTGTCGTTCACAATCACTTGTTTATGGTTTTCAAGCAGTAGTCTTGCTGCAGCAGTTCCACTTTTCGCCAGCCCAAGGACAAGTATTTTCGAATACGGAAAATCCTTTAATTTATTCATCCTACCCACACCTCGATATAAACACCAAGTACAGCAAATAATAGTCCAATCAGCCAGAAGGTTGTAACAACCCGCCATTCAGACCAGCCTAACAACTCGTAATGGTGGTGCAATGGACTCATTTTAAATACCCTTTTTCCGGTTGTTTTAAAGGAAATGACTTGGATAATTACTGACAAGGTTTCTACAACAAATACACCGCCAATAATAACAAGCAATATTTCCAGTTTTGACAAGATTGCAATGGCTGCGATGGAACCCCCTAGCGCCAATGAGCCGGTATCCCCCATAAAAACTTTTGCCGGATGTGCGTTAAAGGCAAGAAAACCAAGCAACGCACCTACGACAGATAATGAAAAAATAAATACATCATCTTGAGGGATATCGTACCATGCCAAAACGGCAAAAGCACCAAATGCGATGGCTGCGGTACCAGCCAACAATCCATCCAGTCCATCCGTCAAATTGACTGCATTGGACGAACCAACCAACATAAATATAATCAATACCGCGTATCCCCAGCCCAGTTCGAAATACACATCTGTTCCGGGAATTTGTAAACTTGTCGGAAAATCTTGCATGCGCAGAATAAAATAAAAAATAACGGCAATGATAAGTTGTCCAAGTAACTTCTGCTTCGATGTCAATCCCAAATTCCGCTTCATGACAACTTTAATGAAATCATCCAAAAATCCTAGCAGTCCATACCCAACAAGGACAAATAATAACAGCCACATTTGATAGGTTATTCCACCGCCGCCATGTATTTTGATCCCCATTATAATGGATGTTACCACTACGCTGAAAATAATCATCACACCGCCCATTGTCGGTGTGCCGCTTTTCTTTTGGTGGGATTTCGGTCCTTCCTCCCGAATGCTTTGTCCAAATTTTAACCTTCTCAAAAACGGAATAACGATAGGTGATAAAAGGACGGTAATCAATGCTGCTATTAATATGGTCATAATTAAAATGGTCACATTCACTTGTTCTCCTCCTCGTACAACAACCGTCCATTTTGCTACATCATATAAGTAAATTTAACTGCAACAATATTTCATTTTACGCTGTTGTGTTTGTTGCATCAAGCAGTTCTTTTACAATTGATTCAAAATGCATGCCCCTTGAGGCTTTGAATAAAACAATCATATTTGGGCGCAATACTTCCGAAAGTTTTTCCGTCAATGCTTCTTTCGTTTCAAAATGCATATTGATTATTTCCGGTGTACGTTTTTTAACTTCCGAGGAAATGTACTGCGCATCCTTGCCGAATGTAAAAACGGCAGTGATCGGTGCCTGAATGGATTCAGCCACTTGGCGGTGCCATTTCTCCGCTGCATCCCCTAGCTCAAACATATCTCCCAATACAAGTACCTTTTCATCATAGTTTTCCAGTTGCTTCACCACTTCAATAGAAGCCCGCATCGCACTTGGAGAAGCATTGTAGGCATCATTTACGATTGTTGCTCCGTTTTTTCCCGGAAGCATTTCAAAACGCATACCTGTTAAATGGAGCTTATCGAAGGCATCTTGTATATCCGCCGGGCGAATGCCCAGTTCAAGGCCAATCGTTATGGCGTAAGTGGCATTTTGCGCATGATGTCTGCCAAGCAGAGGGATACGATAACTATTTTCATCCGAAAGCTGAAAGGTTGTCTGCTGTTCATGAATGGAAGTATTACGAATTACCATATCATTTTCTGTATTAAAACCACAGGTGATCGTTCTATGCACATAATTCTTTAATTGCAGCAGGGGTTCATCACCATCATAAATAAACACGCCTTGCTTTTTCAACCCATGGATAATTTCCAATTTTGCTTTTGCTATCCCTGCCCTTGAACCAAGAAATTCAATATGGGCTTCCCCGATATTCGTAATGATGGCAAAATCTGGTGCAGCTATTTTTGTTAACACATCGATTTCACCAAAATGGTTCATTCCCATTTCCAATACAAGTGCCTCGGTATGATCCGGCATGGAAAGAATCGTAAGCGGCAAACCAATATGATTATTGAAATTTCCCTTTGTGAAATGCGTCCGGTATTTCTTGCCGACTACTGCTGAAACCAGATCTTTTGTCGTTGTCTTGCCATTTGAACCGGTTATCCCAATAACGAGCGGATTGACCCTTCTACGGTATGCAGCAGCCAATTGCTGCAGAGATGTCAATGTATCCGAAACAAAAAAAACGGGAAAGTCGGTCGGCAAAAAGGCTGGCAACGGTTTTTTCTTTTCCCATAACGCTGCTACCGCTCCGTTATGAACTGCTTGTTCCAGATAATCGTGGCCGTCGAAATTTTCACCGGCAAGCGGTACAAACAACGATTGCCTCCCAGGCTTTCTGCTGTCTGTAACAACGGATTTTATATGGATGGAATCCGTCACCTTGCCCCTGAATTCTGAAAAAAATGTTGCTAGCCAATTCGTTGTAAATAGCATCATTCATTCTCCTTGCTTTCAATCGCAGCTGCAGCTACTTCCCTGTCATCGAAATGATGTTTTTCCAAACCGATTTGCTGGTATGTCTCATGCCCCTTACCGGCAATCAGAATGATATCATCTTGCTTGGCACGGTGAACTGCCTCTGTAATTGCATCTTTGCGGTTGACGATCACATCATAGGAAGCACCGCTGTCCTTCACACCCGCAACCATGTCATTCAGAATGGCCTGTGGGTCTTCCGTTCGCGGATTGTCCGAAGTAAACAATACATGGTCACCATATTTAACGGCAATTTGTGCCATTAATGGACGTTTTGTCCGGTCGCGGTCACCACCGCAGCCTACAACTACAAAAATATCTTTTTTTGCAAACTCTTTAATTGTCTGCAATACGTTCTCCAAAGAATCAGGTGTATGTGCGTAATCTACGATGACAGCAAAGTTTTGTCCACAATCAACCGGTTGAAAACGGCCATTTACGCCGGCAATGTTTTCCAATGCTACTTTGATGACTGATAAAGGAACCTTGGCAGCGATAGCAGCCCCGGTTGCAGCAAGCATATTATAGACATTGAATAAACCGATTAATTTACTGTTAATTTCTGTTTCTCCAACCGGCGTTGTTAGCTTAAATGATGTACCGGATGCGTGCAATGCAATATCTTGTGCACGAATATCAGCATCTTTTTTAATCGCGTACGTCAAGACATGCTGAGCTGTACTTTTGGTCAGCAACGCACATGAATCATCGTCCGCATTTAAAACTGCAAATTTTTTCTTGTGGAAATCATAATTATTGCCCAGCTGTGCAAAAAGCATCGATTTTGCACGCAAATAATCATCCATATCCTTATGATAATCCAAATGATCTTGTGACAAATTCGTAAATACGGCAATGTCGTAGTCGCAGCCGTATACCCTGCCCTGATCGAGTGCATGCGAAGAAACTTCCATGATTGCCTGGTCAACATCCTGCTGGCGCATTTCATGGAAGGTTTTCTGCAAAAATAATGCATGAGGCGTTGTATTTTGTACAGGATAAGTTTGATCGCCAACCTTCATTTGGATGGTTCCAATCACACCTGTTTTTTTGTCATGCTGATTAAATATTGCCTCCAGCAAATAACTGACGGTCGTTTTACCATTTGTCCCGGTAATTCCGATCAGCGGAAGATTTGCGGTCGGATTCCCATAAAACTTGGTGCTAATAATTGCAAGTGCCCTGGAAGTATCTCTTACAATGATAAGTGGAAGCGGAGTGTCGATCTGTCTTTCGGCTAAAATAGCACGCGCTCCATTTTCGGCTGCCTGACCAGCAAAATCATGGCCATCTACGGTCTGCCCTTTAATACAAACGAACAATGCTCCTTCTTTCACTTTGCGAGAGTCCATCTCTATTGTACTTATTTCCAGACTGTCATCAACATGTTCTTCCATTTGATAAAAATCAAGACTTGATAGAATTTCAACTAATTTCATTTGAAACATCCTCTTTCCTATAAAAAACACAATCATTTATAGTGCGTGTTCAAACATGTTCAAAAAGGAGAATAAAAAAGACCAGGAAGTTCGAGGCGCGCAGCTTTGAATAGTGGACCTTCACAGGATGTGGTGACTTCTGTGTTGACCACAGGACGCAGGCAGTTTTACTAATTTTTCTTTGTGCTGAGTAATCACAGGCACAGAAGTTCCCTTTTCTCGATATGTCTTTTTTTACCGGGCTTTTTGAACATCCTCTAATACCATTCCTAAAAACACATTATTTTCCGTGGGTGTATAGCGGAAATAACCGATTTACATCTAAAACATTATACCAAATTTTTTTATGAATCTCGATAAATTTCATTCAAGAGCTTTTTGCGATGTACCCATTTTCTTTTTCTGCTTAAAAATAAAAAGCGGGTGTCATCGTCCGCAAAGCCTAAT
>NZ_JAROCA010000034.1 GCF_030732005.1 Tigheibacillus jepli | reverse complement strand
TCAGAAGATTGGACCTATCGTATGTTTCTGGATCATCTGGCTACCTATGAATTGAAACGCCGGGATGAAAAGTTAATTGAAAAACGATTGAAATGGGCGGCGTTCCCATTTTATAAAACAATTGATTCATTCCGTGTAGAGGAACAGCAATCGCTAAGTAAGAAACAAATCAATCAGTTAAAAGAGTTCACATGGCTGGACCAGCTCTATAATTTAATTATTTTGGGACCACCTGGAGTGGGGAAAACACATTTGGCAACGGGATTAGGGATAGAGGCAATTCATCAGGGCTATAAGGTTTCTTTTATCTCTATGGGGCAGCTTATTCAAACGCTAAAGACAGAAGATGTCACCCGAAAATCGCAAACAAGAATGAGGCGCATTCGTGATTCAAACTTGGTCATCATTGATGACTTGATGTTCATGGCGATGGATTCGCGTGAAGCAAATCTGTTTTTCCATTTGATCAACGACTTATACGACAATGCATCTGTCATTTTAACATCTAACAAAGGGCCAAATGAGTGGGGAGAATTGTTAGGAGATCCAGGCATTACAACGGCTATTCTGGATAGACTGTTACATCGCGCGGAAGTCATCCAATTCAGGAATGATGACAGCTATCGTATGAAACATCGTTCATCCATTTTCATGGAAAAGAGTGTTCAAGATGAAAGAGCGAAAAGTGTTCAAAATTAATTAGCAAAAAGTGTTCATTTTTACTTGACGGCTACACCCTGTTATTATTACAATCATTCGCATTATCAAAGATTATTCCATAGGCAAGGATATTGACCTGTTATCATGTTTAGCTATTTTCCTAGGCTGTGCTATCGCAGGGTTACTGTTTGCAGGACCAATAAATTATTTTATTTCAAAGTCTGAAGGGGACTAATTATTACATTCAGCCCTACCGCAAAAAATTGCGAGTGCAAGAGACGCTATAAAGTGGAAAGACGACTAGCTTTAAATATGGAGAGATCATGCTTCATGTCATTGCACACGAGGTACACCACATTGGTCAATTATCTGTATGGTCGTGTGAATTGGGAAAGGAACCGGTGACTGCAATTTGATTAGAAGAGGATTATTTGAGATTAGATTACTTTCGTTGAGTGATGACACATTTCCATGGGGATTGTGATCCAGAAGAGGTTTTATTTGGAGAGGTCGATAAACATGGTGGCATTCAGAGAATTTTTATCAAGTTTTTTACTTGTAGTGAGTTGGTTTGTTTTTGCGATAACTGCATATTTGCTTTTTTGGACGATTATCATGCCGTCGATTGCCACCATCCCTTTTCTTATTTCTTTCGGGGTAGGTTTAATGAGTTTTTATTTATCAAGGAAGCTTGCTTCAAACGGACGTTTTTAGGCGGATATTCTTTATATGTTTGTGTATCAAAAATGGGCTATTTTACAAAATGGGGGATATAGGAGGGACAAGGGGACGGGTCCCTTGTCCCAGAGGAGTGAAATTTTGTGTAGTATGCAGTAGCATCTTCCACAGCGGGAGGCAATTTGCCTGTTTCGGACAGGATAATAGAATACCAGTTTTTTAATTATGGGGGAATGGGCTTATGTTTTACAGAAGACAATACTATATTGTTAAAAAAGAATTTGTTGAAAACTTCAATCAACATTTCAATAAAACCAACTTACCTAATCAGATTAAATATGGATCACGTTTAATAGGCCGTTGGATGAGAGCGAATGAGAACGATACTGTTGAGATTTTCGCTATTTGGGAATATGACAGTTATGAGGACTATTTGGAAATTGAATCCAAAATAAGAAATGATAGCGCACACGTGGAGTGCGTCAAAAATTGGTATGAAAAGAATGGTGGAAAGAAGCACGTTTTCACGGAATATATACTAGAGGTGAAAAACGAAGCTTTAGAATCAACCCTGGAAGTATAGGGTAACCGTCATTCATTTCTTACCTTGCCAAATGGAACACAATGTGAAAGAGCCAATAAACCAACCATCCAACCGTCATGCCGGTATACTGCAAATCAAATTATTGTAGTTTTATAATCAGTTAAAACCCCAATTTGAGCCCGGTAAGAAAGATCCAAATCTTTATATAAAATGGTCATTTTTTTTCATGAAACACTGTAAAAGCATAAATTGATTGGATGGTGATGTTATGGGGGTTAGCTTAGCTAAAGCAACTGAAAGCGATGCTCGATCTATTTTTGAAATGCAAGTAAAAGCATTTACACCATTGTTGGAGAAATATGAGGACTATGAAACGAATCCAGCGAACGAGACTATCGACAGGGTGATAAAGAGAATAAACAGATCCAATGGATGTTTTTATAAGATATTAGCTGATAATAAGCTTGTAGGTGCTATGTGCGTTTTTTGGAAAGATAGACAGTTTTGGATTAGTCCAATGTTTATTTTACCTGCTTATCAAGGCAGGGGCATAGCCCAAAAGGCTATAATTTTGCTTGAAGAAATGTTTCCACAAGCAACCAGTTGGGAATTACCTACAATCATGGAAGAGCGTGGAAATTGTTATCTGTATGAAAAAATGGGCTACAACCAAACCGGAACTAGCAAAAAGATCAATAACAACACAACTCTTATTTTCTATAGAAAAGTTTGTTAAGGGAGGATTTAGTGTTAAAAAAGGAAATAAACATCACACACATGCGAAAATGGGACAGTATGGTTGGTATATACATCTTTTGATTTTTGTAATGGCGCAATTGATATTCTTCGTTTTTGATGATGTTACAGGCTGGAAAAATATATTCAATCTCAATGCTAGCGGGGACTGGGTTATATCCAAACTAAGCCCGATTTGGGAATGGTTTCATTTATATAACAAACCACAATTCAATCTAATTACAGTCATATGGGGTTCAATATTAATCATAGGGGGGCTCATCAGGATTTTTGGCGTCTTTAGATACAATAAGGAAAAATAGGGCTTAGTGATCTATGTTACTAACAGGCGATTTGCTTAGGCGCAAAGCTCCATCGGTAGTCGTAGAATGTTTCATTCAAATGGTAGATGCAGGAGTAACCTGAAAGGATCAAAGTGAATCAGGGACAATAAATATAAAAAGGGAGAGGTTTAACTTATGAACTTGACTCTTGCAAAAAAAAATGTCATCAAAATTTGTTCAAACCTAACCAATTTTGATATGTCTGCACGAAATGAAATGACACCTCGCTTTTTGTGGTATTGGAAGGTAACGATCCAAACCAAACACAAAAAGGGAGATGTCTAAGGTTAGGTTTCCTTTCATTCGGCAATCGTCAAAAGTTTGTTCTAGCGCTGGGCTTGAGATTTTCCAAGCCGCAATTAAAACATATATTCGTACATGGTATCGTGGGACAAGGGGACAGGTCCCTTGTCCCAGAGGCGTAAAATTTTGTAGGTCAAGCCTCCGCACAACTAGGGATACATTTACCTCTCCAATCGTGATAAAAACCAAAAAACGGCTCCGAGTCAACTAACTGCATATTTATGGTTGAAAATGATGTGGTCTTAAATAAGGTGGCGACCATTGAACGGTATATCAAGCGTGTTCGGGAAGTTTATGCAGATGATCCAAACAATTTAACAGATTTTACCAAACAAGATAGTATTGTGTTAAATATTCAACGTGTTTGTGAAGCGAGTATTGATCTTGCAATGCATATTGTCAGTGAAAAGAAGTTAGGTTTGCCGAAATCAGGTCGTGACGCATTTAAGTTGCTGGAAGCAGAGAATGTGATCGATCATCGGCTGGCTGGTGCATTAATGAATATGGTTGGCTTCCGAAATATCGCCGTTCACGATTATCAGAATATTGATCTAGCTATTTTGCAAGCAGTGATTGAAAAACATTACAGGATTTTACCGATTTTACCAAAATCGTTATTGGTTTAAAATAAGTGGGACAAGGGACCTGTCCCCTTGTCCCGCCCTTATCATACAAAAAACCTGCCTTCCAGAAGCAGGTTTTTCATCGAGCTATAATCTTCTTCCATTAACCAACCTTACAATTAAAACAATAACAGCGATAACGAGTAATAAATGGATAAAGCTGCCTGCATTGAAAGAGAATCCTAAAATCCATAAAATGAGTAAAATGACAATGATCGTCTCCAGCACGTCACGATCACCCCTTTCGCTTTTATATGGGCAAATTCATTTCTTAAATGTCTTAAACGATTAGGGCATTGATCCAGCGAGTGTCATAAGTGGGGGATTCTCTTGGCTTCAGAGCATCCAATACTTTGCTTGTAGCCTTGAGGCGGTTTCCCCCTATATATAAATGTATTTTTACACGTCGCATGATAGAAGCAGAAATTATGTAAGTTTGGGGACGGGTCTTCATCCACACAGGGTTCCCAAGTAAAATTGGTTCAGTTGATACGAATTTCGGGGAATCTATGACAAACCGGAAATCGCTTTGCTTTGGCTAAAATTTCGTATAAGATGTACAAAAATGTAAGGCGGATCAAGCTTCTCAGTGCCCAAATGAAGCTAAACAACATGCAAAGGTCACTGATCAAGCTTCTCAGCGCCCAAATGGGGAAAAACAACATCGCAAAAGTCACTGATCAAGCTTCTCAGCGCCCAAATGGAGATAAACAGCTAAAAGTACTAATTCTTGTCTCCAAGCATCAGTTTTTCCTGTTATAGCCGGATTTCCTCTGAGGCTTGGGCAAGAAAATCGTCAATACCAGCGTAACGACCGCAAAAATAAACACAGCCTCATACACACTATGCAGCGCATGGGATAATGCATTTTCGAGAAGGTGCATCGCTTTTGCAGGAAGGTGACTGTTCCCTGCAAGCAATTCATTGGCATTGTTGACGGTGATGTTTTGCCCGAGGCTTGCTCCTTTATCTGACAAGTAATCTTTCATTCTCGTATTGAGGATACCGCCCAATATTGCTGCACCAAGGGCGGAACCTAGCATTCGCATGAACATGTTGGAGGCAGTTGCAATGCCGCGTGTTTTCCAACCAACACTATTTTGAATCGAAACAATGAATGTCGTTGCTGTCAGCCCCATGCCAATCCCGGTGAAAAACGAGCCAGCACCGGCCCACACAGGCCCTTTATCCGCGCTTAGGAAAATAAAGAACAATCCGCCGATAAATAAAGCGAACCCGCCCAATATAGCTGTCGCCCTGTAACCAATTTTCAGGAAGATATGACCGGCGAATGAAGAAGCAATTGGCCAGCCGACTGACATCATCGTTAAAGTAAATCCGGCAACAATCGCCGAGTAACCCATGACCCCTTGAACAAACGTCGGCAAAAAGCTGGACAGTCCGATCATAATCATCCCGGAGGTCAGTGTCGCCACATTGGCAAGTGCTATCAAACGGTTTTTCCACAGATGAAGTGGCATCATTGGAGATGCTGCCCTGTTCTCATGCCAGAGAAAAATGACCAAACTGGCAACAAATAAAGCCAGCAAACCAATCACCGGCCATGACAGCCAGGACCAGGCCACTCCACCTTGAATCAGAACCACCATCAACGATGTAATGGAAATAATAATCAATGCGGAACCGGCATAGTCAATGGAATGGTCTGTTTTTTCAATATCTTCATGCAAGAACAAAACGATGCCGATCATGCCGAGTATGCCAAGTGGCACATTCATCCAAAAAATCCAGGCCCAGTCGGAATATTGCACGATCAACCCACCGACAAGCGGTCCGAGAACGGCGGAAATCCCCCATACACTTGCCAGGTAACCCTGGATTTTTGCCCGTTCTTCTACTGTATACATATCCCCGACGATTGTTTGCGAAATCGGCTGCACGGCACCAGCACCAATCCCTTGAATAAAGCGAGAAAACACAAGCATGACCATACTTTTGGAAAATCCGCATAAGAGCGATCCAACCAAGAAAACAACTACTCCAAAAATAAAAATCGGTTTGCGACCGAATAAGTCAGCCAATTTTCCGTAAATCAGTGTCGTGACAGCTGTCATCAATAAAAAAGCGGAAAAGACCCAGCTATACAAAGAGAATCCGCCAAGATCGCCTACAATATTGGGCATCGCGGTCGCCACAATCGTTCCTTCGATCGCGGACATAAACATTGCTATAATCAGGGAGGCGAGAACGAGCGGACGGCGTGTCCGTTTTTTCTTTACAATCATTCCTTCTGCTGCATGTTGAAAAGATTTATTCATTTTTTGATGACCTCCCCTTCAACGGCCTTTTTGCATGAAGCCGATTATACAGTTTCATTGTAGTGGTCTTTCGTGAAATGATGTTTACGATTTGAGTATAAAACATCGAATATAGGTTGGCAAAAAGAAAGTGTGGGGCGGCGGGGTTGGGATGATACAGTTTGTGGCACGGTTGTGAGGCCAACGCGTGATGTAGGTGGATGAATCGTCTGTAGCGCGGCAGTTGTCACTGCTGTCGTCGTTTGACCAATGCAGATGATATATTTTGTAAGCAAACAGGGAGATTGGAAATGAACAAATAAAAAATGAAAGGGCGTGAAAAATTTATTACAGAACACTTGTTTCCATAAGTGGATTTTGATATAATACAATTAGATATTCACCTCGGTAAGTCCTCATAAAATCAAAAGGACGTGTTCATAATGACGCTGCCCGGACTACACATAAGAACCTCTGATTATTCAACGGCAATTCAGGTAAAGGAAGGTCAAGATGAGTACACCAGTAAAAGACGTGAAAGCAATACAGGAAAAAGAACAAGATTATTGAAACGCATTCCTCTGAATCAACTGATGGATCTAAAAATTGATTACGCTTTCAAACAACTTTTTGGAAATGAAAAGAATAAGGAAATCACGGTTGTTTTCCTAAATGCGATCCTGCAAAAAACAGGCAGGGACCGGATCAAGGATATCGCTTTTTCAAACGCGGAAATCAACCGGGAATATCTCGACGATAAGCAGTCGAGACTGGATTTGCTGGTTGTTACGGATGCGGACGAACGAATCAATGTGGAGATTCAATTTACCGATCAATATGATATGGTAAAGCGCTCGATTTATTATTGGTCCAAGCTGTACGCGCGTCCATTTGAAAAAGGGATGGCGTATAAAGAATTGCGGCCGGTAATTGCCATTAATATTCTTAACTTTGATGTTTTTGAACAAACCGAGCGATTTCATACCTCTTACTACTTGTATGATGACGAGGACCAAGCCAAGTTGACCAATGTAATGGAATTTCATTTTATTGAAATGGGAAAATTAATCAAGGATTGGAAAGCGGATAAGCTGAACCCATGGAACAGTATACTTGCCCGATGGCTCTTATTGCTTGGTATGGTTGATTCTAGAAATGATAAAGTCTATGATGATATCTATCAGGAACTGGAGGAGATTGCCATGAACGATGAATCGCTGAGGGAAACGTTGAAAAGCTGGGAAGAACTGAGCATGGAACAGGAACAAAGGGAAGCTTATGAAGGGCGTTTAAAACGGATTTTGGACGAGGAAGCGGCGAAACGTGAAGCGGAGTTGAACCTACAAGAGGCAAAACAAAAGGCAAAACAAGAAGGAGAACTGGAGGCAAAAGAAGCGATTGCCCGCCGGCTATTGTCAAAAGGTTTGAATATTGATCTTGTCGCTGATGCCACTGGCTTGACCCAGGATAAAGTTGTCGACATCCAACACAATATGCAAGAATAAAACTCTTATCATCAGGTGTAAATCATGTACAGCCTCATCGTTGCCACTGAAGTTGTACATGATTTTTTAATTATGATACTTCGCAATATTTCTGGTATCAATTAATTGACAGGATTTTAAAAACAACACCGTTTAATCCATTTGTGAACTTTTTGTGTCCCTTTTTCAACAAATATGTTACAATTAAAATATAGAAGGCGCTTACAAAGGGTATTTTAACAAGGAGATGATCACAAATGGGCATTACACTTATGTTCATGATGTTGGCGACGGTGGCTCCATTCCTATTCATCCGATTGGAGAAAAAGATACTTGCTGTTGTACAATCTGTGATGCTGGTTGGGATGTGGGTGTATTTTTTCGAAGCGGTATTTCACACCGCGCCTCATGCATTTTCCACCATATGGATCATGTTTTATGCCAGTATGATTATTGCTGAAGTTGCATGGATTATGTTTTTCGGACGTATAAAAAAAGAATTTGACGCTGCTAAAACCGGAACGTCAACATATTAAGCATTGAAACCAAAAACCCACCTTTCTCGAATTTAAAAATGGTGGGTTCTTTGGTTTAAAGCAGTATGGGGGCAGCTTGGAACAGTGAAAAGTTTATTATTATCTTTTCTATCAAAATATGTATCCAGTCTGCTTGTTTTGCATAACATTGTTCAATGAACGCCTCTTGATGTGTTTGCTCCTCTAGGGGTCTCCTTCCCGTATGGCAGCGCATGATAAATAGTGATGCAAACCGTCCCGGCCAAGGCGATCCAGCCAAGGATCAGGTACAACGTCTGTCCGCCAAATGTTTGGAACAGTGTACCCCCGATAAGGGAGCCGATTATCCCCGCGATATTCATAAATGCAAAAAATACAAGATGGCCGGTTGACATAAGCAGATCAGGGATCAGACGTGTCACATAGTCAAACGCTGCGATAAAGAAAACGCCAAATGTCAATCCATGCAAAACTTGCAGCATGATGATCACGATTGGGTCATCAACAAGGCCATAAATAAACCAGCGCAATGTAAACAGAATACCTGCAATGATGACGAAGATGAGCGGGTGGAATTTTCGGAACCAAAAACCTGCTAGGAAATAGACGATTGCTTCGCTAATGACACCGACAAACCAAGCGACACCAACGAGCCGTTCGCTTCCTCCAAGCTCTGCTATGTATAATCCGATAAAGTTATCATTCGTGTTATGGGTTACCATCAAAGTGACAATGAGAACTAAAAAAATCATGAATGGCATGTTTTTGACTAATTGTGATACATCCTTGAACTTGATGGGCTCCGACGAGACCTTGACATCTTTCAGCCGAAATGCCACAACGGTCGCTATCAGCCCAAAAAACATATAGGGCCAAATCATATACTGGATGCCGATATGTGATAGTAGCTCGCCAACTAAAAGCGATGAGGTTGCAAAGCCAATAGCACCCCATGATCGGATCGTGCCAAACGATACCCCAACCTCATTTGCTCGCCGTTGTGCAATGCTGTCACTAAGCGGCTCAATCGGTGATATAAAAAAGAAAAAGATGGCACCTGTGATTAAAATGGCGATGAGCCCGCTCATTTGAAAAAAGATCATGCCGGTTATTAGCAGCATCAGTGCACATAGCACAATGATGCGTTTGACCGTTTTATATTTATCACTCATATAGCCCCAAAATGGCTGGGAAAAAATGGAGGCGAGCGGGCCAATTGCAAGCACCCAGCCGATTTCCGTACCATTCAACCCTTTGTATTGTAAATATAAAGGCAGGTAGCCAACGATAATGGTATTAGTTGCATAAAAACTGAATAAAAGAACCTTTAAAGGTGTTAAAGATGTATGTGATGACACGAAGCCCACTCCCTCATTAGGGACAGAGGGATAGGGACAGAGGGACAGGTCCACTGTCCCTAAACTGCCGATATAGTCAAGAGCCGAGACAAGGGAGCCCCTCTGTCCCCTTGACAATTTCTTATAGTCAATTTATGATGATTTGTAATCGATTACACATGTATTATACAGAGAGGTGGATAATATGGCAACTATTCAAGAAGTGGCACAAAAAGCAGGTGTTTCGGTTGCAACCATTTCAAGGTATCTGAACAATCCGGCTATAGTTGCCAAAGAAACCAGGGAAAAAGTGGAACAGGCGATTAAAACGTTGAACTATGAACCGAGTATGCTTGGGCGTAATTTGCGAAAATCGGAAAGCAGATTATTAATCGTTTTGCTTCCAAGTATTTCCAACCCCTTTTATACAGAGGTCATTAATGGGATTGAAGACACCGCAATTGAGAAGGGCTATAACATTTTATTGTGTCAGACGGACTCCAAACCCGAAAGAGAAGAGATTTATTTTAATATGATGAAGAATCGATTGGCCGATGGAATCATTTCGATGGACCCGACAGTGGATAGAGCGAAATTGATTGAAATTGCTAAGAACTTCCCGCTGGTACAATGCAGTGAGTATGACGAGGAAGGCATTATAACCTATGTAACTATTGATAATGAACTGGCTGCTTATCATGCGGTAAAACATTTAATTAAAATTGGTCATAAAAAAATTGCCATGATTAATTCGGGTGAAAAATTCCTATACGCACGGGAACGAAAACAGGGATATCTAAGGGCATTGAATGAATCCGGCATACCGTTTAATCCAGATTGGATCTTTACTACCGATAATTTGGAATTTGATGCAGGCAGGCAGGCGATGAAAAGTTTGTTGGGTAAATCCGAAATCCCTACTGCAGTATTTGCCGTATCGGATATTTTGGCTATCGGCGCCTTAAAAGAGATCAATTTGAAGGGATTGGCTGTTCCCGACGACATCGCGCTTGTCGGATTTGATAAAATCAGTTTTTCAAATATGACGCAGCCTACATTAACGACGATTTCCCAACCGATGTACCAAATGGGCAGCATGTCAGTCCATATGCTGATAAACAAAATCAATGGGAAACATACAGAAAGCATTATTTTGGACCATGAATTGGTCATTCGAGAATCCACCTGAGAATGTGGACGGCTTTTCTGAAGTCACATGATCGGGTAATCCATTTGTGGGGGCAAGCGGATCCCCAAGCTGGAAAGCATGTATGCATTAAAAAATGAAAATTATCAATAAAGATTGATTTTATGAAACGATTATACTATAATAAATGCAAAATCATGTAATCGTTTACAGTAATCGATTACAGTAAACGGTTGCATAAAGGGGAGGAATTCATGTGAAGGCGAAGAAGAAACTGTTTGGCGGGCTTTGGATGCTATTGTTAATTGTTTTACTGGCAGCTTGTGGCGGGAATTCGGATGCAGGTGCAGATGGCGATAAAAAGGACAGTGGTGATGATTCAGGTTCTGATAAACAAGTCACGCTTACTTATGCACGTGGAGTGGATACAAGGAATTCCACTGATAAATTAATTAAAGCATTCGAGGAGAAACACCCGAATATTAAAATAAAATATCAGGAGATGCCTTCTGATTCAGGTGAACAACATGATCAATATGTAACTGCATTCAGTGCGAAGAGCTCCGAAATTGATGTTTTCGATGCCGATGTGATTTGGCCGGCTGAATTTGCTCAGGCAAATTACGTTTTGGATTTAGATCGGTTTATTGAGGCGGATGACATAGATATGGATGCATATTTTCCGGGACCAGTAAAGGCAGGGAATTTTAATGGGAAGCAATGGGCAATGCCTAAGTTTATAGATGCTGGGGTATTATTCTATAGATCTGATATTGTAAAGAATCCTCCCAAAACATGGGATGAATTGATTGATCAGGCAAGTAAACTACAAGGGAAAAAAGGTACAAAATACGGCTACTTAATGCAGGCGTCACAATATGAAGGACTGGTTACAAATGCAATTGAGTTTATCGGGGCGTACGGTGGTGCAATATTGGATGAAGATCAAAATGTAGTTGTAGATAGTCCGGAAACGGTGAAAGCGATTGAAAAAATGCAGAAAGTGGTTGGGTCGGATTTTGTCCCGGGAAACATCTTGAACTTTACGGAAATCGAAACAGAATCATCATTCATTGAAGGAAACGCAGTGTTTGCCAGAAACTGGCCGTATCTGCAAAATTCCGCTAATGATAAGGAAAAGTCAAAAATTGCCGGCAATGTCGACTTTACTACTATTCCTGCAGGTGATAACGGTTCGGCCTCAGCACTTGGTGGTTGGATGTCCATGATTAACCGTAATACCAAGCATCCTAAAGAGGCCTGGGAATTTGTAAAATTCATGACCGGGCCTGAAGGACAGAAGATCACAGCGGTGGAAGGTGGAAGTGCACCAACCTTACCGGATTTATATGACGATGAAGAAGTACAGGAATCTGGTGTTCTTTTTGGTGATCCAGACTTCGTTGAAGTATTGAATAATGCGATTCCTAGACCTGTTTCTCCTATCTATCAGAAAATCTCGGATATCATGCAAATCGAACTTTCCAAGGCGCTGACAGGTGATATTTCAGCGAAGGAAGCAGCGAGCAACATGCAAAAAGAAATAGAAAAAGCAATGAAAGACTGATTCGCATTATAAAAATGACTGTGCAAGCTAAGTCTTCGTGCTTAACTTGCACGCTCATTTTTTCATTTCATTTCTATACAGCAATGAAACTGGGAGACTGGTAAAAGGAGGTCCATCGTGAAAAAGCGTCGTTTCCAGCTAAATGAAAAACAACTAGGATATGCCATGGTGCTGCCATCCCTCATTTTGGTTTTTGTTGTCATATTATGGCCTGTCGCGCAGTCTTTCTGGAATAGTTTGTTCGATTACAGATTGAACGATCCAACCCGTTCCGAGAAGATGATGCATGCAAATATAGACTTGGAAAAATACGTCGATAACCACTTTTTTATCGAAAAACAGCTTGATGAATTGGCAGATGCTACTGATAGGGAACAGGATAAACAAACCATCAGCAAAATAAAAACCGGCATAGAGAAGTACCACAGTGAACTGCTTAGCGACAAGCAAGTGGAAAAAAAGGTTGAAAAAGTCAATGACCTTCTCATGGCATATAAGCCTGTAAATGATTCGGAGTTGAAGTATCAGCAGGTGGATAATGATTTCGCTGCTGCATATCGGAAAGCACTGTCATCCTATCAGCATGATTTGGAGAATATTGCCGAATCACTTGATGGTAAAGAGGTGCAGTCCGACTTCCAGCAGACAGCCGAGCTGCTTGGAGCCACCAATAGATCGATTCTTAAATCCAATTTTATCGGAGTGGATAATTATAAAAAGTATTTTAAAGATAAGCGGATGTGGCGGTCTCTCGGAAACACGACACTGTTCACCGTCATATCAGTCTTTTTTGAATTGGTTCTCGGTTTATTGGTTGCCTTATTGATCAATCGGGCATTTAAGGGAAGAGGACTGATACGTGCATCCGTGTTAATCCCATGGGCTGTTCCAACGGCGGTGGCGGCCATGATGTGGGGCTTTTTATATGATGGTCAATCTGGGATTGTTGCCCATTACCTGGAAGTTTTACATATCGTACCGAGTTCCTCTTGGCTCTTGTCTACAGGTAACGGTGGATTATTTTCCATCATACTGGCGGATGTTTGGAAGACGACGCCGTATATGGCCTTGCTCATACTGGCGGGCTTGCAAACAATACCTGGTTCCTTGTATGAAGCTTCCAATGTGGATGGTGCCAGTAAACTCCAACAGTTCTTTAAGATTACATTGCCATTGCTGAAATCTTCCATTTTGGTAGCTTTGTTATTTAGAACGTTAGATGCTTTTCGTGTATTCGACCTGATTTACGTCCTGACTGGTGGAGGACCGGCAAATTCAACCGAATCGATTTCTGTCTATGCATATAAAACAATGTTTTCACAGCAAAACTTTGGAGAAGGATCAACCCTCTCGGTTATCGTCTTTTTATGTGTAGCCTTGATCAGCTTTATCTATGTTAAATTAATCGGATCAGAACTATTTGCTGGACGGACAAAATAGGAGGGTGCCGAATGAATAAACGAGCTGGAATTGGTTTTTACGTTTTTTTGATCATCTTTGTATTCTTGGTGATGTTTCCATTTATTTGGGTGTTTTTGACCTCTATTAAACCGGTTGGAGAAATATTTTCTTCCTTCAATTGGTTTACGAAACATCCTTCGCTAGATTCTTATGTTGCGGCATTCACCCATCGACCTTTGGTGCGGTACATGTTGAATAGTTTTGTCGTTTCTATCGTGACAACCCTTTTGGCTGTTGCATTTGCTTCATTTGCTGCTTATGCACTGACAAGGCTGCCAATTAAAGGGAAAGGTTTGATTCTTGGTATTGTCCTGGCATCGTCTATGTTTCCGCAAGTAGCCATTTTATCACCGATGTTCAACATTGTGACTGGACTTGGTTTGCGTAACAGTTATTTGGGCTTGGTTTTACCGTATATAACGATCAGTTTGCCATTGGCTATCTGGATATTAGCCACTTTCTTCCAAAAGATTCCATTTGAACTGGAAGAATCGGCAAAACTGGATGGTGCGAGCCCATTTCAAACGTTTCGCAAAATCATCTTTCCGCTGGCTGCTCCCGGGGTATTCACAACCGGCATCCTGGTATTTATTGCAGCGTGGAATGAATATTTATTTGCTTTGACGATCAATAGTAACGATGCTTGGCGGACGGTTCCGGTCGGAATATCGATGTATACAAGTGAATTTTCCATTCCATGGGGAGATATTTCCGCAGCGACAGTGATTGTCACGATTCCGATTGTCATTCTCGTACTTATTTTCCAAAGAAGGATTGTGTCCGGGTTGACGAGTGGATCAGTGAAAGAATAATAGAAAAAAATGATAGGAGCGATTGGTATGAAAGTAACGGTATGGAACGAATATCGCCATGAAAAAGAAAATACAACGGTGTCAGATATTTATCCTGATGGCATCCATGAAGCGATTGCGGGTTTTCTTAGGGAAGATGGCCATGTTGTACAAACTGCCACATTGGATGAACCTTCACACGGGTTGACAGATGATGTGTTAAACGATACAGATGTCCTTGTCTGGTGGGGTCACAAGGCGCACGATGAAGTCAGCGAGGAAATTGCAGAAAAAGTGAAGCAGCTTGTGCTTGACGGAATGGGATTGATTGTCCTGCATTCCGCACATTTTTCCAAGGTCTTTAAAAAGCTGATGGGCACCACATGTGACTTGAAATGGCGGGAAGCGGATGATAAGGAACGTCTATGGGTAGTCGATCCGACACATCCGATCACGGAGGGTCTTGGACAATATATTGAACTGGAAAAAGAAGAAATGTACGGGGAGCATTTTGATATTCCAGTCCCGGATGAATTGATTTTTGTCAGCTGGTTTGAAGGCGGGGAAGTTTTCCGAAGCGGCGCTACATTCAAACGTGGCAACGGAAAAATTTTCTATTTCCGTCCGGGTCATGAAACGTATCCAACGTACCATAACGAGGCGATCCAACAAGTGATCAAAAATGCCGTGAAATGGGCAGCGAATACGCACACGCCTAAACATATGTATGGCAATGCGAAACCATTGGAACAGATTTCAAAAAAATAAGAGCTGGAACAAAAAGAAGGGTGATGACATAATGACGCATTCAAATGTTAACGTGGCAATCGTCGGCTGTGGCGGGATTGCAAATGGCAAACATTTACCGAGTTTAAGCAAAATAAAGCAGGTGCAACTGGTTGCTTTTTGTGATATAGCGGAAGAAAAAGCCAGATTGGCCGCATCTGAGTATGGGACGCCAAACGCCTCCGTTTATACGGATTATAAACAACTACTAAAGGATTCTTCGATCGATGTGGTTCATGTATGTACGCCAAATAATACACATATGGAGATTTCCGTTGCGGCATTGGAAGCGGGCAAACATGTGATGTGTGAAAAACCGATGGCCAAAACATCGGAAGAAGCGAAAGCCATGCTTGATGCCGCTGAAAGGACAGGAAAGAAATTGACAATCGGTTACCAAAATCGCTTCCGGCAAGATAGTCAATATTTGCGAAAGGTGTGCCAGCGCGGTGATTTGGGTGAAATCTATTATGCCAAAGCACATGCGATTCGCCGGCGGGCAGTGCCGACATGGGGCGTGTTTTTGGATGAAGAAAAGCAGGGGGGCGGCCCGTTAATCGACATTGGTACACATGCACTGGATTTAACGTTGTGGATGATGGATAATTATGAGCCAAAATCTGTCATGGGCGCGACCTTCCACAAATTAGGAAAAAAAGCCAATGCCGCCAATGCCTGGGGGCCATGGGATCCGGAAAAATTCACCGTAGAAGATTCGGCTTTCGGATTCATCACGATGAAAAATGGTGCGACAATCGTATTAGAATCTAGCTGGGCGCTTAATTCCCTTGATGTCGATGAAGCGAAATGCTCCCTTTCCGGAACAGAAGGCGGAGCGGATATGAAAGATGGTTTGCGGATCAATGGAGAGGCATTTGGCAAACTGTATACGACCAATGTCGAGCTGGACAATAGCGGTGTCGCTTTTTATGAAGGCGAATCGGAAAGTGAAGCGGATATGGAGGCACGACTGTGGATTGAAAATATTATCCATGATACAGAACCCGTCGTTAAACCGAAAGAAGCACTCGTCGTAACACAAATTTTGGAAGCCATCTATGAATCTGCCAAAACAGGCAAAGCCGTATATTTTGACTAACGGAGGCAGGGGGACAGGTTCCTCCTTGTCCCAGATAAGGGTTTGGGACACTGGGACAGGTCCCTTGTCCCACAGTTTGGAGATGTAAACATGACGAAATTAAAAATGGGGATCATCGGTGCGGGTGGGATCGCACAAGACAGACATATTCCGGCGTATGCCAATTTGAAGGACATGGTGGAGGTTGTCGCTGTCCAGGATGTGAATCATGCCCGGTCGGTCGAAGCTGCGAAAAGATTTGAGATTCCCCTTATATGCGAAAGTTATCATGACATGTTTAGGGAAGTAGATGCTGTAACCATATGCACGCCAAATAAATTCCATGCCGAAATTGCGATTGCAGCACTAGAAGCAGGTGTGCATGTCCTGTGTGAAAAACCGATGGCCATGACGACAATGGAATGCAGGGCAATGATGAACGCCGCAGAAAAGTCCGGCAAACTATTATCCATTGCCTATCACTACAGGCACACAGATGCAGCCCGAGTTGCGAAGCGTGCTGTTTTGGATGGAGAAGTAGGCGATCCGCTTGTCGTTCGCGTCAGAGCGATGCGGCGACGGAAGGTACCCGGCTGGGGCGTATTTACAAATAAGGAATTGCAGGGCGGCGGCAGTTTGATAGACTACGGATGCCATCTGCTGGACATGGCGCTTTGGCTGATGGGCGAGCCAAAGCCTGTAGAAGTGATTGGTACAGCTTATAACCGCTTAAGCAAAACACCCAACCAGCCGAATGACTGGGGAACATTCGATTATGAAACATTTGACGTGGATGACCATGTGTCCGGTTATGTGACGTTCGAAAATGGTGCTTCTCTTTTGCTGGAATGTTCTTGGGCAGCAAATATCAAAGAAGATACGATGCATCTTAGCATCTCTGGTTCCGATGGCGGGATGAATGTCTATCCGTTTGAATTATACCGGCCTCGGCACGGCACATTTTTGACGAGTGAAGCAACGGCGGAACATGATGAAACGGTGGCAGGTCTTCGCCAGGCAAAGAATTTTGTCGAGAGCTGTTTGGGTCAGGCAGAACAATTAGTGAAACCGGGTGAGGCAATGCAAGTCAGCCGCTTGATAGAAGCCATTTACCAAAGCAGTGAAGCAGGAAAAAGTGTGCGGTTGTAGAGAGGGCGAGACTAGCATAAAGGCAAGCCTAAGTAGTAGGGGGAACGCGACCGAATCTCGGGATACAGCCCCCCATAGGAGGGTCTGGGCAGTCACCGATAGGGGTGCACGTAACCCGCGCCCCCTGGACGTAGCCAACCCATAGGCAGGTCCAGGTAATCACCGGCAGGGTGCACGCGACCAGCCCTCGGATGCAGCGCCCTCACAGGCATGTCCAGCGTTTAAATTTAGGAAGGATGGTTTGTATGAAATTAGGTGTATTTACAGTTTTATTTGCAGGGAAAACATTTGATGAAATGCTTGATCATGTACGCGATTCCGGTTTGCAGGCAGTGGAGATTGGCACGGGGGGAAATCCCGGGACAGACTTTTGCGATGTCGATACATTGCTGGAAAGCGAAGAGAAGCGAAAAGAATATTTGGAAAAAGTACATTCCCGCGGATTGACAATCAGTGCATTCAGTTGTCATGATAATCCGGTTTCTCCAAACAAAGAACAAGCTGAAAAGGCGCACGACACTTTTGTAAAAACAGTGAAACTGGCCGAATTAATGAATGTGCCAGTTGTCAACACATTTTCCGGAACCCCGGGATCACACGAAGGGTCCAAATATCCAAACTGGCCAGTCACACCATGGCCAACGGAGTATTCGGATATTCTAAAATGGCAATGGGAAGAAAAATTGATCCCTTATTGGAAAAAGCAAGGTCAGTTTGCCAAAGACCATGGCGTGAAAATTGGCTTGGAGCTTCATGCTGGATTCCTGGTACATACACCATATACCATGCTTCAATTGAGGGAGGCGACTTGTGAAGCGGTAGGAGCAAATCTTGACCCAAGTCACTTATGGTGGCAAGGAATCGATCCGGTAGCCGCGATTAAAATTCTTGGAAAAGCTGGTGCCATCCACCATTTTCATGCGAAAGACACGTACATTGATCAGGACAATGTCAACATGTACGGCCTGACTGATATGCAACCGTATGCCAAGGTGCAAACCCGCGGATGGAGTTTCCGGTCTGTTGGATATGGCCATAGCATGAAGGAATGGTCTGATATTGTAAGTGCATTGCGGACGTACGGCTATGACTATGTCATCAGCATTGAACATGAAGATCCAATCATGTCGATTGACGAAGGATTCAACCAGGCAGTGAAAAATTTAAAAGCGGTTAACATAGCGGAAAAACCAGCAAATATGTGGTGGGCTTAACTGGGACACGGGTGGGACGCGGGGACAGGTTCACTGTCCCAAACCCGGTAACCCAATCAAGAGTTAGGTGGGACACGGGGCCAGGTTTATTGTCCCCAATCCTGCCAGCATAGCCTGGAGCCGGCGGGACGGTGGGACAGTGGACCTGTCCCTCTGTCCCGCGGTCAGGATTCGGGACTAGGGACCTGTTCCTCTGTCTTATCTTGCGCTTTCTTCGGTTGAACCTTGTCGAGTTGACTAATTGCAGCTTTTACAATTTGATTAAGGTCATTTTCGTATCTTTCTTTATCAATTGAATTATCGGCTTCTTTGGCATGCTTTATCAATTGGTCGGCATAATCCTGCAATTCTTTTATCTTTTGTTCTTTTTGTTGTTTTGTATACGTATTTATTTCCTTTTGGGACGCATCAATGACCGGTTTTAGCGATGCTTTTAAACGGGCGGACTGTTTTTGCAATTCCTTATCAACAGCATTATCTATTTCCTCGATTGCATCCTCATTTTTTGTATGAAACCAATTAGTCAGTATTGCCGATATATTAGGGCTTGCAAAAACAACGGATATTCCACTGCACATCAAAATGATCATAAAGAGTGTAGCGATCAGGGTTTTTTTGAGACGCATGTTAAATTCCCCTCAATCTTGTCGCGATGGGCCCTGCGCAAAGAACCCATCATGACCTTTCGTTATTTTTCGCAGTATTAACTGGCTGTAAGACCCCCATTTCCATCACTTGGATGAAATGAAAAATGGTAAGTGGGGGTTTACAGAAAGTCAAACACGTGATTGATTTGGGCCAACAGGACGTTGGTCACTCGGGCGTTGCCACAATGGTTTTCGGTGGGAAGCGTAACCGCAGTCCCAGGATATGGCGGGTTTTAACCCGAGTTTATTACTCCATCAGTGGGGGAGAAAAAGAAACCCCCACTGAATGAAGTCTCACTTTATTCCCGAGACAATATCGTCAAGTGATTTTTTGGCGGCATCCACTTTTGCATCAGCAGCTTTGCCAATTGCTGCCACACTTTGCTTTTTGAGGTCGATCGCCAGATTGTTAATATTCAATTCAATGCTTCTGACATGTTTGTCAATCGTGTCTTTCATAAACCTTGTATTCAATTCTGTTTGTTCTTTCAGCTTCTTTGAAATATCCTTTTTCGCCCGGTCGATGGCAGCTTGCAGTTCATCTTTTGCCTTCTTTGTTGCATCGTCAAGTTCTGCATTCAACTTGTCTATCGCTTCACCCGTTGTATCATTGATACCTGATGTGAGGTCATCAGTTGCCAGCTTTTTGTATTTTTTTGCGACTTCGCCAAGGACAGCTTCTCCTTCATCTGTCAGGTCATCGAATTGCTTTTCCATGGAATCTATGATCGCTTTCTTCGCTGCTTCCAGGTCACCTAAGTGCTCTTTTTTGGCTTTATTGATTTCTTTTTCCGCCAAAAAAGTTTGACCGTCTCCACTTGCAGCAACTTCATCCGTGGTATCTTTCTTCGTTTTTTGATACCAGTCGGTTTGTTTATCCACTGCCTTGTTATAGTAATCTGTCACATCGGCGGTGGCATCATCTACCGCATTGTTAAACTGTTTGTTATACCACGCCTTTAATTGCGCACCGGCATCCGTACCCGCAAATACAAAACCACCGCTAGCAACAAGTGTAAAACAGGTAACGCCTGCCACCACTTTCTTTTTTGTTGTGTTCAATACGTTTTTCATGAACGTATTCCCCCTTTGATAGATTGATTTATTTTAAGCCCTATTAGGGTTTAAAACCGAGTTAGTCCAGTATGTCTTTCAATACTTGTTCCAGCTTTTCCTCGATTTCTTTTTCTTTTTCCTTCTTGTATGTATCAAATATGACTTTTTCCATTAATTCTTTTTTCGTTTGCGCTATCTGAGATATGGATTTACTTTTGTAATCCCCAATATTTTTTTTGTAGGGTTTCAAGCTGTTGGAAGCGTTGTGTTTGATTTGCTTTTGAATGTCATGAATCAGGGAAGCATTTTTCTTTTCCATGCTGGAAGATGTTTGGTCTAGTCCCATATCAATTTGGGAATCAAGTGAATCCGTATACTGACTAACTTTTTCTTGCAGCTGATGCGGGCTACTTCTATGATCGGATGCGGCCGTCGCCACAAGGCCTGAAAAACCAAGTGTCATCATAGCTGTTCCAATGATCATTTTTTTCCCGAAATGCATTGTCAAAACCCTCCTTTCAGCGTACATAAGCCATGTATATGTAGCTTGTCCATATGATATGCAAGGGACACGGGGACAGGTCCCTTGTCCCTCTGTCATTGCTCAGATAAGGGAAATGGTCTGGCCCAGCTATCCGACCCCCGTGCCCCCGCGAATATTGTTGAAATGAACGCTTACAAAATCCATTTCCCCAGAGTAGATGTTCACTTGTCCACTTTTCTGGATGATGCTATGATTAAGGGGTGCAGGGGCAGGTTCACTGTCCCCAAATTACCGTTCAGATAGGGACTAGGGACCTGTCCCTGTGTCCCTTCCAGAAGAGGAGTATCAGCAACATGTCTACCAGAATAGAAAATGATAGTTTGGGAATGAAAGAGGTTCCCGCAGATGTTTATTACGGTGTACAAACAGTGCGTGCCATGGAAAATTTCCCCATCACTGGAATACCAGTGCATAAAGAATTGGTCCTCGCCCTTGCAGAGGTGAAAAAGGCGGCCGCCATCGCCAATATGCAAACGGGTATGCTGGCTGAACCAATTGGCAAGGCCATTGTGAAAGCTGCCGATGAAGTCATTCAAGGGCAGCATTTAGAAAACTTTATTGTGGATTCCATTCAAGGTGGAGCAGGCACTTCCATTAATATGAATATGAATGAAGTCCTTGCCAACCGGGCGCTAGAAATGATGGGGAGGGAGCGCGGAGATTATAATTATTGTTCTCCCAATACCCATGTGAACATGTCCCAGTCTACTAACGACACGATTCCGACAGCTTTAAAAATAGCATCTTTCAGGATGACCAAAGAATTAACGGAAACCATGACAGCTCTGAAAAAAGAACTCACGAATAAGGAAAATGAGTTCGATGGTGTACTGAAAATGGGAAGAACCCATTTGCAAGACGCAGTTCCTATCCGGTTAGGCCAGGAATTCGGTGCATATTCCGAAGTGGTTGCTAGGGACATCAAAAGGATTACAGAGGCTGCAAGGGAAATGCTGACCATTAATTTAGGGGCTACGGCAGTTGGGACAGGGCTTAACGCCAAACCGGAGTATATCGAAAAAGTTGCCGTACAGCTTTCTTCACAGCTGGGAATGAAACTAAATATGGCGAAGAGCCTTGTCGACGCCACGCAGAATACCGATGCATACACGACATTATCGGGGGCGTTGAAAGTATCAGCAATCAATTTGTCGAAAATTTGCAATGATATTCGATTGATGGCTTCCGGCCCAATGACCGGCTTGCAGGAAATCAGTCTCCCGGCCAGACAGCCTGGATCTTCCATCATGCCGGGCAAAGTAAATCCTGTCATGATTGAAGTCGTCAATCAGGTTGCATTCCAGGTCGCAGGTAACGATCTGTCCATCTGTATGGCATCTGAAGCAGGACAATTTGAGCTGAATGTGATGGAACCAGTCATTATCTTCAACTTGCTGCAGTCATTAAAAATCATGAAAAACGGCTTGGAAGTATTTACACGTTATGCTATCAGCGGAATGGAAGCCAATGTTGAAAGATGCCGCGAATATGTGGAAGAAAGTTATGGTATTATTACCGCTTTAAATCCGCACTTGGGATACGAAACAGCCGCCAAAGTAGTCAAACAAGCCAGGGAAACAGGACTTTCCATCATGGAAATTTGCAAAGCACATGACTTGTTGACAGAAAAGGAGTTAAAGACAATTTTGGATCCTGCAGAAATGACTACCCCAGGAATTGCAGGGAGTCAATTTCTTTGAAGCATGGGAGTAGGACAGGTTATTAAAGAGGGATGATTTGACTTATCAGCGTGATAAAACGACATACACCATAGCCTGCCAGGTCTTAAAAAGGACAATCGGGGGTTTTGCTTGACAAAGGCATAACGAGCGGATTTTTTTTGCTTGTTATGCCTTCTTCTTGTTATTTAAAATGCGATTTGGTTCTTCACTGTACCTATAACCGTCACATGAAGCGACTCAGAGCCCAAAATCTGCAAATCAACAGTGCAAAGGTCACTGATAGAGCGTCTCACTGCCCAAAATCTACAAATCAACCTCGCAAAGGTCACTGATAGAACGTCTCAGTGCCCAAAACCCGCAAATCAACCCCCAAAAGGTCACTGATAAGTTTCAATAGCTGTATTTCACACAGATTGGGACAAGGGACCTGTCCCCCTGTCCCTTCTCCTCCTGTCCCTTCATATTGGCGTCCTTTTTGTAATATACATATGTAACACAAAGGGGTGTATACAATGAATGGACATGCTGTATTAAGAATGCCTAGGACAATTCATTATGGTCCTGGGTCTTTTGAAAAGGTTGGTTCAGAAGTCGCACTGAAGGGGAAAAAAGCACTTATCATAAGTGATGAGGTGATGAACAAGCTCGGAAATGTAAATGCGTGCCAAACGTATTTGAAAAAAGAAAATATGGCATATGCTGTATATCTGGGTGTGGCATCCGAGCCGACGGACGATTATGTTGCCGAAGCCTTGTCGTTGTTTGAAAAAGAAAAATGCGATGTTGTCGTTTCGCTAGGTGGAGGAAGTTGTATTGACACGGCAAAGGCAGTTTGTGTGTTGGCGACCAATGGCGGCTATATTGGGGATTATATGGGCGGAAAAAAATTAGCCAATGTGGAACCAATCCCGCATGTAGCTATTCCTACTACCGCCGGCACCGGGTCGGAAGCGACAGATGCAACGGTGATCACCAATACGAAAAATGATGTGAAGATGATGATCAAGCAGCCGGCGTTCATGCCAGTCACAGCAATTGTGGACCCAATGCTTTCCAGGTCATCACCAAAGCATGTGACTGCTGCAACAGGGGTGGATGCATTAAGCCATGCGATCGAGGCATATATTTCCAGATTGGCCCACCCATTGACAGACATGATGGCACTTTCGGCAATGAAACGAATCACAGAAAATATCATGACGGCTTTTGAAAATGGCGAGGATATAGCGGCTAGGGAAGAGATGGCGTTGGGTGCCCTGCAGGCGGGGATAGCGTTTAGCAATGCTTCTGTCTGCCTGGTGCACGGAATGTCCCGCCCGATTGGCGCTTTATTTCATGTGCCACATGGCTATTCAAACGCCATGCTCCTCCCCGCGGTATTGGAATTCAGCAAAGGAGCTGCAATAGAAAGACTGGCAGATTTAGGAAGGATTTTTTCTGCAGATGCAAAGAATTTGACCGATGAAAAGGCGGCTGACCTTGCTGTTTCCTCTGTAAAGGCACTTTGTCTGAAACTGCGAATCCCAAATCTGCAGGAATGGGGCATCGACAAGGTGGAATTTGATGATGCCATTGGCAAGATGGCGAAGGACGCAGTTGCAAGCGGAAGCCCCGCAAATAATCCCAGGATACCATCCCTTAAAGAAATAGAAGCACTTTACGGGGTCTGCTATAGCTATGCGTTTGCCTCGGAAAGCAAATTAAAATAAGACTATAACGCATAAGGGGGATTTTCATGGAGATCATCGGGATGATTGGTTTATTGATTTCGCTCGTGCTGTTGATTTTTATGACCATGAAAGGGATCAATATAATTATCGCAGCGCTGATCAGTTCTGTCGTGGTTGTCATCACAAGTGGTTTGAATCCCGAGAAGGCATTGATGGGAGATTATATGACTGGTTTTACCAATTATTTTGCATCTTGGTTTCTGGTATTTTTACTCGGTGCCATTTTTGGAAATATGATGCAGGAAACGAAGTCAGCGGAGAGCATTGCCAACTGGATCAAAAATACGCTTGGTCCCAAACGGGCGGTATTTGCATTGGTCGCTGCTTCGGCGATCATGACATATGGCGGTGTGAGCATGTTTGTCGTAGGTTTTGCCGTTTATCCGATTGCGGTGTCGTTATTTCGGGCCGCGAACCTGCCACATCGGTTTATTCCGGCAGCAATCGTTTTCGGCTCCATCTCTTTTACGATGACATCACCCGGCTCTCCGGAAATTCAAAATATCATTCCTACCGAGTTTTTTGGAACTAGACCAACTGCGGGCGGATTCATTGGTGTGCTCAGTGCGCTTTTGATTATGGTGCTTGGCGGTTTGTGGCTCGGGTGGATGGTAAAAAGAGCAGTGGCCAAAGGAGAAACATTTTCCTTGCCATATGCTTCTAAAGCAGAAAACGAGACTGCAGCCGGAGTGGCTGAAAAACCGCAGGAGAAGGAATCGGGAACATCCAAAGATTTGCCAAACATTATTCTGTCCGTGATTCCTTTGGCATTGGTCATCTTATTGCTCAATCTCCTGTCCCATTACATGAAACCAACTGCAGCATTGTTAATCGCATTATCTGTAGGAATTCTGGTGATATGTTTATCGATGTTTCGCCATCTTAAAGTGTTTTGGGAACCATTGGCAAAGGGTGCACAAAATTCACTTGTGGCGATTGCAAATACATGTGGTGTCGTAGGATTTGGCAGTGTTGCGGCGCAGGCATCCGCATTTGATAATATCGTTCATGGGCTCGTACATATCCCGGGTCCACCACTACTTGGCTTGGCAATTGGGGTAACGCTTATCTGCGGTATCACTGGATCTGCTTCCGGCGGGTTGGGGATAGCCCTGCCGATTTTAGCGCCGATTTATTTAGCTCAAGGTGTCGATCCGGGTGCGATGCACAGAGTCTCCGCGTTGGCATCCGGCGGCATTGACAGTCTACCGCACAATGGCTATGTCGTGACGACCATCCGCTCCATTTGCGGAGAAACCCATAAACGTGCATATAACCCGGTATTTGCTCTAAGTGTTGTTGTGCCAACCGCCATTCTATTCTTGGCAGTAATGCTGTATGCGATCTTTTAACCTGCGGGACGGGGACGGGCGGTGCCGGGACAGGGGGACAGGTTCCTTGTCCCACCAGTTATTTTTATTTTGTGGTTTCTATTTGTAGAAAAACGGCTTTTATTTGTAGAAACAGCCATTGTATTTGCGGAAATTCGGTTCCAATTTGCTGAAACGTCACTTCTATTTGCAGATAGCTACTTCCATGAGAAAAACAGTTCATTTTTGGAAAAAACGCTCCTATTTGCAGAAACGTGATTCCAATTTGTGATAAGTCCCTATTTACATGATCATATTTATTCAAATTTATGGAGGAAGCGTATTAAAAATCGAATTCCAAAAAATATGCTCCTCAGCAATGGCGGGTATTGCTGTGCAGAAAAAAGCAAGAGCAGTTGGAGGGCAACTGCTCTTGCTTTGAGGACATTATGGGGCTTGTAGAGGTAAATTGGCGGTAGTAAAGCGGGGGTTGATAGATGGGTCTCACCTGCTTGTCTGCATGCCATAGGTTGGGTTGCGGTAATTTGGATTAGACGAAGTATGATGTTTCATGGTGCTTGAATATTTTCTCTGAATCTTCTACAGCATCTTATCTATTTCCTCTTCGTTCTTCTTTTTTTTGCTTGATTCTTTTATACCATAAATAAGTCTAAATGACTAATCTCATTTTTTTGAAAACATCCTTTTTTTCGACATGAAATTTGCTTTTTCGATGGTGTTTTCGACATGTTTTGCTATGAAAATTTAAAATTCTACACAAAAATATGGCACAAAAATTAAAAATCAGCAAAGTTGTAGTCAAATTTCGACAAAGTTTGGTTAGAAGATAAGGAAGAGGTTCTTTTTGCGGTTTTTATAGGTAAAAAGAACCATTCTTAATTCTTCTACGCATATAATGGCATAAAGAAATTCTTCAATCCGTTAACGAATTGAAGATATGTTTTTCCTTCCCATCATCGAGGTTTCATTCAATCAGATTTAACTTTCATTGGTTGTAGCCATATTACTCGTCAACTAATTGTGATCTCGATAGAATTTAATTGGGTCAATTCAGTTACAACAGGGTATACAATCATCTTGGGAGAAACTTGTTTCGCCCGTTTGTCATCGGTTGGTCTGAAATCCTCCTCACAGGAATAAATATTGTCCCCCAAAAATCCAAATAGGCAATTGCTTGAATGACTTCTTCAAATTTTCAACAATCGGCAAAAAGCGTTAACCTTAGCACAGACACTGTTTTGGCATCTTATCTGGTTATTTCAATAATGGATGCGTTGCTTTAAAATCATATTTCCAACCTTCAATTTGGCTTCTGAGAGAGGTGTACGCAAGCTGTTTTTCTTCTCTATTTTTGTTTGGTATATGGACAACAGTGTTCTTTGTTTTTGTCATCAAACTTTGCAATCCCGTGCCCCATGGTAGATTTGTCTTCCATTCGATATTTTAGTTTTTCTGATGTATTCCAGTTCTGCTGTTTCCAGAGCTGGAAAATCATAACCGTTGTAACGAGGGTATTTTTTTGTAGTAAACTATTCAATATATTACCTATGATCCGACCCTATTCGAACGACCATATACTTCAAAATTATTGAGATCGTCAATATTAACATTTTTTGCCGGTGGGTCTGCTCCACACAAAAACGCAAGAGCAGTTTGAGGGAAACTGCTCTTGCTTTGGGGCTGTTATGGAGCTTATCGAGGTAAATTGGCGGTAGTAATGCGGGGTTTGATTGATTGGGTTTAGCCTATTTGCTTGTGTGCCGTAGCTTGGAAAGTTGAAGATTATTGCTTGCGGTAATCTGCATGAGCTGAAGTATCATATTCTCATGCTGCTTAAGAACTTTCTTCAAATCTTCCATAGTCATTTTATTCATTTTCTCTTCTTCCCCCTTTTTTGTTGTTGACTCTTTTATAACATAAATAGGACGGAATGACTAATTGCAATTTTTTAAAAGTAGCAATATTTTTGGCGTGAAATTTGCTTTTCCAACGCGATTTTCGACGTTTTGCTATCAATTCAACGATTTTGCCAAAAAAAGGGCTCCAAAATTAAAAAAACAGCAAAGAAGTAGACAAATTTTGACAAATTTCGAGCAGGGACGGAGGGACAGGTTCCTTGTCCCACGGTCCGGCGAGGGGATTTGTTATTAGAACTGATGGCAATTCTTTCTATATTGACACCATTTCCAGAACGATGTTTAAGCGTATAGGGACGTTTCTCTGATAGATCATCCATTTGATGTGGATACCAGTTATTTGTGAATGTAGGCATGTTGGGGCTCTTATAAATTGAAATAAATTTTTGAAAATATACCAAATATGGTTTTTGGGATTATTTCTTGAACAGTTTTCCCTATTTGATTGGCTTTGTTCCTATTTTGAGGTATCGGGCAAGTAATTTCAAGGCTGAAAATTCAGTTTTAGCTTTTTGACGTTTTAAACCATATCGTCTATCTTAATGACTACAAGGGCAATGGAATAAGTCCAGCGTCTCAGCCATTCCGCCCCCCTCCCCGGGACAGTGAACCTGTCCCTATGTCCCACATAAAATTTTCCCCGAGGTGATTCTTATGCCGAGAAGGCCCAGAAAGAGGAGTTATAGTGGAATTTATCACATTATGCTCAGAGGTATTAATCGACAAATGATATTTGAAGAAGACGAAGATAAGATTAGGTTATTGGAAACAATCCAAAAATATAAAGAGAAAAGCAATTTTAAACTATATGGATACTGCTTCATGGATAACCACATCCACTTGCTTATAAGGGAAGCGGATGAGACAGTTTCCCAAACGATAAAGCGGATTAGTTCCAGTTTTGTATATTGGTATAATAGCAAATACAATAGATATGGTCATTTGTTTCAGGATAGATTTAAAAGTGAAAATGTAGAAGATATTAGGTATTTCAAAACAGTTTTACGGTATATACATCAAAATCCTTTAAAGGCAGGACTGGCAAGAAATGTTTTCGATTGGAAATGGACAAGCTTCAAAGCCTACTTGGGAAAATCAAGTTTCATTGATATCGATATCGATTTCGCACTCAATTTATTTTCGTCTCATCGAAACGAAGCTATACAACTGTTTACCGATTATATGCAGCAATCCAATGATGATCAATGCTTAGATGATCACGTGAAGGTAAGGATGTCTGATAGTGATGTCAGGAGCTATCTAAATGACCTGGGATTTCCAAATGGCAGTTCGTTGCAACAGATGGAAAAGGAAATCAGAAATGCAATTATTTTGGAATTAAAGGGATTGCATGGTGTATCCATTCGACAGTTGGCGAGAATAACAGGAATATCAAAAAGCGTGATTGATAGAGTTCGCTAGCGAGAGGGACAAGGGGACAGGTCCCTTGTTCCAGTTGGATTGAAAGTTTCCCAGTGAATTAGCCTTTCCCATACTCGATGGGTTGCTGTTTTGGGACAGTGAACCTGTCCCTCTGTCCCTCCTCATTGGGCAATCCTTGAGGTGAGGGCTTCTTTTGGGGTGCAGTTAAATAATCGGTGTACAGTTGCCAATATAGATTCTTATAGAGTACTGGTTTTTGTACTGTCGGGGTCATGCCCGGTCAAATGAATCCGTCTTTTTTCTTTGGTAATCAATGGTACTTTTGTACTGAAAATTTCCTTGTTCGCCCGACGGAATGATGCTATGATTGGAATAAGATAATGTCGAAAGGGGATAAGCTTGTGTCGGAAATTACAATGAAGGATTTGTTTCAAGCCATAAAAGAAGTTTCAGGGCAAGTAAAGGAATTATCAGGGCAAGTAAAGGAATTATCAGGGCAAGTAAAGAATCTAGATACAAAAGTTGCGGGATTAGACGGAAGAATGACGAATGTAGAAGAAAGACTGACGACAGTTGAGGAGCAAGTATCCCTGGTTAACACAGAGGTAAAGGAAACGAGAGATGAGATGAAAATGTATTTCCGCAAATTGGACAAAAAATTCAGCATGGTATTGGATGAGCTTTATGAAGCGAAGGCTGATATATCCATTTTGGAACAAAAAGTAAATTAGAGCACTCCCTGTGCGGCTGTGCGGCAAACATGCAAAACAACATAAGAGCGGCGATGATTGTGGATGACATTTTTGATGGGCATCCTTTTTTATTGGCTGATTTACATTCAAGGCGGATTCAACTCATTGGTATAGCGACTTTGCTAGATTTGCATGAATGTCTTTAACATGGTCCGACTTTTCTCAGATTATATTCCATGGCAACAAGAGGAGCGGGACTGTCTCCTCTTGTGGGGACAAGGGGACAGGTTCCTTGTCCCACAGTTTGGAAGCTGTTGCAAATACAGGACGGGCTCCGATATAATACGCGGAAGACAAGCCACTGCCCAGACTCCACTGATACGCTTCAATCCATACTACACTTCTTTGACAATTGTTTCCGCGTAACTGTCGTGTGGAAAAACTGCTCCTTCTTCTTTGGCAAAGGCTTTTGGATTTCCTAAGTATTTGAATGTGCTTATGGTCTCCCGGTAGATCATTCGCTTGATAATTTGTTTGGAATGAAGTGCCGAGCCATCTATGTTATCCAGTTTAATCCCCATCTTTTTGTAGCCAAAGGTCTGAGCATTTCGGCGCATCTGCGTATATTCGAGTGTGGCCATTACAGCAGTTGGTGTGACAATGGTGTGGAATACCTCACTTTTCACTTTTTTTCGCAGGAAATATTCCAGTCCCGCGGTCACTGCCGTTGTAATGGCCACATCAATTAGATAAGCCTTCACTCTTTTTTTCGTAATTGTTTTCACTCTGATCCCTCCTTGCTATCCTTCCATACGTTGATTCAATCAAATAAGTTTCAAAAAAAGATGGTTTGCACCGGTAAAAACGGTTCACAGCGAGTGTTAGAAAGGATACTGTCCTGGTTCTTTATTCCAAGCCTGTCTCATAAATTAGTGGTATAAAACGAGAGTGCCACATACAAGGGGGGTAATGGATGGAAATTGAAAAAAGCGGTCTTGAAAAAATGATACAACGCGTACAGCGCAATACACTTGGTGATATTCTTGCAAGAGCAAGGGCGAAGCATCCACAAAAGCTTGCGATGGCCTATGAAGACAGGCGATTGACGTATGCAGAATTAGATGATCTGGTTAATCAAACTGCAAACGGATTACTATATGATGGGGTGAAAAAAGGCGACTTCATTGCCATAATGTCCAAAAATAATTTGGATTTTGTTGTCGTCAATTTCGCTCTGGCACGCATCGGCGCAGTAATGGTGCCGATCAATTATATGCTGTCAGTGGATGAAGTTGGATATATTTTGCAACATGCACGCGTTTGCGGATGTATTGCCGAAAATGAGTTTGTTACCATTATAGAGCAGGCAGCTGCAGCAACAGGACTTGATTTGCCTTTTAAATATTTGATCAATACGAACAAAAAGGAAGCTATTTCGGCAACGTGGACAAGCTTGGAAGCGGTGCAAAAAAAGCAATCCGGAGAAGCAATCACTGTTGAAATTTTTGACGATGATCTTGCGCATATTTTATATACGAGCGGGACGGAATCCAAGCCAAAAGGGGTAATGCTTACGCATAAAAACATCATCAGCGAGTATGTTAGCTGCATAGTAGAGGGCGACATGCACACCGACGATATCGTCATCCATGCACTGCCTTTTTATCATAGTGCACAGTTACATTGCTTCCTTGGTCCAAGCATTTATCTTGGGGCAAGCGGGATTATACTGGATGCGGCAAAACCGGATGCCATGCTGGAAACGATTGAAAAGGAAAAAGTGACACAAGTCTTTTGCCCGCCAACTGTCTGGATTGCCTTATTGCGTCATCCGGACTTCGAAAAGCGTGATTTGTCATCCATTAAGAAATGTTACTACGGTGCAGCGATCATGCCGAGGAAAATTTTAAAAGAACTTTCAGGAAAACTTCCCAATGCTGCATTTTATAATTTCTATGGTCAGACGGAAGTGGCACCGCTCGCAACGACATTGCAACCAGAAGATCAACTTCGCAAACTCGGTTCCGCCGGTAAACCTGCGTTGAATATGGAGACGATAATTGTGGATGACGATGGGAACGAGGTTGCTCGAGGAGAAGTAGGGGAAATTGTCCATCGCAGTCCCCATGCCATGGGCGGCTATTTACATGACCCTGCCAAAACTGCAGAGGCGTTTCGTGGCGGATGGTTCCATAGCGGGGATTTGGGTGTGATGGATGAAGAAGGCTATATTACCATTGTCGATCGCAAAAAAGATATGATCAATACTGGCGGCGAAAACGTATCCAGCAGGGAAGTGGAAGAAACAATTTATGAATTGGATGGTGTTTCCGAAGTCGCTGTCATAGGGGTTTCGGACGATTACTGGATTGAGGCGATTTTGGCTGTCATTGTACCGAAAGCAAATAGCAATTTGACCGAGAAGGCAGTAATTTCTTTTTGCAAGGAAAAGCTGGCCAAATTCAAGGTGCCAAAACGTGTTGTATTGGCGGATGATTTGCCGAAAAACCCAAGCGGCAAAGTGCTTAAGCGCCTGCTTAGGGAGCAGTATCAATGACCTGGGACACGGGGACGGGTTCCTTGTCCCTGCTAGATTGGCAGAGATTGGGACAGTGAACCTGTCCCTCTGTCCCTGTAGACAATCACCCCTCAATTCTTTACAATTTACTGTGTCAAGCTATTTTAAGGGGACTTCAAGATGCAACGTTTTTTTTCACCTATTTCGAGGGACGGGCAAGCGTATCAAAGGATAAGATTTAATTTAAACATGAAAATGATTGTTGCGATCAGTATACTGATTGTGGGAATATTAATCATATTTTCTCTGTTTCTGCATCATTTTGTCTCGACCATGATTGAAGATCAAGTTGGGAAGAGAGCACTTGGCCTTGCCAAAACAGTTGCTGAAATCCCTGCACTTCAGCAAGCGTTTCAATCGGATAATCCTTCCGCCAGTATCCAGAAGTTGGTGGAACCAATACGTAAGGAGACAGGCGCCCAGTTCATTGTTGTCGGCAACAAGGACGGCATTCGCTATTCTCACCCATATAAAAATAGAATCGGCAAACGGATGGTGGGTGGTGACAATGAGCGCGCATTAAAAGAAGGCCAATCATACATTACGAAAAACGTAGGTTCACTGGGGTTGTCCATTCGCGGCAAAACCCCTGTTTTTGATGAAAATCATCACATTATCGGTGTGGTATCTGTCGGTTTTTTAAATCAAAACATCAAAACGATCATCAAAAACCAAAGCAAGCTGCTCTGGCTAACATTAATCGGAATCGCCTGCCTTGGTATTTTGGGTGCGGGACTCATTGCACGTTATTTGAAAAAGCTGCTTTCCGGCATGGAACCTGAGGAAATCTCCCATCTGCTGAAGCAAAAAGAAGCAATCCTGCAATCTGCACATGAGGGAATCATCGCGGTGGATGAACAAAGAAGAATCACGGTACTCAATACGGCGGCAAACGACATGCTCCACCTTCCTCAGGGAAAAAGGCAAGTCTTATTGGGCAAGCAATTGGAAGATGTCTTGCCATATACCAAACTGTTCAACCCGATTACATCTGCAGTGAACCAGGAAATGGTCATTGGCCAAAATGTTGTATTGGTAACCCAGGTTCCAATCACAGAAGACAATGCCATTGTCGGTGGTGTCGCTACACTGCGTAAAAAACAGGAAGTCGAGGAAATCACCAAGGAACTGCATCAAGTGAAACAATATGCCAATGCTCAGCGTGCCCAGACTCATGAATTTTCCAATAAGTTATCGATCATGCTAGGATTGTTGCAATTAAAACAATATGATGAAGCCATTGCGTTTATCAAAAAGGAACAAAATATCCGACAAGAGTGGTCCAGGTTTTTATTGGAAAATGTCAAAGATCCGCTTGTATCCGGACTGCTCCAAGCAAAAATGAACGAGATGAGAGAGCTGGGAATTTCATTGAAAGTGCATCCGCAAAGCCAACTGAACGAAATATCTCACACCAAACAGCAAAGGGTGCTCATCAGTGGTATTGGGAATTTGCTGGATAACGCGATGGAAGCAGTCAAACAAATGCCCGAGGATAGAAAAAAAGAAATTGAGATTTTCTTTACCGATATCGGGGATGATATATTGATAGAAGTCACGGACAGTGGACCTGGAATAAAAGAAGATGATATGGAACGTATTTTTCAACAGGGATTTTCCACCAAACCGGGTGAAAACCGCGGAACTGGCCTTGCACTGGTACGGCATCTGCTTCACGAAGCCGGTGGGGAAATCATGGTAGAAGACAGTGAATTGGGCGGTGCCTGCTTTGTGATGACCATGCCAAAGGACTTGTTGGAAAATAACGGATAGCACCGTCGATTGTGTCGGGAGAGCAAAGGCGCAATTGCCCTTACAGGCTAAAAGCGCGACGTCCTGGGACTGCGGTTACTCGCCCCACCCAAAACCCTTGGGACTGCGATTACTCGTCCCATCGAAAACCATTTGCTAGTTGCTGGGCGCTGGAGCCGGATGTGGCTGTCATAGCAAAAGACATTCATACAGCCCAATTTTATGCTTTCTTTACCTATAAAAAAGAAGTCGAACGAATTTTTTCCTTTCCATCCCGCAAAAAAATTCGTTTCGTATGTCCGTTCATCGCAATAACAAACCTGAAGTCAAAAATTGACTATAGCCTCTTCTTCTTTAGGTGCATATCTTTCTGAGTTTCAGCGGCATACGAGCATATAAGAACATTTGCCAGAAATATAACCGAATCTATAAAAATCCAATATCGACGCAAAGGAGGGAGATTTATATGCCTGAGAACATTTCTGTCATGATTATTGAAGATGATTTTCGCATCTCCGCAATTCATCGGCAAATTGTCGAAAAGATTGCAGGATTCACTGTTGTCAAAGAAGCGAAAACAGCCAAAGAGGCGATGGCGTATCTACAAGGCATACCACAAGCACCGGACTTGATCCTGCTTGACGTGTATATCCCGGATGTTGCCGGGCTCGACTTGTTTTGGCAATTACGCATGCAATATCGACTCACCAGTCTAATTGTCATTACTGCCGCTCAAGAGATGGAGACGGTGCGAGCAGCGATTGTCGGCGGAGTGTTTGACTATATGACCAAACCACTTGATGCGAATCGCCTGGAGCAGTCGCTTTTGTCATTTCAAGAAAAGCATGCATTTTTAACTGCCAGAAAAAAATTGCAGCAGCAGGAAATCGACTATATCATTGGCACACAGTTTCTTGAGAAACCAAAGGATGGAACAGGAGACGATTTGCCAAAAGGTGTCGACCCGATCACATTAAATGATGTAAAGGCCATCCTGCGTGAAACTTCAGAGGGCATTACCGCAATAGAGCTGAGCGAACAAACCGGAATGGGGCGTTCCACTGCAAGAAGGTATCTCGAATATCTTGTGTCGGTAAAGATGCTCCGGGCAAGTGTGAAATATGGAACTGTTGGCAGACCAGAAAGGTTATACAGCCTTCGTGGCGTTTATGAACAAAATGGATCAAATAAAAAATAATGATATTATGATAGGAAGCTTTATCCCATAAAATCCTTATGTTAAATTGATACATATTCTATCTGAATGCAAATAACATAAGGATTTTGGTACATTTTGCAAACGCATACATCTTTTGGCGTCAAATGTACTTGGCTAGTGGGAGGAGAAATTCATGTTAAGTATCATAGGCTTTATTACGATTCTCGCAATCGTTTTGCTTTTGTTAAGCGGAAAATGGACACCGATGATACCGTTGGTGCTGATTCCGATTATTGGGGCGTTCGCCGCCGGGTTTGGTTTTGGAGAAATCGGGGATTTTTTCAATGACGGCGTTGCGGATGTCATTAATGTCGTTGTAATGTTCATATTTGCAATCCTTTATTTTGGGATTATGATGGACGTTGGATTATTCGATCCTTTGATAAATAAAATGATTGCCTGGTCGAAAGGAAACGTTGTCACGGTCAGTGTTGCCAGTGTTTTGATCGCTGCCGTAGCACAATTGGACGGTTCCGGTGCTTCAACATTTTTGATTACGATTCCGGCATTATTGCCCCTTTATAAGCGGTTGAGAATGAGTCCCTATTTATTGTTGCTTCTCATCGGCGGTAGCGCCAGCGTCATGAACATGCTGCCATGGGCCGGGCCGCTTGGAAGAACAGCATCAGTATTGAAAATGGATGTGACTGAACTGTGGCGTCCGCTGATACCAATCCAGGCTATCGGCATGGTACTCATGATTGGTCTGGCTGTTTTGGTCGGTATCCGGGAGAAAAAAAGGATTGCCAGGGTGTATGGTGCAGTGGATGCACAAGCTGCTGTAGCTGAAATGATAGAGCAAAAAAAAGATGTAAACAGTGAAAAAAATCAACTGGCGCGACCAAAGCTGATATGGCTGAACCTGATTTTAACCATTGCCGTCATCGCCGTGCTCGTTTGGGGGATTATCCCGGCAGGCTTTGCGTTTATGATCGGCTTATGTATCGCATTGCCTTTGAATTATCCGAAAATAAGTGATCAAACAGAGAGCATTCGCACACACGCACCGAACGCCTTGACGATGGGATCCATCATCCTTGCCGCAGGTTCGTTTTTGGGAATATTGACAGGAACTGGAATGCTTGATGCGATTGCAGCGGACATTGTGAAAGTACTGCCGGGCTTCATCGGTCCTTATCTTCATTTGGTACTTGGCATAGTAGGTATCCCGCTTGAATTGCTGCTGAGTACGGATGCATATTATTTTGCATTATTGCCTGTTGCAGACAGTATCGGTTCCGGGTTTGGCATCGATTCCTTGTCGATGGCATACTCCATGATTGTAGGAAACATTGTCGGCACATTCATCAGTCCATTTTCACCAGCTTTATGGTTGGCATTGGGACTTGCAGGTGCCGAAATGGGCAAACATATCCGCTACAGCATCTTTTGGCTATGGGGAATCAGCCTCGTATTGATGGTGATTTCCGTCCTGCTTGGCGTCATCCATGTTTAAGTGGGACACGGGGCTCCTCGTCTGGTGGGACACGGGGACAGGTTCCTTGTCCCAGCCGAGAAGCGTTTAGGACAGTGAACCTGTCCCTCTGTCCCTCCACTGATTGAAGTTTCACTTTCTGGGAAAACTTTTAGAAAGAAGATGATTTTCCCGAAGCTGTCCAGTTGCGGAAGAAAACGGGCAAATAACGCTATGGAGGAATTGCATGCGTAAAAAAATGGCAGGCATACTTGTTTTCATTGCTGTGATAATGACGATCGGTTTTCTGTGGGGAAAAGAAAGCGGCGTGGAGCGGAAGGCGGAAAAACAGACAGTTCGGCATGTTACAGTGGAGATGAAAAATATGCCGAAAAACGCCATTCAGCAGCAAGTCCAACACATGACACTTGATGAAAAAATAGGCCAAATGGTGATTGCCGGGCTTTCCGGAACGACAGCAGATGCACAAGCGATATCACTGATCCAGGATTACAAGGTTGGCGGTTTTATATTTTACGCCAATAACCTGCAGAACCAAAAACAGAGCATACAGCTTGTCAATCAACTGAAACACGAAAATAGACAAAATCGGTTTCCGCTGTTCTTAAGTGTCGATCAGGAAGGGGCTTCGGTCTCCAGGCTGCCCGGTGTGCAGAAGTTGCCGAATAATCGTTCAATCGGCAATAAGGACGATGGCAACTTTTCCTATGAAATCGGTAAAATGTTGGGCAGGCAGGTACGGTCTTTTGGAATGAATATGGATTTTGCGCCTGTGTTGGATGTGGATAGTAATCCGAACAACCCGGTCATCGGGGATCGCTCCTTTGGGAAAAATCCCGAGCTTGTAGCAAATCTTGGAATACAAACGATGAAAGGAATTCAATCAGAAAGTATTATGGTTCAGTAACAACTTACGGGGAACATAATTCGACAACTTTGATTTAAAAAAAGGAAAATCCAAACCATCCGTCGAA